>CBDUCX010000256.1:0-8154 GCA_965365755.1 uncultured Pleurocapsa sp.
GCAGTGCCATAACTTCTGACTTGGAAGAGGGAGGTAGTGGGACTGCTGGTAATATTAATCTGACTACCCCATTGCTCAATTTGAAAAATGGTTCTAGATTATCTACTAGTACTTTTGCACAAGGAGAAGGAACAGCAGGAAGTATTAATGTTAATGCTTTTGAGCAAATTGATATTAGCGATGGTTCTCGTATTCAAGCTAGAACAGATAATGACTCTTCTGGGGGAAACATAAACCTCAATACCAAAGTATTGAATTTGTCCAATAATGGTGAGATATCCACTTTAACTGAAGGTGAAGGAAATGCGGGTAATATCGAGTTGCAAATTGTTGAAGATATAACTCTTGATCAGAATAGTTTTATTTCTGCTCGCGCTTTTCAAGAAGCTAATGGTGGTAACGTAACTATTGATAGCAGGTTTATAACTACTTTTCCTAGTAATGGCAACGGTAATGATATTACAGCGATCGCCGAACAAGGTCAAGGGGGTAATATTACAATTAACGCTGAGTCTTTATTTGGTATTAGTGAAGGTGTAGCTGTTGAAGAGAATGGAACTAATGATATTGATGCCAGTTCCCAATTTAGTTTAGATGGCAACGTTACGATCAACACTCCTGATATTAATCCGATTCAAGGTGTAACAGAATTACCTAGCAACATAGTTGTACCAGAACAAACAACCGCACAAGCTTGTAGAGCCAACAGAGAAGTAGTAGCACAAAATAGTTTTACGATTAAGGGCAAAGGTGGTATTCCTCAAGCACCAGAACTACCGTTAAGTTCGCAGAATATTGTGATTAATAGTGAATCTACAAACTCTACATCTGCCACTCCACAACCTATAGAAACTAGTCAAGGCAAAATTCAACCAGCCAGGGGAATTAAAGTGTCGGAAGATGGCAAGATTACTTTAACTGCTTATCGGACTAATAATTCAGGGGAGAGACTTCCAGGGGTTAAAAGCAACTGCGGGGCTACTTAAGTAGGTGGGTAAAATTAATTAGAAGATAGTTGGGATAGGTAGTAGGTAGTAGGTAGTAGGTTAAAAGACACTTCTTCCCTGACTTCGCTCTCTTTTATTTTGGTTTTATATTTAATTCTGCCTCCCTACTTAACAATGCTTTTACAGTTCTTTGAATGTATTGTCATTCCATGAGCTTTTTGCTTCTTGTCCAGTCCTAACATAAAGCCGAAAATTATGTAAGTCCGTTTCTTGCTGTTTTTTTAGCTGATAATTTTGCTGAAGATAATTAGTCACTTCTGGCCATGCAAAACGTTTAAAGAAAACCTGCTCAGGTTGATATTGTTTAATTATATTGATCAACTGCTCATTAGTTATATTTCCTGTTTCCAGTTGTTTTCTGGAAAGAACGGCTGTTGCAGGGGGTACTGGAATACCAGCGCGGAAGGCAAACATGGGTGAATCGGTCACTATCCAGTTTGTTTGAGGGCTTAATTGGGCTATTTCTGTTAAAAACTGATGTTCTAAACTGGTGGAAATTACTCTAACGTCACAAGGTTTACACCAGGATTTAATATCGTTAGTTGTAGTTTTTGTTTGTTCACCAATTAAAAGTAAGGAACTCACAAATATAGCTACGTACCAAAAGACGATAAAAAAGCGCCGATTCCGTTGAAGATGGAAAACTCCAAAGCGCACAAGGGGAGTAATAATTTCTCCCATGACATATCCTACCATGGCGATCGCAGGAATATGTAAGAGCAGTACTTGATGATACCAAACTGGTTTATGTTGTACTAAAAGTAGATAGGCAATTATCGACCAGGCTCCAAAATAAAAGATCGGCCATCTTTTACGCTGGTAAGCAATCAACAGTCCCCAAATTGTAAATCCAACCAAAAACAGTCTGTAATCATTTTTAAGAGAATCTTCTAACCCGATATCTTGAAAAGCATCGACACTTCTAGCACTGGTATGATTCTCGATTAGGAAGTGAACATTATCGATACCGACAAACAATAGCAGAATTAGCAAACAGGAGCAGAGAAATATAATGATCCATAAAGCTGGCAGTTGTAATTTTTTTTTCCAGCTAGCTTTTCTCTTGTTTGAGACTTGAGTTAAAACTATGCCTATGAGGATAATGGGAGCCAGAAATAAGGTGAATAGTTTAGTTAGAATCGAGATGCTTAAGAGCAAGGCAGAAATTACTAGCCAAGTGTTCTTTTGAGTTGCCTGCCACAAAATAATGCTCAATACTGCCCCCATTGCCAGAGTAATGCAGGGTAGCCCTACCATTACTGAAATACTTAATCTCCAATAGTTAGGCGCTATGAGTAAAAACAAGCAGCCGATGTAAGCATGTAGCACTCCCCCTAAAAGATATAAAACCAACCACATTTGCCATAAAAGCAAGGTGGAAAATATTAAAATTAAGCCCCGCAAGAACTGAACTTTTGCCCCGAAAATATTAATACCCCAAGCCAGTATATGAGTCAGTATTGGTGGCTGATCATTCCAAATTTCTTGATATAGGGAATAGCCATCATTAACTAAAAAAGCTTTCATTAAATTGATCCCTTCATCAGGATCAAACTCCAAGCAACCATACCAGTGAATAATGCTGAATCCACCACAGAAAAAAAACAGGGGCAGAATAAATTGAAACCAGGGGAGATTATTTAACTTGTTTTGAATACTCATAATCCAAATTCTGTTGGTGCAGGTTACTTAAAACTTGAGTTAGGCATAAAGGCACATAGTTAGACCAATGTAACGGGTATAAACGCCGCATGTAAGTAAAAGGTAGGAGATAGCAATGCTCATTCGAGGATCATGCCGAGGAATATCTCCAGGTTGCCAAAGCCAAAGTAGTTTTATAGCGTTACGCATATACGTTAGGACACTTATTACTTATTACTTATTACTCATTACTTATTACTCATTACTTACGAGCAATCAAATAAATTTGTCCTAACATAACTTTGTACGGCTATAACCTATGTTTTGATATGATTAAAATCATCAATATTTATTAAATATCGCGCTAAATAGTATATGAGCTTTAAAGCTATATTTTTCGGTCTAATCTGTGCTTCAGTGCTTTTGTTTATTCCCCATAGTGCATTGGCAGCAGACTTAGTTTCCCATGCACCATCAGAAGCTCAGGCATATATTCTGGAACCAGCCGATGGTACTACCGTTCCCGAGACGTTTACCGTGAAATTTGGCTTATCGGGGATGGATCTCGCTCCTGCGGGGGTAGATCAAGCAAATACTGGACATCATCATCTACTAATCGACCAACAAGAATTACCCGATCTTACAGCTTCTTTACCTGCAACGGAGCAGATTCGCCATTTTGGTAAAGCACAAACTGAGACGGAGCTTACTCTAGAGCCAGGAAAGCACACCTTACAGCTAGTTTTAGGAAATTATGTGCATGTTCCTCACGATAACCCTGTGATCTCTGAGCCAGTCACTATTAAGGTACAGTAGCAGTCTTTTAATTGTCTTTTAATTATGTTCCAATTAAAAACGCTGAAAACTATGGGTATAGTTTTGCTATCTACTGCGTTTTCGGTGCCTGTAATTGCCCACAATGTAGAAATATCTAATGAAGTAGCTGCTACATTTCACATCGAACCAAACCATAACCCTAAAGCTGGTAAACCAACGACAGCTTGGTTTGCCCTAACCCGTCGCGGTGGTTCGAGCATTCCTTTATCTGAATGTAACTGCATTCTCAAGGTTTATGCTGTTCCTCGCCGAGAGAAAGCAGAGCCAATTTTAAAACCAGAATTATCTGCTATAGATGTAGAGCAATACCAAGAGATACCTGGCGCAGTAATTGCTTTTCCTCAAGCAGGAGCTTATGAACTAGAAATTAGCGGAACAGCTAAAGATGATAGTTTTAGTCCTTTTGAGCTAACCTATACCGTCAACGTAATACCTTAGCCCTTGATTATAGAACATAGTTACTAATCAATCTGAGTTCGGGTTAAGCAGATTAGGGGAAAAGCCAATCAAGAGCTATCACCAGAGCAAAAAAAGAAAGCTGTATCAGTTATGGGATGCTAGAAGAATTAAAGCGGGATTGATTCATCTACCATTTTGTGTAGTTTAGCTAGCTCATCCATGCCTTCCTGCCAGAAATCAGTACCTCTTTTTTTGTTATCCTCGATAGGCAAAGGTTGCCAATTATCGCAATCAAAAGTTAGCTCAGGAAAATATTTCTTAGGTAATTTATGATCTAAGCTCATACCCCATTTTCTTTTCCAGTCATCGTAGGAAGGGTATCTAATATCTTCGATGATTAAGTGCCGACATGCATACAAAGAATACAGTACTAAAGCTCTTCCGTATTCCGTACCAATACTACCGTTGCCTATAAAATCATCTAAGTCTGCTTTTCTGGCAAAAGATGTATCTGAAACGCTGTATTCAGCTTTTTCTCCATATCCGTCAAAGTATGTATCTTCGTAGCGGTATTCAAAACAGAACATCTTTGACAGTTCATCTAGGATAGCTTCCCATCCTAAGTATATATTAATTCTCATTGGCGATCGCGCACAGTGCCTCCCATTCTAGATCTGGTGTGTCAATTAATTTTTTAAGACTATTTAAAACAGCATCAGGATTACCACTCAATTCAGCTTTTTCTACTTCTCTTATCGCTTTCTTGGCTACATAAGCAGAAATACTAATAGTATTGCCATTTTCATTTTTATTGTCATCCTGAATTGTCTGCAAAATGCTCCAGGAGTTTATAACATTGTTCCAACCTCTATTTTTATAGCCTTGAAGTCGTAGTTCTTTTTTTTCTTCTTTATTAAAGGACTTAAATCTTTGGGAATTGCGGGCTTGTGCGTTCCAATAATTCAATCCGTCTAATTGTCTTGTCATCAAAAATTCTCTGGTTTATTTTTGTGCTATCTAGAAATACACTAAACTACTATTGACGATATTGACGATTTCTATATTCTTGCTCAAATGCCCTCCCAATTTTTTCAGCTTTATTAATTGCATAATGTGCTTTACTTTTCTCTTGGTCTATTTTATCTTGAGCAGTGTTAATAGAGACTGCATTCATAGAGGCGAGCAACTTGTCGTCATCCTTCGTGACTTTTCCGTATAGTCTTTTAAAAGTCTTTATTAGTTCACTTTTTGACCAGTTAGTTAGGCTACCGAGTTTTGCATTTAAGCCAAAGTTTTCCCTATTCAATCTTTTGTTAATATCTGCTCTTTCATTACGCTCGACAAATATCTTGACTAGATCTTCAACAGGAAACACTACTTCTTGATTAGCTATAAATGTCTCTAATTGCTTTTTCTTTAATGTCTTAAGATTAGAAAGTCTTAACTGAGGATATTGATCTAATATAGTTTTTTCTAATTCATCCCGCTTCGGCTTCATCTCTTTTGCTTATAATACAAGTATTTTTACAAAATACTATATTTGTATTATTGTTGACTGTGATTACGATCATCTTAACTATGATATATGACAATTAGTAATCATTAGATGGCTTTTGACCGTTGATGGGAATCGTAAGAGTAAAACAGCTACCTTTGCCTAGTTCGGAGGTTACCGTAATATCTCCACCGTGAAGTTGAGCTAGTTTTTTGGATAGGGTTAGCCCCAAACCAGTATTTTCATGATGATTGCTAATTTGGGGAAAAGGCTTGAATAACTTAGCAATATTTTCCGCAGATATGCCGGTTCCCGTATCTACGACAGCAAAATAAAGATAATCGTCTTTGCGTCTAACTTTTAAAGTTATCGAACCTTGTTCGGTAAACTTAATTGCATTACTGAGTAGATTAATCAAAATCTGCTTTAGACGCATTGAGTCGGCAACACAAAAATCGATTCCATCCTCTAACTCAAAACTTAGCTCTAATCCTTTTTCTTTCGCTTTCTCGGCAACGATCAAGGTAGATGCCTGACAAATTTCTACTACAGCTATTCTTTCTAATTCTAGTATTTGTTTATTAGCGTCGATCTTAGTTATCTCCAGATAATTTTTGACTAAAGCTAATAAATGCTCCCCCGAACCAACTAGTAAGCCAGCATATTGCAGTTGTTTGGTATTGAGTTCGCCATAGTACTGTTCTTTCAAAGCTCTAGCAAAACCGATAATGGCAGAAATGGGATTACGCAACTCATGAACCAAGTGCGAGATATGTTCTTGTCTTGCCTGTTGTTGTTCTTGCCAACTTTGCTTTTCCGCCTCTAAGCGTTCAATCTGTTCCTGTTGTTGTTTAATTAAATTTTGCTGTTGCTTAACTATTGCTTGCTGGTTAACAAAATCAAATAACGACTTTTTCAAAGTATTTGGTAATTGATGTAACTTGTGTCGTAGTACATAACCACTAACTCCTGACCGAATTAATTTAATTGCTTGTTCATCCCCTAGAGTGTCTGTAACTAAAATTAAGGGAGTATTCGGAAAAAGATGACCACTCCACTGAAGTGTTTCAACTAGAGAATTAAGGGAATTATTGGCAGAAAATTGATCGTGATCGTAAATAATCGCGCTATATTGTTTTTGAGGAGCATTTTCGCTTAACTGTTCAGTATCGATAAGATCGTACGTAAAGTTAATATCTGCTGTAGACAAAGGAGCTGCGATCGCTTTAAAATTGTCAGGATTATGGGAAACTATAAGAAGGTTCACGTTGCTGAGTGTTGTTGCTCTTGATGGTAGCTGTAAAATCGACCCAGAACTTTCTAACATATTAATCAAGCTTCTTAAGAGTTTTGCTTTTATTCGACAGTTCTACTTAATATATATATATAAACATTTACTTATTTATTGGTTAAAAGTCAAGCTTTAGAGTCTTTATCAAAACTGATAGTGTTTGGCAGTATTTGTACAACTTATTTTGGCAATTATGTAGATCTTGTGCTCTAAAATTCTTTCTGGGCAAAGATGATCATCGAAATAATTAACAATAGGGTAGTGTAAAGCAGACCATAAACAGCATGACTTATCAGCTCGGTCAAACTGGGTAATATACCGTAGACTGCCTCGTTTTTTAGGTCCAGTCGAGAAAGATTAGGCAACACTAGATAGAGACTAGTAGTCAAGCTTTCAATATTCGCGTTTTTGCTGAGTTTTCCTAGCTCAACTAAGTCCTCGCTAAAGTGTCCCATTAAATAGACCCCAAAACTAAGCAAGGTAGCTAAAATCGAACTAGTAAATACTCCAAATAAGATTGCCACTGCCGTGATGAGAGCCAATTCTAAAAGTAAGTAGACCCCCGCAGTAATCAATGCCACCAGAGGATAGTCAATATTAGCCAGACTCAGGGTAGCTAAGTAGATCGTCATCATGATGGCGATCATCACTCCTAACACCGAAGTAAGTCCCAAATGCTTGCCTAATATCAGTTCCGCACGGCTAATTGGCTTAGGAATCAGCATCAATATGGTGCGTTTTTCTATTTCTTTATTAATCAGTGCCGTACCGACAAAGATCGCTACAATAAGGCTTAAAATAGAGACCCCGCCAATGCCGACATCCAAGAGAATCTTTTCATGAGTCCCCGCTGCAATCTCGGGAATAATTCTTTGAGCCAAGATCAGTAACAGAGAAAAGAAACCGATAAAGTAAAGAATGCGATCGCGAATAACTTCTTGGAAACCATTGTTGGCAATGGTAAAAACTCTGACTAAATTCATTGGTCGAAAAAACTGAAAAAATAATTCAGGGTTTACACCGTTATTGTTCCCAAATTGAAGGCAGAATATAACAACGTGAGTTCGGAATTTGGAGTTAGGAGTTAGGAGTTATGTTTTTCTTAACGATATAATAGGGTCTTCAGATAGCTCGTAAGTAACAAGTAATGAGTAACAAGTATCCTAATATAAACCTCGTCCACTTAGAAAACTGTAGTTTTACATTCATGATTTAATCCTTGCCGTTTTTTTGACTACCCACTACCCACTACCCACTACCCACTACCCACTACCTACTACCTACGAGTCGATAATCTGAATACGCCCTATGTCTAATTTTGTACGTCTCTAAAAGCAGCGAATGTTAGCGAATGTTAATGTTAAACTTTCGACAGCTTATATTATTTGTAAGATTTAAATTACTTTTTGTAACACGAAGTAAAAATTTTTTCGAGCAAAGGGCAAAAGGGCAAAAGGGCAAAAGAGTAGAGGGTTATGTTCTCC
>CBDUCX010000257.1:0-8130 GCA_965365755.1 uncultured Pleurocapsa sp.
TATTACATATAGTTCCCGAAAGTTTGCCCTATGAAGCGATCGCATTCTTACAGTGGTTGGAACAGCATCAGATTAGTAGTGCCTCAGATGAAATTGAATAACTATTAATAAAAATTTGCAATATTTTCAGGGAAATGAAGGAGGAAATTAGAAATTTAACTAATTGTCATTGGTTAGATTCTCTTTGAGATATCAGTAAGGTATGAGAATCGGATTAGTAGAATTTCTTATCTATAGAAGCCATGATCATCTTGGTATATTACAGTGACGACTTTGATAAGTTATTTGCTTATCTTTGTAAGTTGCCATAAAAAAACAAAAAAATCATTAATATTTGTTAATGTCATAATATTAATCGGCTTCTCACTGTGATATGTTTTTTTGAGGGCAAATGAAATCAATAAGTTAAATAATTTATTTAAAATTCAAGAATTTAACTTCAACAATTTTCCAACCACGCACTGTTTTAAGTTGTTCAAAGGCACTAATGAAAAATCAGGAAAATCAATATACAAATATTACTGAGTATTATGATTTATGGGTAACATCCGGTTACTATGACTACCAAATAATGGCGAAAGAAGTAAATCTGCTCATAGGTGACGGTCGCCAAATTTTAGAGTTAGGAGTAGGAACTGGATTATTAGCACAAAAATACCTGGAGATCGATCCTAGTTGTGAGTTTACAGGAGTTGACTTTACCGCCTCTATGGTAGAGATTGCCGAAGAAAGGGTAGGCGATCGAGTTAAATTGATTGAGGCTGACGTGGTTAACTCAGAAACTATTGAGCAAAGCAGGATTTGAATTACAAGGTACCAGCAATGGTGAGAAATTTGCAATTTATCAAAAACTTTAAGCTCGGACTTAACAAAATGGATTAGCAATTTTTTTCCCCAGAGCATTATTTCCATGAAGAAATAATCATTTTATTATCCGACTGAAGGCATTTCCCAAATTTAACTTATTAATTTAGAGAGGATTTATGCAATTACAAATCGCTCCAACGCTTAAGGTGGGGTTGGAAAAACGTGGCTTATCCGTGAAGAGCTATGCTCCACCAGCAATTCCTTATGACTTAGTTAACAAGATTGCAGATTTTTACCGCTATATTTTTAACAATAATGGCAATTATCTGGTCTTTCCCACAACCTTAGAATTCATATCGCCAGCAGAAGTTTTTAGGAAAAGTGAAGGTGAAATTGTCGATCTGGCAACTATGGATTCCTTAACAGAATTTCCCATTCATCCTCAGACTGGAGAACAAGCAGTATTTTGGCACGATCCTGATACGACCTTGGCAAAAATTCGTACCACGTTTAACCAAGACAGCCATGTCACGATCTTAAAAGATCTCGAAACTGGAAGTATTGAGGGACTCTGCTTTGGTAATAAAACTACAGTCCGCCAACAATTTGAATCTGAAGGATGGCGAAATCCACTGTCTTACGCGGCGAGAGAAATTCCAGAACATAATCGCGATCTAAACAATCTTCTTCAGAAATTGCAAACAAAAATGCAACAGCATTTAGATCAATTTAGCAACTGCATTATTTCTGGTGATGATGCAATCTATTCCTGGAATTGCTTGACTACATCGCCTAAATTTAGAGGAATTGAAAATCTTTTGGCTCTTACCTCTCAATATTTTGCTTCTATCCCAGAGTCAATGAAAACACAATTGCCAGTCATCAGTGAAACAAGATTTCAATCAACATCCCATAGCTTGCTAACTATGGCAGGCTATCTTGATGTCCCTGGAATTCTTTTAGAAAAACAGAATCTACAAAAAAACACAGATTCGCTCATAGTTATAGCTCCACTCTCTATTATTGCCCACAATTTCTCTCTACCTCCCAGAGAATTTCGGAAACTAGCTTGTAAGAGAAGGAAGAATCAGTTAAACGAATAACGAATTTACCTTGTTCTAGCTTCTATTTTCAAGACAGGTCTATTAGATCGGCAATTTGTTTTCTCTAATTATCAATCAATGCTTCAAATTCTTCTAATGCTCGAACAGTCCCCACCTGCCAAGATTTTTCTATAGTAGTAGGTATGAGACGAGTTAAAGGGATTTTGGGAAATGTTGGACTAACATCTGATGGAGAATACTTATGATTTTGGAGAAGATATATAGTTAGGCAACTACCATCATAAACCCATAATTCTGGAACTTTAATTGCTTCGTATGCTTCCAGATTAGTTTTAGATGGAATGTCTATTTCAACTGCTAAATCTGGCGGAGGGTCGTTTGCCTGTAGGCGGCGGCGACCGATCATGGTTTGATAATTTTGAATATAGAAACAAACATCAGGTTCAACTCCTGCTAGACCTTCCTTTTTAAAAGTAGTTGAACCAAAAGGTTCATATCTTCTGGTTGTTTTCCTCAGTAAAATTTTGATAATGTCTGAAATAAGTTCTTTCGGTTTTTCATGTTCTGGTAGGGGAACCATAATTTCTAAAGTACCCTGGTAGAAAATAAGTCTAGCACTGCGATTTTCGCCCAATTGCTGCAAAATTAATTCAAATTCTTGCCAACTTATCCTAGGAACACTGACTATGCTACCAGGAGCTAGTCTAATTTGACTGACAGGATTAACAAAGGGAATCGTAGCGGTCATAACCAGAATAAATTTGTTGTGTTTGCTTTATTTTAGCGAAATATCAATTGATGTATTTTTGTTGAAAATAGTTCAGCGATCGCAATGTACAATTTGATTATTTGATTTAACACTAAATCAGATTTTATTTATGGCAGCATTTTAGCTATTAAATAACTCTTGATTACCTGAATTTAGAACACCCGTCTTTCTAAGACGGGTGAGTATGTCAATCCAAAACTGAAATAATGTTATGTCGTTCCTAGATACTCCACTGCGAAACTTATCTTACTGGAGCTTCTTTTAAGGCTCTAGCAACAGCTTTCCAGGCTGGCTTTTTATTGTATTGTGTGTCCCGCAACAGAGGACGGACTGGGGCACCATCTTGCCTGGGAGCAAAGCTACTCAACCAGGTATGGCGATCGCTTAATCCCCAATTAATTACGCTGGTGACAGCAGGCTCATCTAGCACCACGGAAAGATACTCATAATAAGTTTCCGCAATAATGCGATCGCGAACCTGAATATTTTGCGGTAGTTGATTATCAGATACATCTAGCTCGGAGATGATAATTTTGAGTCCCATGCTAGCAATATCGCTTAGAAATTTACGGAACTTGTTCCCATCAAACTTTTTATTAAAATGAGCCAGCAAATGGCTTTGAATACCCACAGCATGAATTGGGGTACCTTTACTCTTTAAGTTACTTAAGAGATTTAATAAAGCGGCACGGCGCTTCTCCCAAAAGCTATTACCATAAATATTGCTATAAGTTAATGATGTTTCATTCAATACTAAAGTAGCTTTAGGATCTATTTCTGCTGCAATACGGAAAGCTCTCTCGATATAGTCTGCTCCTAAAAAACCGTACCAGGTTGGATATTTTTCTCCATTGAAACCACTAATTCTGGAGTCTCTTAAACCACCAGGTTGACCATCTTCGACATTTATTACTTCATTCACCACATCCCAAGAATCTACTTGACCCGCATATTTACTAGCTAGAGTAGTAACATGATTGACAAAAATTTGATCGATCTCAGCAGCAGTCGTGGAAGGAGACTTAAATTTATTGACTAACCAAGGTGAATTCCATTGATTCCAAATGATCGGATGTGCCCGAAAAACCAAGTTATTCTGTTTAGCAAAGTTAAAGAAGGGATCTGTTTCCACAAATCTATATGTATTGGGTGCGAAAGGCCCAACAGTTACTCCAAAAAAACCACCTACGATCGCTCCATAATCTTCAACAAACATTCGTTGAAATTTAGTATCCCGAGGGAAATCGTTGTGAGATCTTTGAGGAAATCCTCCATACATAATGCCTTTAGCTGCTGCTAATTGACGTAGGGTTGCTCCTCCATTGGCTTTATTTCCTTTATTTAAATATTGGTTTAAATCCTGGGCTTGTACAGCAGAATGATTACGCTGCTGAAGTAAACTTGCTGCACCAAATCCCCCTAAACCGAGCAAAAAAGAACGCCGCCCACTTTTGATTATTTTTTTATTCATAACTAATTACAATATAAAACTTTAGCTTAACTTTATTAAACTTTATCTTAGCTTTACATAATTAATTTGTCATATCTAAATTAGTTTATTTATTTGGTTTATTTATTACTTTTGATATTAGCTAAGTAGGTAGACGTGATTAAGTAAAAAAATAGAAACAAGCTGGATCTTGATGGCTACTAGTTATCACCACCCGTTTCCTATTCCCTGTTTCCTAACCGAACCATTTTTTAATCAATCTTACCTAACTACTTACCAGACTATAGTTAAAAACTAGACAATTAGTAGCCAGGAAATTTTTTAGTATATAAACTGTTTAATATCTACTATGTTAAAGTTGTTGACAATAGCTTTAGACAATAATTACTTAAATTATTTAGGAAATATTTAGGAAAAATAAATTGGCTAATTTGAAAGGTGCATGCTTGTGTGGCAAAATTTGCTATGAATATCAAGGTGCTACAGGTAATTTAGTTCACTGCCATTGCTCTAAATGTCGAAAATGGCATGGTGCAGCTTTTAGAAGTCGGATGGTAGTTAGAAAAGATAGCTATCGTTTAACTCAAGGACGGGAATACATAGCACAATATCAAGCATCCCCCAACGTAATTAAAACATTTTGTAGCAACTGTGGCTCTAATCTGGCTACAATTTATCCTCGGAGAGAAAATTTAATCGGTTTGCCAATTGCAGGATGTGAAGGAGAACTCGATCATTATCAAGAGTTTCATATCTATACAGGTTCAAAAGCTTTCTGGTGGAAAATTAGCGATAATCACCCGCAATATGAAACGATGCCAGATCAGCAAGAAATTATTCATTGTATTAATGATTGACCAATAAGCTATTGTTTTAATAATAAAAGAGCAGTTCGAGTTTACTATTTAAAAAAGGATTATGACCAGATGAAAACTTGATCATCAATTATCGATTTTTTCACCAATCATTACTAGTTTCATAACCCAACTTAATTAAAATATCACCAAATAGTTCTTTAAATTGCTGTTTATGATTTTCAGTAAATAACTCTTGCCACTCTCCAATTTTACCTGAACGTAGATGTGAATTTTGTTTTATAGCTCCAATATTTCGCTTGCTTTGGTTTTTGAAATTAAATTTTTCAGCAATAGTAATGCAATTTTGAATAGCTTTTTCATTAAAATTATAATGTTCAAAAATTTCGTAGAAAACTTTTTCTTCATTACGAATGATATCTTCGTATTTGAATTCAAAAAAATTGGGATTATTATAATCCCAGCAAGACATTTCCTCAATAACCTCCTTAGAAATTCCTTGCATTTCTGCTATTAAACCTTCTTCCTGATTTAAGGAATTTAAATATTCCTGATAACTTAAATTCTTTAGACTTTTCCGAGGAATATGTGCCCATTCCTCTTTTGTCCACAAATGATAAAAATAAGCTGAGATAACTACATCTCTGGGATCACGTATGATATGAGAACCAACATAATCAGGTAGTTTCTCTATATCAAGACGACTGGTATATTCCATAAAAATGTCGGTATTTCTTTTTAGCTCACTTTGCAGACAACATTGAAAATTAAGCCCATAATAGCGAGCAATTTTTCTCAACACTCTAATAAACCATGCAGTACCAACTTTATGGTAGCAACAATGAACTATTAACTTTTGACGACTATTATCAGTAAAGGGAGTTCTAAACTTTTGTTTAATTGTAGACTCTAGAGGTGTGTAAAATAATAGTCTCATTGATATTATGTCTTGATAAATTGAAAATTACGCGGAGTATATAGAAATAAGAATAGGCAACATCTTGCCCATCACCTGATTGACTCAGAGGATGTCTGAAAAGTCAAGAATTATTATGATCGCCAACAGCAGTTGTCAACAGTAAAAGAAAAACTCTCGTTACACTGAATCTGTTGAACTACTTAAAGTTTAGCTTATCTAACGTCTAAATTTTTTGGGCGTTTACCCTGATCATATAAACTGCTTAATATATACTATATTAAAATCGTTTGAGATGACTTTAGATCATAATTATTTAAATTATTAGAGAAGTCTGAGTTTAAGATTTAAACTCTGCTCATAAAACGATCAAGGAATGCAATTCAATTGAAAATTATTAGTTATAGAATCGATGCTGCAAATTAAGATTTACGGATTGCAAAGTAATATAGAATCGAAGCGTTTTACTCTGTCTCATGCTATTCATTCGGCGTTAATGGAAGCACTTGGAACATCCAAGGAAAAAAAGATTTCAGCGATTCATTACCCTTGAACCTGAGAACTTTATTTTATTAGTGCGATCGCACAAACAATTATACAATCATTGAAATTCTTATGTTTGCAGGTCGTTCCCCAGAAGCTAAGAAAAATTTAATTCGACTCTTATATCAAAAGATTGCGAAAATCACCGATATCATTCCTCAAGACTTGGAAATTACTATTTGGGAAATTCCTCCGTCTAATTGGGGTATACGGGGTATTCTCGGAGACGAATTAAAGCTTAAGTATCAGGTCGATATTTAAATTGATCGAGTGTTAGAGACTAGTTTTTTCTATTCAGAGAAACGTAGCATAAACCAAAAAATCATGACATTGAGAAGCAAAATAAATGTAAGACGGAAAAAGTACAGTTTAAACTGGCTCTGGAAAGCTTCAATTATTCCAGAAGTGCTACCCTTAGTCCTATTCTATGGCTGTGTCAGCCTAGTGGTAGTAGTTCTATACCATTTTGACGTAAATGTTTCCTTTTCCACTATTGGTCTAGCGATTCCAGCGGTAGTTTTAGGTTTGTTACTGGTATTCCGCACCAACACTGCTTACGAGCGATTCTGGGAAGCCCGTAAACTATGGGGTAGCCAAATTAATACGACTCGCAGTCTCGCTCAGTCTATCTGGACTTTAATCCCCACAATAGATAAGTTGCAAGCTCAAGAGAAACAAAAAATAACCCAACTTTTGCCAGCATTTGCTGTGGCTACCAAACTCCACTTGAGATCCGAACCGATTAATCAAAAATTAACCAATTTGATTAGCCCCCAGCAGTATGAATTACTCCGTCAACAGGCGCACCCTCCCTTAACAATTTTGGGTTGGCTGAGAGGTTGGGTAAAACAACAGTCTCAAGATAATTTGATTGACAATCGCGAGTCTATTTATCTATTTGGGCTTCTCGATATTCTCAACGCGAATCTGGGGGCATGCGAACGCATTTTAAATACTCCGATCCCATTGGCATATTCCTTACATCTGCGACACTTAATTTATCTCTATTGCCTACTTTTTCCCTTTCAGGTTGTGGATTCTCTAAAATGGTTGACTATCCCTGCCACTTGTTTAGTTGCTTTCGCTTTATTTGGTATTGAAGAAATCGGGGTAGAAATTCAAGACCCTTTTGGCTACGACGAGAACGATTTAGAGCTTGACCGCTATTGTGAAATTATTCAACATAATGTCGAAGAAATCATGACGACAACTAACGAATATCAAAAATATGTACTTACAGAGGAAAATTATTGAATTACGTCTGATATTTCAATAACAAGACTGTATGGTACTTGCAAAAAATAACCTTTGTCTATACCTAGCGTGCGATCGCAATCTCTAGCGAAGAGTTGGGGAAAGCATTTGCTGAAAAATAAAACATGGCACAGTAGGATTTAATTATCTTAGAACCCCCAAAAAAGATACTGGGTATTAACCACTCAGGCGATCGCTTTATTAACAAAATCAGCAGGTAATAATACCAGGCAATTAATGAGCCAGCATTAAAGATCGTTGCCACTCTTATGGGAAAGTTTCGTACCTGGACAATCGTTAAACTGATGCAGCAAGCAGGATCAAGAGACAAGGGCGCGATCGCAGATGAGAATTTTGATACCCAATAAAAGTTAGTAAATAGTTGGAATGCTTTCATCACGTATCGATGGTGATTATTTTGCTGATTGTTAGCTAATTAAACAGATTAAGTTGTGCTATAGCTATAAACTAAATTACAAACGTCTTTGACTGAAAAAATCTCATGACTCATT
>CBDUCX010000258.1:0-8066 GCA_965365755.1 uncultured Pleurocapsa sp.
TAGAACTGCTAGAACTGCTAGAACTGCTAGAACTGCTAGAACTGCTAGAACTGCTGCTACTGTCACTGGAAGAAGAACTTAGGCGAGGAATAGTTTTTATATTTTCCTGATAATAATCACAACAATGACAGCGATCGCTAATTAATTTTTTACCTGTAGAATAAGTAGTGGGTTGTTTAAGGGTTTTTTGAGTACGACTGGCTGTTTGAAGAAAGTTAAATTAATAACTGGAATAATAATGGAACAAAACTAGAATTTTCTCCCAGTTAAAACGCGATCGCTCTAAGATTAGTTCAACTATGGCATTACCCAGAATCAAAGTAGCCAAAGATAAAGCCCCATTAGTTCAGAAGCTTTTGGATACCAAAGGAACAACAGGGATGTTTTCTACCTATGCCGATATAATTGCCTTTACTGCTAGTTTAGGTGCCAAACATCAACAGCGATCGCCTCTTAGGGAAATATCCCAGAGTGAACCTGCACCAATCAGTTTAGAAGTATTCATCTCTCGTGGTTACGATCGCCTGATTAAGTTAATTGCGGTAATGTCAACTCAAGATATCAAAGTGTTATCCAACGAAGATGAGGCAGCAGCAGCAACAAGGGTGTTGATTTTTGAAGAATATGCTAATGGTGGTTTGGCCAAGTTGCAACAAGAATTACGAGGCGCAGTGGATTATACCGAACGCTTAGTTTTAATTTTAAACAGTGAGCGATTTTCCCCAGAAGTCAATGATGAAGAATTTGACCTCAGTAGATTTCTATAATGTGTCAAAACTTTAAAAATGACACAAAAATATGTATCTTTTGATACAAAAAAGTTCTTATTGAACTCAGATATCCTGGGCTTTGAAGGGAGAAAAATTATCCTCTAACATCAACTCGATCGCTTGTGCTGGCAAAGGTTTAGCATAGAGATATCCCTGAGCATATTCACAGTTTAAAGATTTCAACTTCTGGGCTTGTTGGGTGGTTTCGACTCCTTCAGCGATTGCATCCATTCCCAGATTATGCGCCAGAGTAATAATGGTTTTGACAATTTCTAAGCTTTCAGCATCGGAATTGATATTGTGGATAAAGGAACGATCGATCTTAAGATTATCAATTGGTAAGCGACTTAAATAGCTGAGAGAAGAATATCCCGTGCCAAAGTCATCAATACTGAGGGTTATTTGCCTATTTTTAATTTCAGAGAGGGTTTTTTGGGTGTTACTCTCTGAGTTGACTAGTACTCGTTCGATAATTTCCAGCTTTAAACAAGCAGGATTCACATTTGTGGAAACGATAATCTGATCTAATTTATCGATAAAGTCTGCTTTTTGGAATTGTTGAGGGGCAATATTAACATTAACTTTCAAAGAGTCGATTCCAGGAACATCACTATATTGCTCTTGCCAGGCGGCTAACTGTTGACAGGCTTCTGTTAGTACCCAATCTCCCAGATCCGCAATTAAACCAGTATCCTCCGCTAGGGGAATAAACTCCATTGGGGAGATAAATCCATGTTGCGGATGTTGCCAACGAATTAAGGCTTCAAATCCTGACAGGTGGTTATTTTTCAGGGAAATAATTGGTTGATAGTACAAACTAAATTCTTGGTTTTGCAGAGCGAGACGGAGATTATGCTCTAGTTCGATCGCCTTAAGGGTTTGAAGATACATTGCCTGGTCGAAAACTTCGTAGCAGGCTTTACCTTTTTCTTTGGCACGATACATAGCAATATCAGCATCGCGCAAAATTTCCGAACTATTGCGATAACTGGATGAACTGAGAGCAATACCTATACTGGCGCTAGTTACAATACTTTTACCCTCAAGATTTAAAGGTATTTTCAATTTTTCTTGGAGACGATCGCCTACTTCAGTAGCATCTTTCAGAGAGTTAATATCATCCAGTAAAATCACAAATTCATCTCCCCCAAGACGGGCTACCGTATCCGTAGTGCGTAAATCTTCCGCCAGGAGTTTAGCGATCGCCCTTAGTAATTTATCCCCTACTAAATGACCTAAACTATCGTTGATCCCCTTAAAACGATCTAGATCAATAAATAAAAGAGCAAATAAGTGATGGGGATTGCGTTTGGCACGTTGTAGGGCACGATCAATGCGATCCATTAATAAATTCCGATTCGGCAAGTTAGTTAAGCCATCATATAAAGCATCGTAAATTAGTTGCTGTTCAGCTTTCTGGCGGACAATAATTTCTTGCTGTAGCTGTTGATTGGCTTTCAGCAGCTTTTGGTTAGTTACTTTTAACTCCAAAGTTCGCTCTTTAACTTTTTGTTCTAGTTGACGGTTCAAGTAATCAACTTCCGCTTTGGCTGCTTGCAAATCCAGTTGATTTTTAACTCGAATCAAGACTTCTTCCACCTGAAAGGGTTTGGTAATATAGTCCAAGCCACCAACTTCAAAAGCTTTAACTTTGTCCAAGATATCGTCTAAGGCACTGAGAAAAATTACGGGAATATCTCTAGTTTGTGGCTCACTTTTAAGTCTTTGACAAACTTCATAGCCATTCATGTCAGGCATATTAATATCCAGTAGAATCAAATCAGGAATCATCTTGGCGGCTGCGTTTAATGCCACAACTCCATTTTTGGCACAGCGAATTTTATAACCTTGATTGGTGAGAGTATGGGATAAAACTCGTAAATTATCGACAATATCGTCCACAATTAAGATATTTTGGTTATTCTGGCAAGATAGATTCATGTTTAATTGCTTAATATTAAGATTAAATACTGACTAGTAGTTAGTAGTTGTTTGCTACTTGCTACTGGCTGTTTGTTGAACTAAATCCACGATGTCATCAAAATCAAAATCATCAACCTTGTTCTGAAGTAACTGTGCCAACAGAGTATGTTCATCGGGTATCTGACTAATTAATTGAGCGATCGCTTCATGATCTAATTCGGCAGCGGCAGATTCCAGTCGAGTTAACCATTCCCCAGACATGACTTGTAAAGCAGCGGGTTCTAAGGGAAACTCAGCAGCTAAATGAGCTGACATTGCCTCTGGTTCATTGTTTTGCTCGTAGATGTATTCCACCCCCAAATACTCCGCCATTTTGGTAAACAGAACCTCTTCGCGGAATGGTTTACGCACAAAATCGTCACACCCTGTGGATAAAATAATGGCTCT
The DNA here is from genome assembly GCA_965365755.1 of uncultured Pleurocapsa sp. Classification (GTDB taxonomy): domain Bacteria; phylum Cyanobacteriota; class Cyanobacteriia; order Cyanobacteriales; family Xenococcaceae; genus Waterburya. The sequence goes on from CBDUCX010000258.1 coordinate 3,141, forward strand.
TTCCTCCTCAAAGGTAGATGCTGTTAAGGCAATAATATAAACAGCTTGACCTTTTAGGTGTGATTTGATGTATGCAGTGGTTTCATAGCCGTTCATTACAGGCATGCGCATATCCATCCAGATTAAATGAGGTTGCCACTCTTGCCAGATAGCGATCGCTTCTTGACCATTGACCGCTTGTTTAACTTCAAAGCCGACGGGCTGGAGTAGTTTGGTGACAATTTGACGATTTTCCCAACGATCATCCACCACTAAAATGCGGTAGCTGGGTTGATTGGGTTTTAATGCCACAACTTTTTGTGGAGATTTAGGAGATTCTAGTTCATCTATTTGCGGAGATTCGGCAACAATGTTAAATCGAAATACTGTTCCTTGATTTAACTTACTGCTGACGGCAATATCGCCCCCCATCAAGTGAATAAATTTACGGCTGATAGGTAAGCCCAAACCAGTTCCTTCTTCTAATTGTTTACCTGTTTCCGTTTGCGTAAAGGCATCAAATACGGTTTCTAATTCTTCGGGGGCAATTCCTGTGCCTGTATCTTCAATTTCAAATAACAAGATATAGCGCTCTGCTGGATCTGATTTGACCCGAAGAGTTACGCCACCTGAGTTAGTAAATTTCAGGGCATTATTGAGCAGATTAATTAATACTTGTCGTAATTTACGTTCATCCGTCCGTACATATTGCGGTGTATTGGGATGACGCTCAAATATAAGCTGTAAACTCTTGGCATCGGCTTTTAATTCCAGCATCTCTTGAGTGGTATTCAGGAGTTGATATAGATCAAAACTGTGGGGATACAGAGTAATCTGTCCCGCCTCAATTTTGGACATATCCAAGACATCGTTAATCAGAGATAGTAAATGTTCTCCACTGCGATTAATTACTGCTAGATTTTCTAATTGCGATCGCGTTGTTGATTTATCCCGCTGCATAAGCTGGGTAAAACCGAGAATAGCGTTTAGGGGAGTCCGTAATTCATGACTCATGTTTGCCAAAAACGAGCTTTTCGCTTTATTGGCAACTTCAGCGACTTCCTTGGCAGTTTGCAGTTCCCTGGTACGTTCTATGACTCGCTGTTCTAATTCTTGGTTAGTTTGATCTAATTCTTGATTGGTTATTTCTAAACCTTGATTGGCGTAATTAATTTCAGCAAAAGAAGACTTTAATTGACTTGCCATTCGGTTAAAGGAATTGGCTAATACGCTTAATTCATGAACTCCTTTAATCTCTACCGTTGGTGACAAATCCCCACTGGCGATCGCCTTACTAGCATCACTCAGACTACGTATCGAGTTAGTGATCCAGCGAGAGGTCATTAACCCTAACAAAGTTGCGGTTAACAAGGAAGCAACACAGAGCAAGATTGTCTTACGAGTATTCGCGTCAATTTCTTGCGTAAAGTCGGACTCAGGCACCACAATGGCATTAGTCCAATTTAAGCCATGTGGATCTCGTAATAAGCTCAGAACTAAAAAATGCTGTTTACCATCAATTGCAAAACGAAGAGTTTGATTTTCACTAATGTTGGTTAAGCTACCAAATTGAGCTTCGAGATATTCCGTTGTGGCACGAGTCAGCAGGTTTTGACTGTCCCTACTATGAATTCTTTTCGGCTGGCTAAGTACCATGGTGAAAGGCTGTTCCTCGGTGGAGGTGGCAACTAACATCCCTGATGAGTCAAAAATAAATGCCTGACCAGTTTTGCCAATTTTTAGAGTTCGCAAGAAATCGCTAATGCTGGCAATACTTAGATCTGTAGCTAAAACACCCTGAAACTTTCCTGATCGGTCGTAATAAGGTTGTCCTAGAGTTATTGCTAAGGTAGGGGGATTGACCCAAGAATAAACATCTGTCCAGGCGGGACGATCTGCTTGTTGTGGTACTTTATACCAGGGTCGCTGGCGTGGATCGTAATTAGGAACATTACTAAAATACTCTCCGCGATCGCCGTTGCTATTGATTTCATAGATTTTCAGCGATTTACTAAACTCTGTTACTTGATATCTGGTGATCTTACTATCATTGATCTCTAGACCAACAAATTCACCGTTAACACTGCCAAACTGAATATAGCTGACCAGTTCAAAAATTTCACTTTGCTGCCAGAAATGTCGTTCCATAGTACGCAGATCTTGGAAATCAATCTGCTTGAGATCCAGAGCATTTTTATTTAGTTGATTTATCTGGTGGGGGGTAGCCAAATAAGCCGCTAAATGTTCATCAATACGCCCATCGACTTCTACCATCAATTGTTCCGCCAGATCTTGAATCGATTTCTGACTATGCTTAAAGGACAAATAAGCAGTCATCGTCACTGCGGCGAAAATTTGCAGTAAAAAAGGCAATACCAAGATTAACGGCAACGATAAGCTCAGTTTAAATTTTGATTCGGGACTGTCTTGGGGTGAAGCAACCTGATTTTTTGACTGATCATTCATGGGAACTTAAGCTAAAACTTTGAGTTAAGGCTTTTTAACTTTAGTATTCCCTGTTTTTAAGCAATAATAGTAGTTAGTAGTTAGTAGTTAGTAGTTAGTGGTTAGTAGTTAGTAGTTACTCATTACTCATTAAGGGTTGCTGTATTGTCTGTCTCAACTCTTGGCGACTTTGATCATCCAGAAACTCTTCTTGTAAAATTAACCATTCTTGCCATTTCTGATATCGGGTTTTGATCAGTAAAGTTGCTAGTTCAGGCATTTTATTAGCGATCGCCGATTGTAAAATTTTTTCTAAGACTTCTCTTAAAACGTAACAGTCTTGAATTTGACCGAGAACTTCTTGAATTTGCTCTATTTGTTTAACATAGTAGAGATAAGTGTCGCCATAGAATTGAGAAAATAACTCTAGATTGTAACGGGTTTTTTTCGCTAGTTTACGCAGATCGTGGAGTAATAAACCTTCTTGTTCTAATAGTTGCTGAACTCTTTCCCTAGTAAACATTTCAGGAACTTTGATTTTTCCCGCTTCTAGTTCCACTCCCACTAACCAACCAGGATGCAGAAGCAGTTGACTAATCTGGGGTAAAAGTAAATCTGGCAACACAGGGTAAATAGACAAGTCACCTATTGCTTGATATTGAGGTTGTTCTAACCAATTTTGTAATCCTTGCTTGAGATTGAGATATCGTTTACTGTTGAGAGATTTCCGAACTTTTTTTACTTCATGTTTGCGTTGTTTATGTAGAGATTTGATCACCTTGTCCAGACTCTTTTGTTCTTTTGCTGGTAGTAAGGGGCGATAATCATCTTTTAAAGCAGCGAGTAACACATCTAAATCTCTGAGTTTTCCCAGAGAACGACCAATTTTGGCAATATTTTTCTGATTTACTGCCGGTGGTAAGTCTAAAGCTCTAGCAAAACCTGCGATCGCACTGCGTAAACGTCGCATTCCTACCCGCATTTGATGTAAGTCTTCGGTATCTTTGTCTTGCAGTACCCGAGACTCATACTTCAGTATTTTGCTGGTATGTTTGGCGATCGCAATATATGCCCATTCTTTTAAACTAACAGCTTGATCTTGATCGTTATCACTCATCTTCAATTAACCACTAACCAAAAGAATTTTCAGAAAAAGATCGCCCCAACAACCACAATCTGCTATAAAGTAACTCTTAATTTAATACATCGGTAGTGAGTGGGTTGAAAAGAATCTATGGAACAGTTGGATAAGCAACAGGTAAGTATTTCTCTCAGTCATGGTGCTGCATTACCCAATTCTGTTTTGGCAATTACTAATTTAGCGGAACTTCTGAATCGAGCAGCATCTGGTAGTAATGGAATTACTTTTTGCAGTCCAGCTAGACAAGGAAACCCTGGATACTTCTTATCTTATCGTGATTTACTGCTAGAAGGGCAAAAGATTTTGCGATCGCTACGTAATTTAGGTCAAAAGCCTCAAGATCAGGTAATTCTCCAGCTACAAAATCCACGTCATTTCTTTGCTAGTCTCTGGGCTTGCTTTTTGGGGGGATTTGTGCCTATTCCTTTAGGAGTGGAGCTTAATTTGCCAACTGAAGATAGTAGTAAACTGCGTCAGGCTTGGGAGTTATGTAATTTTCCTTTAATTATTTCTGACGTAAAACAGCATGAAGATTATACGGTAGTTAAGGTTGAGGATTTATTGGCTAACGAACCTGACAGTGATTGGCACTGTGGTAACTTGGACGACTTGGCGTTATTGTTGTTTACCTCTGGCAGTACAGGAAAACCCAAGGGGGTTATGTTATCGGGACGTAATCTGCTCGCTAGTATGTATGGCATGGCGAGGGTAAATCAGTTAAATGAGCAGGATATTACTTTGAACTGGATGCCCGTGGAACATGTTGCTAGTTTGGTAATGTTTCATCTGACGGAAGTATATCTGGGATGTGAGCAAATTCAGGTTAAAAGTGAGTTAATTCTCCAAAATCCTTTGCAATGGTTGGATTTGATAGATCATTATCGCGTTACTGCTACCTGGAGTCCTAATTTTGCCTATAACTTAGTCAATGAAAGATTGGGGGATACTAGTCAACATGATTGGGATTTATCTTGTTTGCGCTGGATGGGTAATGGGGCGGAGTCGGTTGTCGGCAAAACTACCCAGCGTTTTTTGCAATTACTGCAACCCTATGGTTTATCACCGACTACTGTTAGTCCTGGCTATGGGATGTCGGAAACATGTTCAGGGATAGCCCATTCTAATGACTTTTATTGTAATATGAATCGGGAATTTGTGTCAGTGGGTGCGCCTATTCCTGGGGTGTCCCTACGAATTGTCAATGATGCTCAAGAGATTGTGCCTGAAGGGGAGATCGGTTTATTGCAGGTCAAGGGTGCAACGGTAACTAGGGGGTATTTTCAGCAGCCTGAATTAAACCAGTCGATATTTACTGCTGATGGTTGGTTTAATACGGGGGATTTAGGATTTTTGCAGTCTGG
>CBDUCX010000259.1:0-8046 GCA_965365755.1 uncultured Pleurocapsa sp.
TTGCCATGAGAAATTTATTGATGCTCTAAACCAACCGCTTCACTAATATTATCCAATTCTGCATCATTCAACTTGGCTAACAAGCCTGATAACACCTGATTAACCATCCAAGGCCCTTCATAAACCCATCCCGTATAGACTTGCAGTATACTCGCCCCTGCAATGATTTTCTCCCAAGCATCATCGGCATTGAAAATACCTCCAACACCGATAATCGGCAATTTACCATCTGTTTCTTGGTAAATAAAGCGAATTACTTCAGTTGCACGCTGTTTAACTGGTAAACCACTGATACCGCCAGCTTCATCTTGAATACTCTTCCCTGTTTCTGGGAGGATCTTGGTATTTAAACCATCACGGCGAATTGTAGTATTCGTAGCGATTACACCAGAGAGATTATAGTTACCCGCTAAGTTCAGAATATCCTTGATATCTTGCCAATCGAGGTCGGGAGCGATTTTAATCAGAATAGGTTTATCCTGGGTATTTGCTGTCTGTAATCCTGATAGAATAGGTTCTAGTTGTTCCCCTGCTTGGAGCGATCGCAATCCTGGGGTATTGGGTGAGCTAACATTAATAACGAAGTAGTCTGCCACATCCTGTAAGTATTTAAAACTGCCAACGTAATCTGCTGCTGCCTCTTCTAGGGGGGCGACTTTAGATTTACAGAGATTGATGCCGATAGGAATTTTACGGGGTTGCCTTTTCCAGGTTTGAGAGAGGGTGTCTGCCATTACTGCTGCACCTAAATTATTTGCACCCATGCGATTAAGTGCTGCTTTATCTTTAGGCAGGCGAAACATTCGAGGGCGAGGATTTCCTGATTGCGAGTGGAGAGTAACTGCACCTAGTTCGGCAAAACCAAAACCAAAACTACTCCAGATTCCTGCTGCTGTCCCATCTTTATCAAACCCCGCAGCTAAACCAAAAGGGTTCTGAAAATCTAATCCCCAGAGAGTTTGTTGCAAACGAGTGTCCTGGATGCAAAACGACTTTTCTAATTGCTTAATTGCCAAACTACCCCAGACAGAATTACGATTTAATTCTAAATTACTTAATGTCTTAAGCATTTGACGATGAGCCGACTCAGGATCGCTTTTAGCTGTGGCAAGGAGTAAGGGATAAAATGGCTTAGTGAAGTTAAGCATTGTTTTCACTGTTCATCGTTAAGACAATTTCTCATTAGTAATCGGTAGAACCATCTAGCAGCATAACCAGTCGTTTTTCCAATCATTAGTTTACCAAACTTTCTCTGTAGCTGATTTTTGTTAAGACTTTTAACCTCAAAATTACTAGTCCAACTACCATTAAATATGGTTTCCATTTCCATTATTGTAATTAGGTCAGCACCTTGAAAAATTCTTGTTTTGAACAGTTTGCTCCAGTTATAGCGATCGCCACTAATCAGCAAGGGACACAAGCGATCGCTCCCTTAGTACAAGATTCTCACATTCAGCTATGGTTACCCTCCACCGTAGAACAACAGGGGAATTCTCTGCACTACGATAATTCTCTCAAGGAACATCTTGCTGCAATCTGGGACAAAAATCGAGCTTTTGTGTTTTGCCTGGCTACTGGGGCAGTGGTGCGCTTAATTGCTCCTCTACTCAAAAATAAGGCAGAAGACCCTGCGGTAGTAGTAGTAGATTCTCTGGGAGATTATGTTATTAGCCTGTGCAGTGGACACCAAGGTAAAGCGGATCTCCTGGCGCAGTTGATTGCTAACCAAATTGGGGCAACTGTGGTCATTACAGGGACATCTCATAGTTTATCTTTGCCTGCAATTGATGTTCTGGGTTTTACTTACGGCTGGCGTAAAGGTGAGGGAGATTGGACAGGGGCAATGGCAGCAGTTGCTAATCAAAAAACGGTTCAAGTCATTCAGGAGGCTGGTTCAACTCTCTGGCAATCACAGCTACCGCCACAGCATCCATTTTATTTCGGATTTTCTTCCCCGCAGTCAAAGATTAAACCCCAAGCCCGAATCTGGATTAGTCCCACCAAGAGAAAAATTACGACCCAGAGCGATTTTCCCCAGGTACAGTGGCATCCTAAAGTTCTTTGGGTGGGGGTTGGTTGCGAGAGAAATACTTCTAGTGAGTTAATCGAAAAGGCTATCGATGAAACTTGTCAGACTTACCATTTTGCTATGGAAGCGATCGCCGGAATCGCCAGTATTGATTTAAAAGCCGACGAGCAGGGAATCATCGAAGTGTGTCAGCGACGAAATTTAAGCTTCCAAACTTTTACTGCTGAAGAATTAAATCAAGTCGATGTTCCTACTCCCTCCGCCATAGTTAAACAAGAAGTGGGAACTTCCAGCGTTGCCGAGGCTGCTGCTATTTTGGCAGGAGAAAATCTACTGGTATCTAAACAGATTTTTAAGTCCCATAATCAATCAGGGGCGGTGACAGTGGCGATCGCTCAGGCCCCTCAAGAGTATATTGGGCGGACAGGTAAACTCTATTTAGTCGGTATTGGCCCTGGTAACTTAAATCAAATTACCCCTGCTGCCAAAACTGCGATCGCTGAAGCTGATCTCGTGATTGGCTATCGTCTGTATATCGAACTAATTCAGTCTTTGAAACGTCCAGGTCAAATATTTGAGTCCTCTCCCATTACTCAAGAACAACAACGGGCTAAACGCGCTATCGAACTGGCACAGTGGGGTCTAACGGTGGCGGTAGTTTCTTCTGGAGACTGTGGTATTTACGGCATGGCAGGGTTGGTCTTAGAAGAATTACAAAATATGGGCTGGAATGGTCAAACCCCCCAAGTACAAATATTTCCTGGGATCTCTGCCCTACAGTCCGCAGCCTCTAGAGTTGGCGCGCCTTTAATGCACGACTTTTGTGCTATCAGCCTCAGTGACTTATTAACTCCGTGGTCGATGATCGAGAAACGTTTAAACGCAGCAGCAAGTGGAGACTTTATTACCACTCTTTATAATCCGCGATCGCAAACTCGCACCCAACAAATCGTTACAGCCCAAGCAATTTTCTCCCAACATCGTCAACCAGATACCCCTGTGGCGATCGTTCATGGGGCATATCGAGAAGATGAACAGGTATTTTTAACCACTTTAGAAAAGATGTTAGAACAACCTATAGATATGCTCACCACCGTTATTATTGGCAATACCACTACTCGCAATCACGCTGAATGGATGATTACTCCCAGAGGATATCTCGGTTTTTCTCAGGATAAGGTGAATTCGGAGTTCGGAATATGCCCTACGGGCACGCTACGCGAAGGTCGTTAGGAGTTATGTTTTTCTTAACCAAAGAATCCGCTCTTCAGACACCTAAAATTTAAAAAGTTGCGAAATTTTCAAGTTTTTTTTGTCTTCGTCGAACTCTTGGGAAACAACAATAGCAATTTAACAATACAGAAGTATTACTTATTCTGATTTCATAGCCAGACTAGTCAATCCCATATTCTTCATAATTCGGGCGATCGATCCCACGTTTAACGCCCCCGCAGGCTCTACCAAAACAATCCTAATATTTGCTAACAGGTTTTGATTCATTATTTGTAACTTGTTTATCATGTGCAAAAAAACTCACAATTAGCTTAATTAAACATGTCATTTTGTGTATTTATATTAGTTTGTATGAGAATTGTCATATGTGTAGTGGCTTGGGCTGGTAGTATGTCGCTTAAATGTAAATCCAAGCTTTTGTATCATACAGATCATGAAAAAAGCTCTATCCTTACCGTTACAGATTAGTCTTTGTACAGTTGGTTATCTATGGGCTACTGGTAGTAACGTCCAGGCTCAAGTTACCACGGATGGAACAGTTAACACTATTGTCACTCCCAATGGAAATGTTGCCGAAATAACTGGCGGAGAAACCAGAGGTAGTAACTTATTTCATAGCTTTCAGGAATTTTCAGTGGGTACGGGCAATGAGGCTTTCTTTAATAATGCCAATGACATCTCTAATATCTTTTCTAGAGTAACTGGTGGGAATATCTCCAATATTGATGGTGTGATTCGGGCAAATGGCACTGCCAGTTTGTTTTTGATTAATCCTGCGGGCATTATTTTTGGCGAGAATGCTAGTTTGAGTCTTGGTGGTTCGTTCTATGGCAGTAGTGCCAGTAGTATTCTGTTTGAGAATGGAGAATTTAGCGCAGCAGATTTAGATAATCCTCCTTTATTAACGGTGAATGCCCCAATTGGTTTGGGTTTTAGAGATAATCCAGCAGAAATTACTAATAATTCGGTTGCTGATGATGTTGGTTTACAAGTTTTAGCAGGACAAAAGATAAATTTGCTCGGAGGAGATCTGAACTTAACGGGAGGAAAAATTACCGCACCTGGGGGAGTAATTAACTTAGGTGGGTTATCCACAGCAGGAACAATCACTATTGACCAAGATGGTAATTTCAGCTTTCCTGACAATGTAGCTAAGGCAAATGTATTGTTAACTGACAATGCGGTAGTTGATATTACTTCCGATGGCGGTGGCTCAATTACAGTTAATGCCGATAATTTAGAATTAACAGGGGCAAGTCTATTTCTAGCAGGTATAGGTGAAGGCTTAGGTTCAGAAAACGCTGTAGCTGGGACTATTCAAATTGACGCTACGAGAATTTTTGCCGATAACGGTTCTCAAATACGCTCTGATAATTTAGGAGTTGGTCAAGCAGGAATAGTCAATATCAACACAGATACATTAGATTTTAATGATAATTCGGCTATTGTTGTCAGTACTTTCGGACAGGGAGATGCAGGGACAGTAAATATAACTGCTCAAGACGTTTCCTTTGAGCAAGAATGGGGCGGAATCTATAGTACTGTTGGGCTATCCCGTGTAGCGACAGATGATCCAGTTGCGGGGGCAGTAGGTAACGGTGGAGAAATCAATATCAATACCGATACTTTAGAATTAGCTAATGCGGCAAGAATATCAGTTAATAGCGTTGCTCAAGGAGATGGAGGCAATATCAATATTACTGCCACAGGAGAAGTCTCATTTAGCGGAGAAGGAGATACTCCTGTCCCAGATTTTGGTGGCGGTATGGTAATAAGTGGCGTATCTAGCCAGGTTCAGTTTGCAGGAGTAGGAAATTCAGGACAGGTAAATATTGAAGCTGATTCTCTAAATCTAAATACAGGTGCAGTGTTTGTCGATAACAGTGGAGTAGAAGGAGATGCGGGCGACATCAGCCTCGATATTCAAAATAATATTTCCTTAGATCAGGGAGCTTTGATTGATGCTCAAGTACAAGAAGGTACTATAGGCAATGGAGGAGCTATCAATATTACTGCTAATTCCTATGAATCAAAAGGTGGCTCATCTGTCTTGGCAGATACTCAAGGTATAGGGGATGGCGGAAATATCAATATTGATATTGGGGAAACAATTTCTCTCAATGAAGGCTCTATTATTCTGACTGAGGCAGGAGAAAATGCTGTTGGTGATGCTGGCGATATCACAATCACTGCCAATTCTTTGAATTTAAATTCCTCTTCTAACATAGTCGCTCAAACTGAGGGACAAGGTGATGCGGGGGAGATCTCGATTACTGCTAACGAGGCTATTTCATTAAATCAATCACAGATTAGTAGTTTGGTTAATAGTAGTGCCACAGGGAATGGAGCCAATATCTCTCTGACTAGTGGGGAATTAAATTTAACCAATGAATCTCGAATAATTGCTAATATTGATGGTCAAAGTTCAAGTCTTGATGACATTAGTATGGCTGGGAATATTTATCTTGACATAGCTGGGGATATTAATCTTGATAATGGTAGTCAGATACAATCCCAAGTAGGGATGGGTGCAGTAGGTAACGCGGGAGATATCACGATTACGACTGATGGTTCTCTAATTTCTACTAATGGCAGTCAGATTTTAACTGGTTCTGACGGAAATGGGAATGGGGGCGATATCCAAATTACTGCGGGAGAATCTATTGAAATAGGGGATAATTCTGAAATAAGTGCTAATACTAGTGAACAAAGTATCGGAGATGCAGGAACGATAACCCTTGAGGCGGGTAACACTTTTTCTCTTAGTGAAAGTTCAATTTTAAGTCAAATCCAAGACCAAGCCGAAGGAAATGCTGGAGATATAAATATCACAGCCAATTCTTTAATAGTTAATAATGGAAATATATTAAGTCAAACCTTGGGGCAAGGAAACGCAGGAGATATTACAATCAATGCTACCGAAAGCATTTCCTTGGATAATAATAGTTCAATCGAAAATAGTGTTGATGATAATCCAGATGTAGAAGAAAGTAACAGCGATTCAGAAATTCTGAATAATACTGCTGTCGGCGATGCTGGAGATATTACCATTACCACAGGAGAGCTAACTTTAAACAATAACTCAGGACTAAATAATACTAGCTTTGCTAGAGGGAATGGAGGAGATATTACTGTTAATGCTAGTGGCAAAGTTTTCTTAGATGGAGGCAGTAGATTTAGGAGTGAGGTTAATGATCTTAGCCGTGGTGAATTCGATGCTGTAGGGAATGCAGGAACTATCGATGTTAAGGCTCAGGAAGTAACTTTAAATAATAATTCTACTTTTGAATCATCTACTACTGGACAGGGTAATGCGGGCAATGTAATCATCAACACCACTGGCAATGTTACTATTAACGGTAATTTTGCAGGAATTACCTCTGAAGTGAAGGGTGAAGGAGTCGGTGACGGGGGAGATATCCAAATTACTGCGGGTGATTCTATTACTCTTAGTGATCAGTCTATTTTATCGGCTAATGCCAGCGAACAAGGTAAGGGAAATGCAGGAAGTGTAATTCTTAATGCAGATAATACTTTGTCTCTCAGTGAAAGTTTAGTTTTAAGTCAGATACAAGGTGAAGCAGAAGGAAATGCAGGTGGTATCGATATTACTGCTAATACAATTGATATTAGCAATTTTTCTTTAGTCTCCACTAATGCTCAACAAGGAACTGCGGGTGAAGCAGGAAGTATTAACTTGAGCGGAACAAATATTAGCGTTAATAATGGTTCAGTTGTCGATGCTTTAACTGAGAATGCCTTTGACGGTGGTAATATCAAGATAAATGGTGGCAATCTCGAAATAGTTTCAGGTGGTGTCGTGGTCACTTCTACTGCTAGTGCTGGTAATGCAGGAAGTATTAATCTTGATCTTACTGGTAATATCACTATCAATGGAGAAGGAATAATTCCTCGACCAGAAGATATTTTTCCTTTAAGAGAACAAGTTTTAAATGATTTACAAGAATCAACAGGATTATTTGCCACCAGTAGTACAGTATCTACAGGTAATGGGGGAATTATAACTATCAACACAAATTCCCTAAATCTAGATAATCAAGCTGCTATATCTGCCATCACAGCATCGGGTAATGGGGGCAATATTAATCTCACGGTGGAGGATACGATTCGTCTAGAAAATAACAGCATTATTTCTACTCAGGCTTCAGGTAATGGTAATGGAGGCAATATAAATATCGATACTAACTTTATTATTGCTTCTCCCAATCAAAATAACGACATTGTAGCTAATGCCCAAGAAGGACAAGGAGGAAATATTGAAATCACTGCCGAATCTGTACTTGGTATTGTCGAAAGGGATTCTAACCCACCCAATAACACCAACGATATCGACGCTAGTTCAGAATTTGGTCTCAACGGTACTGTTTCTATTTTTACTCCTGATACCAATGCACTTGAAGGTACAGTAGACTTACCAAATAATATAGTCGAACTAGAACAAACAAGTACCCAGGCTTGTAAGGTGGGCGTAGAATCAGCCTCTCAGAATAATTTAACTCTCAAAGGGAGAGGTGGTGTCAGATCTGCACCAGGTTCACCCTTAGAATCTCAAAATATCTCGATTAATGGTGAATTCAGTAATTCAACACTTACAATCCCAGAACCCATAGAAACCAGTCAAGGTAAAATACAACCAGCCAGAGGGATTAAAGTTACTAAAGATGGTGGAATAGTATTAACAGCATATCGTACTAATAACTCAGGCGATCGCCTGCCTGAAGGCTCTATTAATTGTGGTGGTGTTTAATTGTATCCATAATGCG
>CBDUCX010000260.1:0-8042 GCA_965365755.1 uncultured Pleurocapsa sp.
ATAATACTTTGGGAACTATCAAATGGATCTTAGTAACGATCGCTCTAGCAATAGTCCGGAATATTTTTAGTCAGCCGATTACTAGCTGGCTGTTTAATTAAAAGGCGATCGCTTTGTAATTAAAAACTGAGAAAATCTAGATAAAGTTAGCACCCAGATCAATAGCAACCTTAGATTAACGTTTATCAGATCTGTTCAGCACTTTTTGATCAACTTCAGTTTTTCCTATACCTAGGCTATTACAAATTATCGAAATATACAGCACAACTGACTGCTAGAATAAAAATTCTGCAATCTTACCGAAGGAAATAGAAATAACCATGCGACTAAACGAGATGCTGTTTGTGACACTGCGAGAAACTCCAGCAGAGGCAGAAATACCCAGTCATCAGTTATTACTTCGTGCGGGCTATATTCGTCGTATTGGTAGCGGGATCTATGCTTATATGCCTTTAATGTGGCGGGTATTACAAAAGGTTTCCCAAATTGTTCGAGAAGAAATGGATGCAACGGGGGCGCAAGAATGTTTATTACCCCAGTTACAACCTGCCCAGCTATGGCAAGAATCGGGGCGTTGGGATACATATACCAAAGCAGAGGGAATTATGTTTTCTCTCACGGATCGTGGCGATCGCGAATTGGGTTTAGGACCAACTCATGAGGAGGTGATCACTACTATTGCCCGAGAAACAATTCGTTCTTATCGTCAGTTACCGTTAAATTTATATCAAATTCAAACAAAATTCCGCGATGAAATTCGTCCTCGTTTTGGCTTGATGCGGGGCAGGGAATTTATTATGAAGGATGCTTATTCTTTTCATCCCGATGAAGCCAGCTTGAAACAGACTTATCAGGCAATGGATCAGGCATATCGCAATATTATGACTCGCTGTGGTTTAAAGTTTCGCCCTGTGGAAGCGGATTCTGGGGCGATTGGGGGTTCTGGATCTCAGGAATTTATGATTTTGGCAGATGCGGGGGAAGATGAGATTCTCTATACAGAGGATGGTAACTATGCAGCTAATACGGAAAAAGCAGTATCTTTACCTCCTGATGTCGAAACTTCCCCTTTTAGCAGTTATGAAAAGCTTGCTACACCTGATACGGAAACTATTGCTAAATTAGCGGAGGTTGTTAAATGTTCGCCGACGGTAATTGTCAAGAATGTATTATACGAAGTTGTCTATGACAATGGGATGACAGTACTCGTCTTGATTAATATTCGGGGCGATCGCGATGTTAACGAAGTCAAGTTGACCAACGAGTTAGTTAAACTTGCTCCTCAGTATCAAGCTAAGACTGTTATTTCTCTTTCTGTACCTGATGCCACCGCCCAGCAGAAATGGGCATCAAAACCATTACCTTTGGGATATATTGCACCTGATCTGGATGATGATTATATCAGTGCTTCTAAAAACGTCGCTCAGAAGTTTTTGCGTTTGGTCGATCAAACTGCTGTTGATGCCCAAAACTTTGTCACTGGGGCAAATGAAATTGGCTACCATGTCGTGGGGGCAAACTGGGGCGATAATTTTACCTTACCTGAATTGCAAGTAGATATCCAAGAAGCCCAAGCTGGCGATCGCGCTATCCACGATCCCAGTCAAATTCTTCAAAGTGCTAGAGGGATTGAAGCAGGACATATTTTCCAGTTAGGAACAAAATACTCCCAAGCGATGGGGGCAAACTTCACTAACGAACAGGGTAAAACAGAACCTTTGTGGATGGGTTGTTATGGTATTGGTGTTTCTAGAATGGCTCAAGCAGCAGTAGAACAATCTTACGATCCCGATGGCATTATTTGGCCTGTGGCGATCGCACCCTATCATGTGGTGGTAATTGTTCCCAATATCTCCGACACAGAAAAAATGACTGCGGGAGAAAAAATTTATGAGGAGTTTAAACAGGCTGGGGTAGAAGTCTTATTAGACGATCGCAAAGAACGAGCAGGGGTTAAGTTTAAAGATAGTGAACTAGTTGGTATCCCCTATAGAGTAGTTACAGGGCGATCGCTCTCAGAAGGAAAAGTTGAAGTAGTTAAACGGGCTACCAAAGAATCTCAAGATTTGCCCATTGCAGAAGTCGTGACAACCATCAAACAATGGATTGAGCAGGATTTAGCTCTTGATGACTGTTGACTGTTGACTGATTCAAGCTTCTTGTAAATTAAACTTAATAAATACCAGAATACTGCTAATCACAAAGCCGATAATAAAACCAAACAAGTGGGCATGAAAACTAACCTGCGGAATCAGATTGTCAAAAATAAACTGAATAATAATAATCAGAATTATCTGCTGCAATCGGCGTTTGGCAGTGGTTGAATATCTTTTTTTAAGCCAAATTTGTAGAGAAATAGCCAAAATTGCGCCAATTAATCCCATTATCGCTGCTGAAGCACCAACCAAAAAAGCATTATCCAATCCTAGTCTGAAAGCCAGCAGAGTAAAAGTCAGCATTGAACCGATCCCACTCAAGAAATAGATCGTCAGATAATATCTGGCACCCAAACTTAATTCAATTAAGCGCCCCACAAAAAAAAGTGACAACATATTAGTTGCCAAATGGAATGAGCCGTAATGTAGAAAATTAGCCCCGATCAATCGCCACCATTCTCCCGCTAAAACTCTCTCGGGAATTAATGCCCCCAATCGTTCTAATGCAAAAGAGCTTTGACTCCCCCCTAACTTAATTTCCAATCCATATATCAGTAGATTTAAACCAATTAATATATATGTAGTATAGGCTATCTTGATCTTATTACGACTATTATGACTATTTTTCATGCAAAATATTGGTATTTAATATCAATTCAATAGCTTTGTCAGCCAGATTTACCAGATTTAAAGGTGGATGTTAACAGATGTTAATATATTAGCGATCGCAGTTCATGGTTAATGAAGCAATTTTGGTTAGCAATATTAACCGATTAATAAAGCAAAGTTTGAATTGTATCAAATTTAGCAATGAGGTTATCATACGCTTGGTTGTGCCTAAATATCCTAAATCAAATACTTTTATCACAAACCAGCAACTATACTTAACTTTTGAGCCAAGCCAGATTTAAAAAATTCTTAGTTAATTGCCAAATTTCCTCTTGGACATCGTTTAAACCATGATCGCTATCAAGCTCAATTAGCTTTACTTCAGGTTGCTGCTTGGCATAGTCTCGGCTGACTTGAATTGGTACAACATCATCATGAATACCATGAATAATCATTGTCGGTAGCGATCGCCGAGAACGTTTTAGTTTTGATACAGGATAGTTATCTGCATCCTCTAAGAATTGGTAGTGTAGGGGAATTTCCCGACCCTCTCCGTAGTGATATACTTCCAGATAACCAGACTGCCTCCATTGTTCAATTTGCTCAGGTGGCAGCCGAGAATACCAACTTTGGGGAAAGCCAAAAGCGGGAGCAAGCAATATTAAGTTGGTTACTTGAAGCTGTTGTTGAGCAACCCAAGCACAAGTCAAGCCACCAAAGCTAGAGCCAATTAAAGTAATCGGCATCTCGGAGTTGCTTAAAGCCGTAGTAGTTTGTTGAATCTGTCGCGTCAAAGTTAGATGAGTAAAATCTCCTTGATTAAGATCCAACACTTTCAGATTGAGGTTAATCTCAGCAAAGCGATCGCGTAGATATTTCGCCTTGCTTGATTGAGGACTTGAGGCAAAACCGTGGAGATAAATATAGGTTGTCATGTTTTACGTTTGATGTGAATGAGCGATGAGACTCCCTAATTAAGTAAGTAGGGCGAAATAAAGTCAAATAGGTTAAGAAGTATGAATCTGATTAAAGCTATTACCACTAACGACTAACGACTAACGACTAACAGTATCAACAAGTTAATTTTATTGATACCGACCTACTTAGAAACTATCGAGGCGATAATCAGCACTGAAGCCCAAGAGAAGTATACTGATATACGTAAACTAAATAAAGAGTTGCTGTCTAGATTTTAAGACTATTTCAAGCTGGCAAAGGCTCTTTAAGTATTTAATTAAATTACGTATTTTATAAAAAATGAATCACAATTAGGATGTCTATGAGTATTTATTTTAAGCTTAGTTATTTTCTAGTTATATTTCTTGCCACTTTATACAGCAGAGTTGAATTAGCCTACGGAACGGGAATTGAAGATGCGGTAACAGGAACAAATTCTGCCTCCATGCTAGATAGTTTTGTCGGTAACTATATGGGAGTGGAGCAGTTAGGAAATTATTTAATTTCCCTTATGGTGGCGATTGGTTTAGCAATTATTATTGCCTTTCATCCCCTCACCTTCGGTAAAAAAGAAGATCTTAATGAAATTGAAGCTCCTAAAAGCATGATATTCTACGCCATGATCGGTTCCCTAGTCGGCGCTACCGTTGCAGATTATGGCCCTCAACTAGGGTTTATTTTCTTTGGCTTAGGGGGATTAATGCGTTTTCGGACAACTACAGGCAGTTCAATTCAAACTGGGCGATTAATTCTAGTGGCTTTAATTGGTATGTGCTGTGGTTTAAAAATGCTGTATATCGCTGTGGTTTCCACTTTTGTCGCTTGGATACTAATTTACTTTCTGGAAAGGAAAACTCTGTACCATATTGAAATTAAAGGACTTGAGCAGCAACTTTTTCAGGAATCAATTCAAGCCTATCGTGATGCCCTCAACCAGCAAAAATGCAACATCATAGTCGAGAAAAAAAATGTGTCCAAATCGAAAGTTAGCTTTATATTTAGTTCCCCCGCCAAGCTACGTCGAGAAGGTATCGAAAATTTTTTGCATAAGCAAATTGCCCCAGACTATCATGGTGCGATCGATTGGGAAGTGGGATATAAATAAACCGCATCCAGCTTTAGGACGGTTTTGAACAACCCAGGACTAGACGGCCTACTATCTCCTCTACATTATCAGGATTCAAGATCCTTAATTCAAGATACAAGGACTAACTGAGTCTAACGACTTGCTCCGCAAGCGCGTCGCACGAATCATAATGAACTAATTAGGTATGAGGGAAAAGGTTAAAGGTTAAAGGGATCTATTCCGTTGCCAAAATAAGTAGGGCGTTCAAAATTGATGCTGCTGCGGGAGAACCACCTTTTCTGCCTTCAATAATGATTTGAGGTATATCTAGCTGAGCTAAGGCTTGTTTGGATTCAATAACGGAAACAAACCCCACAGGAACACCAATAACCAGTGCTGGTTTGATTTGCGAGTTAGATACTTGCTCGCATAGAGCTAGGAGCGCGGTTGGTGCATTACCAATGAGATAGATCGCCTGGGGATATTGTGACCAACATCGAAGTAAACCTGTTTCAGTGCGGGTTTTACCAGGAGCGGAAGTTTGCGCCTGGTCAATTGCCGTAATAATCGGATTATTAAAGGTTTTAGTAACTAAATTACGGATGCCTTGTTTAACCATGGTCACGTCAGTTACAATCGGTGTTCCTGACTGAAGACTAGTAATCCCAGCAGCGATCGCCCTAGGACTGAATTTTAACAGCTTAAGATACTCAAAGTCCGCTGTGGCATGAATTACCCGCCTGGCGATCGCATATTCTGCGTCAGTTAGATTATGTTCTCCAACCTCACGATCAATAATGGCAAAACTCTGCTCAACGATAGGATGATTTAACTTATTCAATTAATTACTGTGATTTCGATATGGCTTAACCTTGCTAATTACTGATCGGTGGGCATTAAGCAAATGTTTTGTAGGATGATAATTTTATTTGATTGCCCACCCTACTATCTAATTAATGTTCACTGTTCAAAGTTGACTATCGCCCAATCTGCTTCTCGGCTATATTGAACCATATCTTCAAATTTACGTAACTCCGCCTGTTTAATCGTAAATTTAGGTAGTTCCCTTTCAATCAGACGATCATTGATTTGTGACAATATAATACAAAGGCGATCGCGGTTCAAACTATCAGGGATCTGACCAAAGTATCCTAGTGTAATATGAGCTGTTAAATCATACTGTTGTTCGATACCTAAACCAATTAATCCTGAGTTTTGATAAAGAGAGCGACGTAATCCAATTACTGCCTCATAACTAGCTTGATCTTTGGGGACTAAACAAGCCATAATCGCTCTCGGTCTGGTGATAATTCCCCATAATTGCCAGGTAAGAGGCTCATGATTGGATTCAGACTGATACTCTTGAAAACTAGCTGCGATTTGTTGTTGTAATTCTTGGTTAAAATTAGGGTTGGCTGCAACCGCTTGGCGATAACTTTCATCCCAAATTAAGTCAGCTAAGGTGAAATGAAAACTGGCTGGGGGTAAAGGAATGAAAAAATCTTTCCCTATCTGCTCCAATAATTGCTGTTGTAATGTCTCTAACTGAGCATAAAAGTCTTTGTTGGCACTATCTTCTCCTGCAAGGGGAGTGATGACGCTATAGCCAGGAAACGAGACTGGTTTACCAGCAACAAATTTGGGCGAGTGCTGAATACTTTGTAGTTGCATGGCACAAGCGCTCGGCAAAGTTAATCTAGCAACTCGATTAATATATTCTTGATATGATTCGTCCAATCTAACTTACCTCTGATTCAATTGGACTCAATCAACAACGCTGTATTAGTAATTAATTGAGTCACTTATCTTTTATTGTGCCTTTTATCCCCTAGAATTTCATCTAAAGTTTTGCTGCTCAAAATTTGAGCTGTTACTCACCAATTCTCTTAATATCTTGAATATTTTTGCAGAAATCTTAGTAATTGGTAAATGAAAACCGCAAACATCGCCATAGTTGACGATGCTTGGGTAATACTTAATTAGTCAATAATTAGTTAGATAATATTTGCTTTACGTAGACCGAGAAACAAAACTGAGGCAATACCTGTATATAAACCGATGATTAATAGAAAAGCGATCGCGCCACCCATTGGATATCTCCCTTTGATGTTTTAAAAATTTTAAGTTTAATTGCTATATTACCTGATTGGCAGAAACTCTGAGCAATTCTTCTTACTGCGTCGATTGATTTTGTTTTCTGTAGTACAGTGTTTTTTTCTACCGTTGTAAAACTAACTCCAAAATCGTAAATGGCTTAAATATATTATTTAATGCCTTTCAGTTCTCAGAAATATTGCTATTCCCAGTAAGACAATCAAGCCTCCTAGCAGGGAGTAACCAGAAGGGATTTCGTCAAAAATGATCGCACCCACTAAACTAGCTACCACGGGTTCAAATAACAAACTAAGACTGACTAGAGTAGGGGATACCCAGCGTAATGACCAATTTAAGCTAGTATGACCGACGACTTGAGACATTACCGCCATCAGGAATATATATATATATACTTGCCCTGTATAACCAAAGTAGCTAGTGCCAGCTAAAAACGGTAGAGGAAACAGACATACTGCTGCTGTGGAATAAGCGATCGCAATATAATTACTCGTATTCAAACCGACTCGCTGCGCCTGAGAACCGAAGATAATATATAAACTAGACATCACTGCACCCATCAAAGCCAAGATGTCTCCTAAAAGTGGGTTACTATAGCTGCCACTACTGTTAGTATCAGCGATCGCAATTATCATGCCACCAATTAAGGCAATTCCAATGGCAGCAATGCTCTGGCGAGTTAACTTTTCCCTGTACCACCACCAGGAAAATAAGCCCACCCAAATCGGATTGGTAGTTACCAGCACCGTAGAAGCAGCAATGGAAGTATAGGCTAAAGAAGTAATCCAGGTAGCAAAATGAATTGCTAAACAAATACCCGCGGCGATCGCATAATAATAAGCTTGTGGTTTTGTCTCAGGTAACTTGAGATTTTTTCTCGTCAATAATAAAATCAATGCAGCCACAATTAAACGAGAAGCGGCTAAGAATAGACTAAAACCCATCCTATTGTTGGGAATAGCTGCATCAATAGCTAAACGAATCCAAATCGCAGCTAAAGAAACACCAATAACGCCAACTATCAGGACTATTCCGATCTGCCATTGAGAGGGCTTCATCATTTATGACAACTTTAATTTTAATTAACTGATGTTACGTACTAATTTATCTTTGAAGATTAGGTAGTAGGTAGTAGGTAGTAG
>CBDUCX010000261.1:0-8035 GCA_965365755.1 uncultured Pleurocapsa sp.
AGAATCGTCTTAAATTCAATGGCTTCCATAGGTTAAATCCATAAAGCTTTATATCCAGTGTAGTAGAATCGACCCTAATTTGTTTCAACAGCGATCGCCCTGACTCTAAATATAAAGAAACATTTCTGTATCATCTAAGACGAGATTAGGACTAGATAACAAGGTAATCTAAATTACGGTAGACCAATTCGGGTTATTAAATGCTCAACGGGTACAAAATCATTGATGCAGATTCCCATGTGATAGAACCGCAGGACATGTGGTTGAAATATTTGGAACCAGAGTTTAAAGACTTTGCTCCTTCACGCGACATGAAGATTAAAGGTGAACCCATCACTGAAAAAATCTCCGCACAAGTCCAACAAGAAGGGAATAGGCAGATGATGCAAGCTCATCCTCATGCTTATTTAAATCGCTATGATGCGGAATCTCATGTCCAATCAATGGTGCAGATGGGAGTTGATCTCGC
Source organism: uncultured Pleurocapsa sp. (assembly GCA_965365755.1). Lineage (GTDB taxonomy): Bacteria > Cyanobacteriota > Cyanobacteriia > Cyanobacteriales > Xenococcaceae > Waterburya. The sequence goes on from CBDUCX010000261.1 coordinate 470, forward strand.
CTTTGTCTATCCTACCTATGGGCTATGGTTATTTGCCATTGATCATCTGCCAGCAGAAGTGAGCGGCGCATTTACCCGTGCTTATAATACTTGGCTATTTGAATCATATTGCAGCTATGCACCTGACAGATTAAAAGGTGTGGGTGCAATTAATCTTCACGCACCAGAAGCAATGGTCAAAGAGTTACATAAGATTGCTAACTATGGTGGTAAAGCAGTTTTCTTACGACCGAATCCTGTAAAAGGAAGATTTTTAAGCGATCCTGCCTATGAACCTTTTTGGACAGAATGCGAGGCATTGGGTATAGCGGTAGGCATTCACGAGGGAACTCATAGTCGTCTTTCTACCATAGGTGCCGATAGATTTAACAGTCGTTTTGCTCTCCATGCTTGTTCCCACCCGATGGAACAGATGATGGCTTTACTGGCATTGATTGAAGGGGGTGTCTTAGAACGTCATCCAAACCTAAAGTTCGGGTTTCTCGAATCAGGCTGTGGCTGGCTTCCCTACTGGCTTTGGCGACTGGATGAAGAATACGAAAAATTATATTGGGAGGTAAAGGATAATGTCAGGATAAAACCGTCAGAATATTTTCGTCGTCAATGTTTTATTTCCCTTGAGCCATCGGAACCATATTTAGCGGAAATTATTGCACATATCGGTGTTGATAACTTAATTTTTGGTTCTGATTATCCTCATATGGATCATCAACCAGATGTTACGGCAGAACTAGTAAATCTTGAGCAAGAGTTATCTATAGAAACATTATCAAAAATTGCTTGGGATAATTCAGCTCACTTTTATAGCCTAGTCTAAGGCTATTATCTATCATGAACAGTTAATCAATTAATACAAATAATCATTAGAAAATCATGCAAATTTTCACTCCCAGTTTTCTTAAAGGTTTGCGATCTAATTTAAATTATCAGATCCCTACAAATACCACAGCTATCGAATTCTATGATGGAGTCGATCTTACCCAATACAATAAATACTATTTCCAAGTTTTAGTATTTGAAAATGTCGATGAAGATCCTAAATTAATATATGGAACAAAAGAAGATCTGCAAACAAAATATGGTTTTGATGTTTCAGACTTTCCTTCATATGGAGTAGAAGTTGATAGAGGTTTTTTGTCCACGTCTGACAGTAGACTAAAAGCCGCAACATTCTCCACTGTGCGTTTTTTATTACAATGCCGTAGACTATCTCAGTTAATGAGTTATACTTGGCTCAACGAAGTACCAGAGAACATAAAACTATCCAGAAAAGTATTTGACTCCTACAATTTGATTCCTGAAACTTTTTGGCTAGAAAGAGATACGCTAGAAACAATTGACAATGACTTTAAACTGAACAAAAAGCTATCGAGGCTTAAAAATACAGAAGATGATTTATTGGATTATTTCTTAATTAAACCTAAATATATCAGTTATACTTCAATATCTTTAGCCCTTTTATTATGTGGACAAGCATATTATCTAGATCAAGATAACAATAATAAATGGACTAAAATTTGTGATCCTATTTTTAGCACCTACGAAATGGTTTGGGAGTATGCACTAGAGCTATCTTGGGATACATTTTATGCCAGTCGGATAGACCTTTCCTCTTCAACAGGAATGCCTCAACCTCCTTATACCAAAGTTACACTAGGTTATCCTCCCAGACCCGATGAATTTTCTTGTGGACAAGATAAGATTGAAAAATGGGCTACTGCCCAAGATGATGATGAGGGACTCGGATTTTATCCAGAGGAGGGATCTGCTGACTGGAATAATCAGCAGCTAAAACGCGTCGAGCCTCCCTATCCTTATCTGCCTCTTAGTTCTAGTTAATTAAACTTTGATAAAGAGGGTAAGCCATAAATAAGCATCTAGCATCAAGCTTTACTAATTAACTTTTTTTGTGGCTTGCTTATTAATATATTATGAAAATCAGCTATCAGATCATCGAGAAAATCTACGAAAGTGCTAACTCTTTAGTTTATAGAGCTGCCCAAAAGCCACAGAATCAACCTATTATTATTAAAATTCTTAAAGAAAACTATCCTACTCCTTCGGAACTGACGCGCTATAAGCAGGAATATGAAATTACTCGTTCTTTGAATGTAGATGGCATTATTAAAGCTTATGATTTACAACGATATGAAAATAGTTTAGTAATGCTTTTAGAAGACTTTGGTGGTCAATCTTTAAAGTCATTATTAACCCAAAATCAATTCAGCTTAGAAAATTTTCTTGATATTGCAATTAAAATAACTGAAAGTTTAGCCGCAATTCATGCTACTAATATTATTCACAAAGATATTAATCCTTCTAATATTGTCTATAACTCCCAAACAGAACAACTCAAAATTATTGACTTTGGCATTTCTAGCCGTTTATCCCAAGAATTTATAACGATTCTCCCTCCTGATCAACTAGAAGGGACTTTAGCTTATATTGCGCCAGAACAAACAGGAAGAATGAACCGAGGCATAGATTACCGCAGTGATTTTTATTCTCTGGGAGTTACTTTCTATGAACTTTTAACTAATAGACTTCCCTTTGAAACTACCGACGCAATGGAATTAGTCCATTGTCATATTGCCCAACAGCCTTTATCAGTTCATGAATTAATTCCTGAAATTCCTCTAGCCGTATCAGATATTATCGACAAGTTGTTAGCTAAAGCCTCAGAAGATAGGTATCAAAGTGCTTGGGGAATTAAAGCTGATTTAGAAACTTGTCTTAATCAATTAAAGTCTCAAGGACAAATTTCTCCATTTTCTTTAGGTCGTCAAGATATTACCGAACAGTTTCATATTCCCCAAAAACTCTATGGTCGAGAACAAGAAGTTAATAAAGTTTTAACCGCTTTTGAGAAGGTTAGCCAAGGATCGACTGAGATGATACTTATCGCGGGTTATTCAGGGATTGGAAAATCTGCATTAGTCAATGAAATTCACAAACCCATTACGCGTCAACGAGGACAGTTTATTAGTGGTAAATTTGACCAATTGCAGCGAGATATTCCCTATTCCGCTATTGCTCAAGCTTTTCAAGACCTAATCCGTAAATTGTTGAGCGAACCAGAAGCAAAACTACAAACTTGGAAAAACAAAATTCTCGAAGCTTTAGGTAATAATGGTCAAATTATTATTGACGTGATTCCCGAAGTTGAAAAGATTATCGGCAAACAGCCAGCAATTGAGCAGCTAGGTAGAACTGAAAGCCAAAATCGTTTTAATTTATTTTTTCAAAGATTTTTACGTATTTTTTGCCAAAAAGAACATCCTCTAGTTATCTTTATTGATGATTTGCAATGGGCAGATTTACCGTCTCTGAACTTAATTGAACAATTATTATTAGATTCTGACAACCAATATTTTTTGATGATAGGTGCATACCGAGATAATGAAGTTAGTTCTACTCATCCACTAATCCACAGTATAGAAAAAATCAATCAGGCTGAAGTTTCGGTAAATCAGATTACTCTTTCTCCTTTAAAAATTAAATATATTAATCAATTGATCGCTGATACCCTGAATTGTTCTACAGAAGTTTCACGATCTTTAGCGGAATTAGTTGCCAAAAAAACTGATGGTAATCCTTTTTTCTTGACTCAACTTCTCTCTTCCCTATACCAAGAGAATTTACTCGTATTTGAACCCAATAAATATTTAGAAGACAAGCAAGCAAGTTGTTGGCAATGGGATATAGAACAAATTAAAAATGTATCTATAACTGATAATGTAGTTGACTTGATGGTCAGTAAAATTGAAAAATTAGATGATAAAACTCAGCAAGTTCTAAAATTAGCAGCTTGTATTGGAAATTCTTTCAATTTAGAAATTCTTTCTATAGTCAATAATAAATCTCAAACAGCTACTGCAAAAGAACTACAATATGCTTTAGATGATGGGTTGGTTTCTCCTTTAGACAATAATTATAAAGTTCCACTGCTTTGGGATTCAGAGGAATTATCAAACAATAAGATGAAAACATCGTCTGAGTATTCGACATATATTCCCTATAAATTTTTACATGATAGAGTACAACAAGCTGCTTATTCTTTAATTCCTGAATCACAAAAAAGACAAGTTCATCTACAAATAGGTCGTCTACTACTAAAAAATATTGAAGAAAATGAGTTGCAAAATAATATTTTTGATATTGTTAATCAACTTAATGAAGGTTTAGATTTAATTACCGACCAACTAGAAAAAAATACACTATCTCAATTAAATCTTCAAGCAGGTAAAAAAGCAAAAGCCTCAACCGCTTATAAGACAGCTTTGAAGTATTTAGATACTGGTTCACAATTATTAGAAGAAAGTAGCTGGGAAAATCAGTATCAATTTGCATTAGAATTTCAAATAGTTACATTAGAAGTATTATACTTTAATACTGAATGGAAACGTATTGAAGAACTAGCTGAAACTACCTTAAAAAAAGTAAATAATATTCTTGATAAGGTTAAGATTTATGAGTTAGTAATCTTATCTTATTATGGTCAATTTCAGCCTCAAAAATCTATTGATAATGCTTTAGAAGCTTTAGAGCAACTCGGAACAACAATATCGCAAGAAGTTGTTAGTGATAGTGCAATAACCAAGAGAATCCAACAAGAAAATCAGTCTTTTAAGCTTTTATTAGAGGGAAAGAAAATTGAAGATTTGGCTGATTTGCCTGCAATGGATGACCCTTATAAGTTAGCAACTATGTCTGTAATCCAGCAAGTTATGACTGCGTTGTGGACTACAAATTTTCCATTACTGATTGAGATCATATTAACTCAGCTTAATATTTGTATCAAATATAATAATTCTCCTCAAGCTGCTCTTACTTATGGTTGCTATGGAATGCTTTTATGTGGAATTCTTAGAGATATTAATCTTGGGTATCAGTTTGGACAACTTTCTCTTAGCCTATTAGGAAAATATTATGCTCTTGAATTAGAGTCTGTAGTTATGCATGTATACTACGGATTTATATGGCATTGGAAAGTTTTTCTTAATGATAAAATAGGACAAGAACAGCTAGTAAATAGTTTACAAAAAGGCATAAATATAGGGAATAACGAGTATCTTTGTTATCTTTATATAGACTATTGTTTTATCGAGTTTTTTGGAGGATGTAATTTAGAAAAACTTGCAGATAATTATGAAAAGTATACAAAATTAATCAGACAAATAAATCAAGAATATTCGATAAATTACATTGAAATATGTTCGCATATTATCGAGAATTTAATAGCAGAAAAAAAAGATAGCTGCTTTTTATTGATTGGAAATTCTCAAAAGGAAGAAGATATATATATAGAAAAATACATTGGTCAAAAAAACCACTGGTTGTTATTTATTTATTATTTTGGTAAAGTCTTTAATTTTTATTTTTTCAAAGATCGCTTAAATGCTTTTAATAATAGTCGGCTTGCAGGAAAACATGTTAGATCGCTGTGTGGATACTTACCTATTCCACAGTATAATTTTTATAGCTCTCTTGCTTCTCTTGCTCATTACAATAGTTGTGAGATAGAGCAACAAAAAGAATTGCTAGAGCAAGTAAACAAAAATCAGGAGAGTATGCAAATATGGAGTCAAGCTTGCAAAGAAAACTTTAAACACAAATATGATTTAGTCGAAGCAGAAAAAGCAAAAGTATTAGGAAATAATTGGCAAGCAGCAGAATTGTATGATAAAGCGATTCAGGGTGCAAAAAAATATGAGTTTATCCATGAAGAAGCCTTAGCTTATGAACGAGCAGCAGAGTTTTATCTAGCATTAGATAGAAAAGAAATTGGTCAGCTTTATTTAAGAAATGCCCATCATTGTTACATTCGTTGGGGAGCAAAAGCTAAAGTCAAACAGCTAGAAGAAGAATATCCAGAATATTTATTAGGAGTTACTAATCAAAGTAAATCGACAAAACTAAGTGCAACTATATCTACTACTGGAACTGATGGAGAAATTCTCGACCTAGCTACTATTCTTAAAGCGTCTCAAGCTATTTCTGGTGAAATAAAGCTAGAAAGACTGCTGCAAAATTTAATGAAAATTGCGATTGAAAATGCAGGAGCGCAAACAGGCTTTCTTATTTTAAACAATAAAGGTAATTGGGTTGTGGAAGCTCAAGGAACAGTTGAACAAGAACAAGTTACTGTTTTGCGATCAATTCCCATAGAGTATATTGATCCTGAAACCTCAATCCCCATCTTGCCAACAGCGATAATTAATTATGTCGCCCGTACTCAAGAAAATTTGGTTTTAAATAATGCAGTCGGTGAAGGACGATTTATTAATGACCCTTATATTATTGCTACCCAAAGTAAATCAATCCTCTGCACTCCTTTACTTAATCGAGGTCAATTAAGCGGCATTGTTTATTTAGAAAATAATTTAACTACAAGTGCGTTTACTGCTGAACGAGTTGAACTTTTAAATATACTGTCTGCTCAAGCTGCAATTTCTATTGATAATTCCAGACTTTATCAAAACTTAGAACAAAGAGTAGAAGAACGTACTAAAGAACTATCTCAAACCTTAGATGTACTGAAAGCTACTCAACAGGAATTAATCTTTGAAAACGATCTGCTTAAAAGTACAGAACAACCTTCTACTTTTGATTATCAAGTAGGAGGAAGTTTGGCGATGGATTCTCCAGCCTATGTGGTTCGATCTGCGGATAGAAATCTCTATAAAGCATTAAAACAAGGAGAATTTTGCTACATTTTGAATGCCCGACAGATGGGTAAATCTAGCCTGATGGTGAGAATGATCCATCACTTGAATCGTGAAAACTTTAGTTGTGCTGCGATCGATCTGACTCGTATTGGAAGCGAAGATGTTACTTCTGAACAATGGTATAAGGGATTGGCAGTAGAGCTATGGCGTAGTTTTGGTTTGCTCAGAAAAGTTAAGCTAAAAACATGGTGGAATGAAAGAAAAGATATTTCTCCAGTGCAACGCTTAAGTCAGTTCATCGAAGAAGTATTATTAGTTGAAGTTGTTAAAGAAGATGATTATTCCTCGAACAAAATAGTTATCTTTATTGATGAAATAGATAGTATTTTAGGCTTGAATTTTCCTATCAATGACTTTTTTGCTCTGATTCGTTCCTGTTATAATCAACGCACTCTTAATCAGAATTATCAACGTTTAACCTTTGCTCTGTTTGGCGTAGCAACCCCTTCAGATTTAATTAGCGATCGCCAAAGAACGCCTTTTAATATCGGTCAGGCAATTCATTTAGAAGGTTTTAAAGAACATGAAGCACAACCTTTGCTAAGTGGATTAACAGAGGGAATCAACAACCCTCAAGTATTACTTAAAGAGATATTAGCTTGGACTGGGGGTCAACCTTTTTTAACCCAAAAAGTATGTCAGTTAATTCGTAATTCTTCAACGCCGATTCCCCAAAATAAAGAAGCAGAATGGATTGAGGACTTAGTGCAAACAAAAATAATCAATGATTGGGAATCCCAGGATGAACCAGAACATTTAAAAACTATCCGCGATCGCCTCCTCAATAGCGACGAACACAAGCCTATTCAACTATTAGAACTCTATAGTCAAATTTGGC
>CBDUCX010000262.1:0-7998 GCA_965365755.1 uncultured Pleurocapsa sp.
CCATCTAATGCTACCTGAACCCCAGTGTCTTCAGTAATTTTTTTGACCTCAGCAACTATATCTGACTGGTTGTAGTCGAATACATATTCTGCTCCTAACTCTTGTAACCGTTCTACCTTGGTTACAGTTCCAGCGGTGGCGATCGCTCGTCCCCCTAATAATTTGCTAAGTTGAATGGCAGCCGTCCCTACACCACCACTACCTGGATGTATCAGTACCCAATCTCTTGGCTGTACCTTGGCTTTGTGAACCAGTGCCATACTAGCAGTTAGATAGGCGATGGGTAGACTAGCGGCTACTTCAAAGGACACTGAATCAGGAAGAGGTAGCAACTCATCCACAGAGGCGATCGCTTTTTCCGCAAAGGCACCATTCACATGTCCCACTACACGCATCCCAGGTGCAAATTCAGTCACCCCAGAACCCACAGTATCCACCTCTCCTGCTGCTTCCTGACCCAGAATATGAGGCAGTCCCCGAAAACCAGATCCTTGATATGTTCCATAGGTTGTCTGGAGGTCAGAGTTATTCATCCCCGCAGCCCTGACGTTAATTCTTACTTCCCCTGGATTTGGTTCTGGAACTTCCACATTATCGACAGTTACTGAAGTAGGGCTGCCGTATTCCTGAATTCGTGCTGCTTTCATTAGCGGTTTTTATCCTATAGTAATCCGATTTCAGATGACAATCAGAAAATCTTGAAGTCAAAACAATTCAAAATTATCAATTAAAAATTCAAAAAATGGTCACCCTGAAAAATTAAGCCGATGTACATTGGGTTTCCCCAATATCTTCCAGTAGCCACACCGAACACAGAAAAAGCGTTTGAATCGAAGTAGACGGCGATCGCAAATTAAGGGTGTACCCTTAATATCAGCGTGTAATGTGTCCTATTAACATTCAGCTTTTTCAAGTAAGCTATATCCCGCTCTATCCATACACGAAATTCAGTTCCTAGCCTTGAAGTATAATCTCTTGATATGCAAACACATTTGACATTCAACGATACTGGCAAATTAGAAGCCTCTCACCATTTATGGGACAGTTCTAATTTAGAACGAAGCCAAATATACACCCGTCCTGAAGTCGTGCATTTCATGCTGGACTGCATAGGGCTAAAACCTAACGGGCAATCGGCTGCTAACCCGTTTGATAGTGTACGTTTTCTAGAGCCATCTTGTGGAGAGGGTGAATTTGTTATTCCTTTTGTCAAAAGACTTATTGGCTCTTTCAAGAGCAAGCCGACTGTCGAACAACTCTTTAATAGGTTACTAGCAGTAGATGTATCTGATCGAAGTATTGCCGTCTCCAAGACAAAAGTAACCTGTCTATTAGCTGACTCAGGATTCACGAATAAAGATATTGACCGATTATTAGATAATTGGTTTTTAACTGCCGATTTTTTACTTTCTGACATCCAAGGCAAATTCACCCATATTATCGGCAATCCTCCCTACGTCAGAGTGGAGAAGATACCCAAGTCTCTCCTGAAGCGATATCGGAATCAGTTTTCAACCATGACCGACCGTGCCGATCTGTATGTACCCTTTTTTGAAAAAGCTCTTTCCCTACTAGATACATCAGGAACATTATCATTTATCTGCACTGACAGATGGACAAAAAACACCTATGGGAGATACCTAAGACAGCTAATCAGCAATAGCTATTCTCTAGATCTCTTTATCGACCTTTATGAAACAGAAGCTTTTACCAGCGATGTACTTACTTATCCAGCCATTACTCAAATATCCCAAAGAAACTCTCAAGAGACGGTATTTCTAAAAGGGTCATCATTCTCAAATCAAGAGTCTGCTGATATTCTTAACGCACTAGACGGTAAGCCATCGAACATTACTCCCATCACAGCTCTGACAAACGATCAAAAGCCTTGGCTAGTTGAATCTTCCGAACGGCGTTCCCTAATTAAAACAATCGAAGACAATTTTCCCCTACTTGAAGCAGCAGGATGTACTGTCTATATAGGTGCTGCCACTGGAGCAAACAAGATATACATCGTAGACAGAGAAATGGTTGACATTGAGCCATCACGACTGCTTCGTGCCATTACAGCCCGCGATCTGAGGTCAGGCAGCATAAAATGGTCTAAAAAGTATCTGGTAAATACCTATGACTGCAATGGGGTAGTCAAGTTGAACCAGTATCCGAAGTTGGCGAATTATTTAGAAGATAATAAAGAACAGCTAGTTAGAAGGCACGTAGCCAAAAAAAGTCCCTCCCATTGGTTCAAAACGATAGATAGAGTTTATGAAAACCGTTCCAAAATGGAGAAGCTTCTCATACCAGATATTAGCGATCGCCTAGTGGTTTTACATGACAGAGGAGACTATCATCCCACCAACTCAATTTACTATATTTGTTCAAATCAATGGAATCTTCACGCACTGAGAACAGTTTTGCTGTCAAAAGTTACTAAGCTATTCATCGAGGCTTACAGTACAAAAATTGCCAAGGGATATCTGCGTTTTCAAGCACAACACCTACGAAAACTACGACTACCATCATGGGACACCATTGATGCTCAACTTCAACTGGACATGATAGAGGCTGGCAAATCAAATGATACCAACAAGTATACAAGCCTAACGTCACAAATGTACGGATTAGATAAAGATCAGATACTACTTTTGGGGGATTAAATGACCCTTAATCTAGATGGATACGAGGCAAGAGTAGCTCAAGCAATAAAAGCATTTTGGACGATCCGTAAAGCAAGTGGAGTAAGGAGCGGAAAAACTCTTGATGCTTTCGTTGAGCTGCTGACTTGGGTAATTCATAGCAATGGACTGCCCAATGCCTTGATTGTAACTGGAAGACAAGCACAATTACCTGGTTATTTTAGACCAACCAAATCATGGGATATCGTAGTCATACATGAAGGAAAATTGATTGCTGCAATTGAATTCAAATCAATTGCTGATTCATTTGGGAAGAACGCAAACAACCGAAATGAAGAGGCATTAGGCAGCGGAATTGATATCAAAGAGGCGTTCAATGAAGATGCCTTTGAGGGTATTACTCGATTGTTTACGGGCTACTTATTACTGGTAGAGGACTGTCCAGAAACCGAGAGAAATATCAAGATACAAATGAAGTATTTTCGTGCGATGAGAGAGTTTGTCGCTAATGAGGATGAGTACAATACCATTTATGTCAGAGGTTCAGCGGGATTCTTCCCCGCTATTGACGGAGTTTCCTATATGAAAAGGTTCGACATCCTTTGTAGACGATTAATGCAAAAACAGTTGTATACGGCAGCATCCGTCATAACCTCTCCCCAAACAGGCATCGTGAATGGTGAGTATGGAGAGCTTTCTCGCGACACGAGTATCAGAGCATTTTTAATATCGTTAGCAAGTCACATTGAGACGATAGCAGCCATTGATAGTATCTAGTCCAATTTACCTGAAGATGCCATATCAATAAACAAGAAAGTTTAAGAATTAAGTGCGCTCGCTCTGTTGCTCCAAATAACGGAATTATCGGTACTTCAGAATTAATTCTACGTTTCCTGAGATTTGTAGACTGTCTCATATCTTATAAGTTTGTAGACAGCAAAATTCGGGGCAATATGCTGTCTATTAAATCGTTTTTACCCACATAATAGACACAAGTGCCTATGAATCGATTTTTTAGACACTAAAATCGAGTTAATTTATCTTCACCTGTATTATATGTTCCGTATTATCGACGATTACTGAAGTAGGGCTGCCGTATTGGTGAATTCGTGCTGCTTTCATTAGAGGTTTTTATTATGGTAATCTGATTTCAGATTTAGCATGGAATAGCTCTGTCTCCTCATACGGTAAATCTTATTGGAAAATCGATTAATCTTGCTGGTAATCTCAATAGTAAACAAACTTGGTTTACTTGCCATGATTAAAAATGGAATTGCCCGAATTCTAATCGGTGTTGATGATCTAAACGAATCTGTGGAATTTTATCGGGATATTCTCCAGATGTCTGTAGTCGGCGAATATGCGATCGCGCCTCAAGCAATTGAGCAGCTATGGAATTTACCCCCAGAAACAACTGGTCAGGCAGTTTGCCTCAAAAATGACGAACAGACAACCCTGTTAGAGTTAATTGAATTTAAACCCCATTCTGGCAAATTTATCCGTACTGCTGGCAATACTACGGACTACGGTTTATTTACGATCGCCTTTCGGGCGAAAAATGTGGACGCGGCTTATGAAAGTCTGAAACAAAAAGGTTATCAATTTATCTGTCCCCCCATTACCTATACACCGAGTTGGGTGCCTGTTACTGTTAAAGAGACGATTATGATCGCGCCCAACGCCACTGCTATTGCCTTAATCGAACGGGTAAGCGAACCAAAACCAGAAATCAAAGGTGATTTCGGCATTATGCTGGATACCTCTCAAATAGTAGAAGATATAGAAGAGGTGACCAAGTTTTATGTGGATCTTCTAGGACTAAATAAAGTCTTTGACCAGGTATTACCACCAGGAATGATTGACGATATTCTCAATCTACCAACAGGGACAGAATCCAGAATGGCATTTATCAATCAAACTGGAAGTAATAATGCTGCCTTGGAGTTTATTCAGTGTTCCGTTAAAGGCAAATCTCTATCAGATCTAGCCAAGCCTCCCCATCTCGGATTATTGGCGATCGCATTTGCTACAGATGATCTGACAGCCTTAAGTCAAAAGTTACAAAATCACGACATCAAGATTTTATCAGAACCTGTAGAAATATCTAACTATAATCAGAAGAAGGTTAGAGCGATCGTGGTGGAGGCTCCTCACGGAGTAAATATACAGTTCTTGGAAAGTTAAATTTTCTTATTACTATGCCCTAACTAAATTAGTCATAGAAATGATAGTTATTGCTTATTGCTTATGAATAGTTAACTAAACTTGTTCCAAGGGATTAACGTACTGCGATAAATAGGACTTAGGGTGCAGCGAGATGAAGCACCCTATAAATATTTAAAAATCTACTAAAATTTCTCCATTTTCAATTTTAGTGGGAAAAACACCCAAAGTTTTTTCCGAGGAAATTTTGCCTAAAACATTGCCGACTACGGGAGGAAAAGGACACCAGTTTTTGACATTGCCAGTGGCTAAATCAAACTCACTGCGATGCCAAGGACAGACAATTGAACCCTCAGAGGTAACCTTACCTTTCTTGAGAGGGAGTTTTAAGTGAGGGCAGATATGATCAATTGCGTAGATATTTCCTGATTCGTTAAGCAATAGAAGCGATCGCTCTTCTAACTTAACCACCTGTCTGGTATTAGGGGCAAGGGCATCAACGGCTAAGGCTTTAGTCCAAACCATATCAATTTCTCCAATTCTAATAATAGTTTCATAATCTGAGTTAATTATTAAGGAGTTTGTTAGGTAAATAATTTTCAGGTTAAAAAATATGTACTGTAGCGATCGCTCAAATCGGGCAGAGATTGTTAAATTGTGATAGTTCAATAGTTTCCAGCTAGTCCGATTGTGTAATTCGTCACAATTTTGTAGCGTAATTGTTCCTAGAACACTATTTACCCCGTAAAAAATCGAAGAGTTAATTAAGGAAAGAATCTCAACCTCATAAACTGCGCTAGCCTTTTCCTAGGTTGTTATCTTTCAGTTGAACAAATAAGGAATCTTCAGAGAAAATTTACTACTATGACAAAAAGAACTTTTGGTGTAATCGGTTTAGCCGTGATGGGTGAGAATCTCGCCCTCAATGTAGAAAGTCGCGGTTTCCCAATTGCCGTATATAACCGTACTGCTGCCAAAACCGAACAATTTATGGCAGAAAGAGCGCAAGGTAAAGATATTAAAGCGGCTTATTCTTTGGAGGAATTTGTCCAGACTTTAGAGCGTCCTCGTAATATTTTAGTCATGGTTAAGGCAGGTAAACCTGTAGATGCGGTTATTGAACAGTTAAAACCGCTACTCGAACAGGGAGATACTATTATTGACGGCGGAAACTCTCTGTTTAACGATACCGAAAGACGGACTAAAGACCTGGAAGCTACAGGACTTGGTTTTGTGGGTATGGGTGTTAGTGGCGGAGAAGAAGGAGCGCTTAATGGTCCTAGTTTAATGCCTGGAGGTACTGAATCTGGATATCGAGATTTAGAACCGATCCTGACCAAAATTGCTGCTCAAGTAGACGATGGTCCCTGTGTTACTTACATTGGCCCTGGTGGTGCAGGTCACTACGTAAAAATGGTACATAACGGCATCGAGTATGGGGATATGCAGCTAATCGCTGAAGCCTATGACTTGATGAAAAATACTCTAAATCTTACAGCTGATGAGCTAAAAGAAGTATTTAGCCAGTGGAATCATACCGATGAACTAAATTCTTTCTTAATTGAGATTACTGCTGATATTTTCAGTAATAAAGACCCCAAAACCAGTCAACCTCTGGTAGATTCAATTTTGGATGCTGCGGGGCAAAAGGGGACAGGACGCTGGACTATCGTTAGTTCTCTAGAGTTGGGTGTGCCAATTCCTACTATCTATGCCGCGGTTAATGCCCGCGTTATGTCAGCTTATAAAGATGAACGGGTAGCAGCTTCTAAGGAAATAACGGCTCCTGCTATTAAATATGATGGTGATAAGCAACAATTTATCAATAATGTCCGAGATGCTCTCTACTGCTCTAAAATGTGCTCTTATGCTCAAGGCATGGCTCTCTTGAGTAAAGCATCAAAAGAGTTTGACTATAACTTGAATCTGGCAGAGATAGCACGTATTTGGAAGGGTGGCTGTATTATTCAAGCTGGTTTCCTCGACAAAATTAAAAAAGCATTTAAGGAAAATCCTGAATTACCTAACCTGCTACTGGCACCGGAATTTAAACAATCGATTCTAGATCGTCAGACTGCTTGGCGTGAAGTTTTAGTAACTGCAAATAAGCTAGGTATTGCTGTTCCTGCTTTCAGTTCATCACTGGATTATTTTGATAGCTATCGTCGTGCTACTTTGCCTCAAAACCTAACTCAGGCACAGAGGGATTACTTTGGCGCACATACTTATGAGCGGGTTGATCGTCCAAGAGGTGAATTTTTGCATACAGAATGGACGAAGGTTGGCGATAAAGCTTAATAAATCAATCTGGTATTACTTAATCAGCTTTTAAAAGCTCTATTTACATAGGATATAGCGATCTTTGAGTACTTGTAAGGCGATCGCTATGTCCTATTTTCTTGCTAGTAATCATTCTAGGAAGTTTATGGGAAAGCTAAAACTATGCTTAAACAACTACTTTCTGTTTTCCTGGAATCTCCTTGTGCATTTTGTCAGCGCAGCACTTCTAATGCCATATGCGAATACTGTTTTCAGAAACTATCCAGTCATCAGTTAAGTAAGGGCGATCGCTTTAAGCTAGATCAAGACCTAGCTGTATTTGCCTGGGGAAAATATGATGGGCAATTAAAAAGAGCGATCGCCTTAATGAAATACAACAACAAGCCAGAAATAGGTGATTTACTGGGCAATTTGTTGGGACAAGCTTGGCTAGATAGGGATTTAATTAAATCTCATAGAGCTAAACTTAAGGTAACTGTTATTCCTATTCCCCTCCATAGTAAAAAGCAAAAAGAGCGGGGTTTTAATCAGGCAGCAATAATTGCTAAAAGTTTTTGTCAGGTTGCAGGGTATAGTCTAAATTCTCAGGGTTTGATTCGCATCAAAGAAACCAAAGCAATGTTTGACTTGAGAAGTTTAGCAGAAAGAGCAAAAAACATGCAGGGTGCATTTCGCATCAGTGATAAGTTACCCCAACATCCTGTTTTGTTAGTTGATGATATTTATACCACGGGAACTACGATTAAAGAATCGGTTAGGGTGTTGCAGGAAAACAAGATTAAAGTTATTGGTGTGGCTGTGGCAGCAAAGGCAGGGATTGATCAATAGTTAGTAGTTAGTAGTTAGTAGTCGGATAACTTTGTTTTGAGGAATGGCACGATTAAATTTTTTTCCTTGTCTTTCTTGTCTTCCTCGTCTT
>CBDUCX010000263.1:0-7981 GCA_965365755.1 uncultured Pleurocapsa sp.
TTGTCCTGCTTGGGCAGCAAAAGCGATCGCTGTATCGTAGCCCATGACCTGAAAGCAAACCATGGAAGTCATTTCCGCCATTACAGGGTTGTATTTCCCTGGCATAATGGATGACCCTGGTTGTACTGCGGGTAGCTGAATCTCTTTAAATCCCGTCTGAGGGCCTGAATCCATAAGGCGTAAATCATGAGAAATTTTGACTAAATCCTGCGCTAGGTTACGTAGACTCCCTGAAACATTCACAAAGGGACTCATACTCTGCATTGCTGCCATTAGGTGTGGTGCAGGTTGCAATGGCTGATTGATAAATTCAGCCAGTAATTCAGCAACTCGGTGGCGGTAGTTGGGATGAGTATTTAATCCTGTCCCTGTGGCACTCCCCCCTAAGCCTAAATGATGGAGATCCGTTGCCGCAGTTTTGATTCTCTGTTGATGATCTTGGAGAATTTGCGACCAAGCTTTAAACCCCTCTCCCAGACGCACAGGAACAGCATCTTGCATATGAGTGCGACCAGATTTAACAATATCTTGAAATTCTGCGGCTTTTTGCTGCATCGCCGCGATCGCTTTTGACAATGCAGGGTACAGGGTACGATCTAAAGCCAATAATGAGCCAACCCTAATCGCAGTAGGAATGACATCATTGGTAGATTGACCATAGTTAACTTGATCATTGGGGCTGACTCTTTGATAATTGCCCTTCTCATCTCCTAGAATTTCCAAGGCACGATTTGCCAACACTTCATTAACGTTCATGTGGTGGGATGTCCCAGCCCCCGCCTGATAAACATCTACCACAAACTGATCGCGCAATTTCCCACTTAAGACTTCCTCCGCAGCCTGGACAATTGCCTGACTAATTTCGGGTTCGATACAGCCTAATTCTCCGTTGGCGATCGCCGTAGCTTTTTTGATCAGAATACAAGCATCAACGTAGGTTGCTAGGGGCTTAATACCACTGATGGGGAAATTCTCTATCGCCCTGAGAGTTTGAATTCCATAATAGACATTTGCGGATATTTCCTTAGACCCCATGGAGTCTTTTTCGGTACGATAGTTATTGCTCATGTTCAGTTGGTTGCAGCTTGTTTCAAGTATTTATCTGCCAAAACCCAAGATACTATAATATGTTCAGTATAAATTGGCTTTGTTGAGGGTTGCTAATTTTATCGCTGTACGTTAGTCGGTTAGGACAGAAAAATTAACTGCTCGTAAGTAACGAGTAACGAGTAATAAGTGTCCTAAAAAAGAGTGCGTATTGCTGCTATGGTTTTCAGCGATTAGCTACTAGCGGTTAGCCTTCAGGAGGTAGACGCGCTAGAATTTTTTAAGATAATTACGATAATTTTTAAGTTATGTTTTTAACTGAATTAGCACCTGCCTTCCAGAAATTGATTCAACAGCCTGTAGCTTTTGCCAGTGGCTTTGTGGCTGGAGTTTTACATCTCAACTTAAATGAAGAACCTTTATCCCAGTGGTTAGAAAAGCAAGGACACCGCTCCGACAGTAATAATTCTGCAACTTCTAACAATAGCGATCGCCCTCAATCGATCAACATCGATTAGTTGATGACACTAATTACCTAATTACTAGATGTCGTAGTAGTGGCACGATTAATCTCTTTAATCAATTTACCAACCTGCTTAACTTCCTCTTGGTTACCATTACTTTTGTATAGTTTTAAAGCTTGATTTAAAGCGGCGATCGCTGCTTCCTTTTTGTTTCTGGCATTAAGAGCAATACCTAAGTTATGATATCCGACGGGATTTTCCGGAGCAATTTCGGTCAACCGACGAAATTCAACAACAGCTCTGAAGTAATTTTGTTGAGCCAGATAAACTTTGCCGACACCTTCAATAGCTGGTACAAAATCTGGCTTAAGTCTTGTTGCCCAGCGGTATTCTGCCAAAGCCAGAGCAAACTTTGATTGCTGATACAGGATATCGCCAGCCTGAAGATAGATCAGGTGATTTTGAGGAGCAGTTCTTTTAGCTAATTCTAATGCTTCTAGCCCCGCTGCCATTTCTCCCTGATTTAGTAAAGCGATCGCTAGCTGTAATCGCAGATCCGAGGCATAGGGCTGTCGTTGGACTGCCTTTTCTAATAGAGCGATCGCTTCTGGATAGCGTTGTTGGGTAATTAAAATGTGGGAGAGAGTTTCTTGGGCTGATTCGTTATCTGGAGCCAAAGTCAAAATATGCTGGTAGACGGCGATCGCTTGATCGTAGGCTTCTGCCCTTGCCAACACGACTGCCAAACCAAAGTGATTTTGTAAATTATCTGGTTCCAGGGCGATCGCTTTTTTGTACGCAGTGGCGGCTTCTAGGTTTTCTCCCGCACTTCCCAAGGCAAAACCGAGGGCATAGTGAAATTTGGGGTTGTCGGGGGATAAATCAATTGCTTGCTGATAAGCTTCTGTCGCACCAGCATAATCTTTTCTCAAAGTTTGCACATAGCCAATACCGGAAAAAATCTGCGGGTTGTTTTGATCCAGAGTGGCAGCTTTTTTGTAGGTTGAGAGGGCTTTATCGTAATTTTGCTCTTCTACGTATTGCTTTCCCACCAAGAGCAAATTATTGAGTTCTACCTTATTGATTTGAGCTACTAAAACAACTGACTTAGGCTGGGCTGAAACATAAACTGAAGATGTAACTAGAGTAATTAGAGATAAAGAAGTGCTGCTTAAAAGTTTCCACAACATGAATTTTGTAACAATTGACTACTTATGACTGCTTAGGCGTTAGAACTCAATGAATACCATCCACTGAAATTGGTAAACAGATTTTAACCTCTAATTTGACACTTGCACCGCTTCTAAAAACTTAGACAATATTAAGTTCATTACCCCAGTTTGGCATAAATTCATATGAGCTACATTGCATCAAATCAAAGATTTGGCAGAATTAACTAATGAACTACTCATCCCAAACTAACGTTTGGAAAGAGTTTCTGACGCTTCTTCGCCTCAACTTTTCTCATACTTCCGCATGAGACAGAGGTTGACGACTCTGCATCTTGAAGGAGGTTAGTCCCTAGCCCCCTAGCATAATTAAGCATTACCTGTGCTGCTGCTACGTCCCTGTCTAACGGTTGCGGAATACCACAATCGCAAACATGAAATCTTTCGCTTAAATCCTTTTTGCGTTTAATACCGCATCCAGGGCAAGTTTGAGACGGTGCAAGTTTATGAGTAGGTACTTCGATATAGATTCCGCCAGCTTCGGTTACTTTGTACTTAATTAGGCTTTTTAGATTACCTATTCCGACATCCAAAAGATTGCGATTAAGACCAGTTTTCTGCTTCTTCCTCTTACTACCTTTCTTAGCCTTACGAGTTAGGTTTTTTAAGTTGAGTTTTTCTGTAGCTACGAAGCTATTACAGCTAACGATTTCTGAAGCTACTTTATGCTGCCAATCTTGACGCTGACGAGCTACTTTAGCTTGTATTTTAGATACAGCTTTATTTGATTTTTTCCAACGACGAGATGGGCGTATGCGCTTTTTCCAATTGGGTGCGCGTTTTCTTCTACTTTTTTTGGCTAGTCGATTTACTTTTTCTTGGGATTGTTTGATAAATCGAGGGTTATCAACAATCGTATTATCGCTCATTGCGACCGCATGATGAGTTCCAAAGTCTAAGCCTACCGCCTCAGTGCTAGTTGGAGTTCTGGTTGGTAGACAATTAACAGTAATTGAGGCATACCATTTTCCCTGTTTGAACATAATCGTGCAGGTTTTAGGTGTACCCCAATCACGAGCCTGACCCCGCATCTTGATCTTGCCCAAGTTGGTTAGCTTAAGATAGCCATTCTTCCCTGAAGTGCAAGCTTTCCATCCCGATTTACAAGGATATGTCCAGCCTTTATATCTTCTAGAAGGTTTAAACTTTGGGTAGCCAGATCTAAGTTTGAAGAAGCGTTGAAACCCATAGTCTACGCGCTTAACCGTCGCCTGTAGCGCATGACTACCAAGCTCTTTGTACTCTACCCAGCACTTTTTAAACTCAGGCAAACAATTTTGCTGCTCAAAATAATTTACAGATTTACCAAATCGTTTGTATTGAGTTCTTCTGTGGCTAACACAAGCGTTATATAAGTCTTTGTGTAACCTACGCCAATAGTGCAACTTCTGATTTTGAAAAGCTGAAGGGTAAAGTCTAAAAGTGACCGAATGAGTTATACTCATGTCTAGTATTTTACTTTAGTATGCAATGAAAAAGCGGACGGGCGCGGTCTTGGGGGTTTCCCCCATGAGCGACCCGTTCAAGAACAACACTCTAAATAAAGCTAGAGAATGTGTTTACAGACTTAGTGTACATATCGTTTTTGTGACGAAATATCGGCGAAAAGTAATCACCAAAGAAATACTTGTAGATTTAGAAAAAATATTTACTCGGCTATGTGAAGCAAAAAAATGTCAGCTTACCAGTTTTAATGGCGAATCAGATCATTGCCATTTGTTAGTTGAGCTTTATCCAGATGTCGCCCCATCCAGGTTAGTTAACACACTTAAGACTGTTTCTAGTCGCTTGATTCGTAGAGATTATCAAGCACATCTTAAAAAGTTTTACTACAAGCCTGTTTTCTGGACTGGCGCATATTGTATAGTTTCGACACAAAGGCGCTTTGCCGCATGTTGGCGCACCATTAGACATAATCAAGAAGTATATAGAGTCCCAGGATACGCCGACTTAAACCCTGGTCGTCGCTAACTCCCACCAAGCTAACGCGAGGAGCGGAGAATGCGCGACGAAAGAAGGTTCAATTATTCAATTATTCAATGCCTCAAATCCTGCCATAATATCCAATAATTCCTCAGTAATCGTAGTTTGACGTTGCTGATTAAACTCCATGTTTAATTCACTCAAACGTTCGGTTATGTTTTTTTCCGCCATCTGCATTGCTGCTAGCCGACTAGTATTTTCGCTCTTTAAAGATTCGGCACAGGCACGATATAAAGAGACAAAGAAGTATTGCCGAAACAAAGCTGCTGCCAGCTTATCTTCGTTCATCGTGAAGCTGGGAAGACTAGAAGAAGTCCATTTTTTTTGCTTTAATTCATGCAGCCATCGCGAATTCAAGGGAAAGATTTGTAATCTGGTAGGGCGATAATTTGTCCCCGAAATAATGCGATTGTAAAATACTAAAATTTGCTCGACGTGGTTTTGCCTGCGCCATGTTTCTAGGGTTAAAACTATGTCTCTAACAACCGGCGTAATTCCTACTACCGAACTAGGTAAATTAGATCCAACCTCACAGTTGTATCCTGTTGCCTTGAGACAATCTCCTATTCTAACTCCAACATTTAAGATAAACCGATTACTATCGGCGATCAAAGAAGTATTGAAATATTTTTGTGTATACTCGGCAATTCGTTCGTTAAATTGACCACACATACCCCAGTCAGAACCAAAGACTACTATGCCAATCTTTTCGGGAATATGAGTCGGTTCTTTAAATAGTTTAGGATACCTCTGTAGTAAAATTTGCCAACCGAGTTCTAAAGTGCGATCGTATTCCATCAAGGATGCTACTGCCTTTTCATATTGATGAATACTTACGCCTGCCAGTGCCTTCATGGTTTTAACCACAGATTTTAAGTCATCTGCGGTGGTTATTTTGTGCTTGAGTTCTTCAATAGTTGTCATGTTCTTTGATCGCGGTAGCGATATTTAATAGTATTTGGCGATCGCTTTCACTTAATTTTTTACCCGACTCGATTCGTTGACAGACCTCTGGTAATTGCTCTTTAACAGCTTGACCCATGGCTTTTGCCAACAACCTAACTCTTTCCAAAGGAACAGCATCGAAAACTCCTTGAGTAACAGCCAGTAATATCGCAATCTGTTCGGCTACGGGAATTGGTTGATATTGGTTTTGCTTTAACACTTCCCGTACTCGCTGACCTCGTTCGATACTTTTTTGAGTCGCTTCGTCCAATTGCGTACCAAAGCGAGAAAATGCTTCTAATTCTTCAAACTGGGAATAGGATAGGCGTAAATCTCCTGCTACAGCACGATAGGCAGGTAACTGCGTTTTACCACCGACGCGAGAGACGGATTTACCCACATCAACAGCAGGTAAAATTCCTTTATGGAAAAGGTTCGGAGTCAGATAAATTTGACCGTCGGTAATTGAAACTAAGTTCGTGGGGATATATGCCGAGATGTTTTGTGCTTCAGTTTCGACTATGGGTAATGCCGTTAATGAACCTCCACCAAATTCGGGACGTAGGTGGGTAGCTCGTTCTAATAAGCGAGAATGGATATAGAAAATATCCCCTGGAAATGCTTCTCTCCCTGGCGGACGACGCAGCAACAGGGATAATTCTCGATATGCCCTGGCGTGTTTAATTAAGTCATCATAGACTATTAGTACATCTTTTCCCCGTTCCATAAAATACTCCGCCATCGATGTTGCACCGTAGGGAGTAATATATTGTAAACCTGGAGTCGTTTCACCTCCTGCTACTACTACAATACAATATTCCATTGCTTCCTTTTGGCGTAACTCGGCGATCAACTTTGCTACTGCTGAACTCCTCTGTCCGATCGCACAGTAAATACAGATAACATCTTTTCCTTTCTGATTGATAATCGTATCGAGGGCGATCGCCGTTTTGCCTGTGGCGCGATCGCCTAAAATTAATTCTCTTTGTCCCCTACCAATAGGAATTAAGGCATCGATTACTTTTATCCCTGTCTCTAAGGGAACGGTAACGGGGGCGCGCTGTATAATCCCTGGTGCTTCTCTCTCTACTGGTAGGCGTTTAGCGGTTGAGATTGTACCTAGATTATCCAAAGGTTTTCCTGTCGCATCAATTACCCTACCTAACAACTCTTCACCCACAGGGGCATCCAGCACCCTTCCCGTCCGCAATATCTCACAACCTGCCGTTAAACTTTCACTGTCGTCTAAAAGAATAATTCCTACTTCATCGCGATCAAGATTGTAAGCCATACCCATGCGGTTTCCAGGGAAACTCACTAGTTCTTCCGCCTGTACGCTAGGCAAGCCAGTAGCACGGGCAATTCCTCCACCTAAATAGGTGATGATGCCCACCTCTTCTATTTGCAACTCAGGCTGATGTTGATCTAAAATCTGCTGAGAAAGAGTAACACTTTCATCTAAAAGATTTGGCCAGGATAAAGAATTAGTATTGATCACAATGCTTGTTTATATTTATTTCTAAATACATAAGATAAAAGTTTGAGAATATTGTGAATCGGTCGATATATTCTTTCTTTACGGTCTTGCCCCTCTGCATAATCAACTATTTCTAGATTGATAGAAGAGAGGTATATCACTGATAAGTTACCAGTTGGCAGTCAATCACCATCAGTCTCTTCCGAAAGGTGTGCTTGATCAGTCAAATTATGAGCAATTTATTAAACTGATTTTAGCAAGATGACATACTGCAATATCCGTGTCTATTGCTACGCTAAATATTTGATTCTGCAAATATTCTCAAACAACTATGCCATCACCTATTGCTCATTCTATTTCTGGATACGCCATCTCGCGCCTGTGGTCTGACCGTATTAATTCTCGCCCTAGACTGCCACCGCATTGGCTGCTATTTTATGGTGTTTTTATGGGGATAATGGCAGATTTGGATTTTATTCCCCAAATTGTAACAGGCGATCGCTATCATCGTGGATTTAGCCACAGTATTACTTTTGCCCTGGGAGTAGCGATAGTAATCTGGGTCATTGCTACATTTTGTCGCTATAAAAAGGCTAATCAGCTGGCATTATTAACTTTGGCAGCCTATGGTTCTCACTTGCTCCTCGATTTGGTTACTCAGGGGAGTTCGGGACTTCAATTACTTTGGCCTTTCTCCTCTAAATTTTATCAGATATCAGTGGTAATTTTTCCCAGTACCTATTGGTCTGAACCCTTATTTCGGCATTCTGGGCATTTTATCTTTATTGCTTTTGAACTAGGCTATGGAGCACTAATTATGCTGGGTTTGTGGTTTG
>CBDUCX010000264.1:0-7911 GCA_965365755.1 uncultured Pleurocapsa sp.
AAATTTTAGTTAGACTAAGAGCTAAAAGCGTTTTAAGCAAAAAAGACAAGTACACAAAATGACTATAGCAGCTACAACCACCACCTCAACTACAGAACAGTTAAAAAGCGCGATCGCAGCCTACAAAGATCAAGTAGACTATCTAGAAATTCGCGTTGAGCAGAGCGAGTCTACAGGACTTTCTTTTCGCGGTAAACAGTTAGACTCAATAGATCGTAGTTTTTCTCTGGGGGGAGGAATTCGTGCTTGTTATAAAGGTGGTTGGAGTTTTGTTACTTTCAATGGTTTAAAAGAGCTTAACGATAGAATCGAAGAGGCTATTTCTCAGGCAAAACTAGTAGGGAAGGAAGAAACACAATTAGCAGAAGTTGAACCGATCGAAGATTATGTCCCAGAGGAGATTAAGCGTGATCCTCGCGAGGTGTCTTTGCAGGATAAACGTAAACTGCTAGAAGGTTATAATCAGCTTCTCCTAGATTTTGACCCCCGGATTCAAACTACCATGGCAAGTATTAGCGATCGCTTTGCCACTAAGACCCTAATAAATTCTACTGGCACCTGTATTGTCCAAGAAAGACTTGATGTTAACGGCAGGTTTGGGGCGATCGCAAAAGGGGAAGATGGCATAGTACGTCAGGGATTTGAGTCCGTCCATTCTCGCAACGACTTTGATGTATTAGTCGGTATTGAAGATCGGGTTAAAGGAGCAGCAGAACGGGCAATTAGGCAACTAGAGGCAAAATCTGTCAAAGGTGGTCAATATACGGTGATTCTCGATCCCTATCTCGCTGGAGTATTCATTCACGAAGCTTTTGGACATCTTTCTGAAGCTGATTTTGTCTATGAAAATCCTAAAATGCAAGAGTTGCTGACTTTAGGTAAGCCCATGGGGATTGAGCAATTAAATGTGGTGGATGATGCCACTCTGGAAAACTTACCAGGTTCAATGAAATACGATGATGAAGGTGTTCCAGGACAACGTAAATATCTCATTAAAAATGGTGTTTTAACGGAGCGTTTACACTCCCGTGAGACAGCAGGAAAAATGCATGAAGCACCTACAGGCAATGCTAGAGCGATTCGCGCTAACTATCCTCCCATTGTGCGGATGACCAATACCGCCATTGAACCTGGTGATACTCCTCTGGAGGAAATGTTTGCAGGAATTGAAGAAGGAGTATATGCAGTCAGAATGCTTGGGGGGCAAACCAACGGCGAAATGTTCACCTTTGCGGCAGCAGAAGGTTATATGATTCGTGACGGTAAAATTGCCGAACCCGTGAGTGATGTAACCTTATCAGGAAATGTGTTTCAAACTCTCCAGGATATAGATGCAATTAGTAGCGATACACTTTACACCAATGGCGGCTGTGGTAAAGGGGGACAAATGCCCTTACCCGTAAGCGTTGGCGGCCCTCATATTCGCATTAAGAATGTGGTTGTTGGTGGTAGGTAATTTCAATAACCCCTATCTGCCCTGATGGGACGAGGTAGGGGGATATGAGAACAGCCCGCCATTAAAAAGTAGTTCACTTAGCTTCTTCTAACTGATCTAGACGCAACCAAATATTAGGAGTCGGAACATAAAATTGAACCAAGGCATATTCATCGTTAAGATCGACGATTTCTCCTTTGCTATCAAATAGATAGGAAGGAAGGCGGACATCACTGGCTTTAGCTTCCAAACTTCCTTCTAGCTTATCTTTAACTACCCGAACTAAAGTTCCCTTTTTAATCCCTGCCATAATTATTAACTGTGATTGTTTTTATAATTTCAATTTAGATTATAGGCGTTCTCGAATCAGTGAGGAAAAGCAAATTTATTCACCTATATGTGTGTGCGACACGAGTTTAAATTACTGGACTGCACAAGTACCTAGACAACGAAATAGTTAAAGTATGTGGTTCTAGCAGCTAACCTTCTGCTAGGTAAAACTTTAAAAGTAAAGTTGAAAACACATTTTTGTCCCAGGGCATGGGATGGGCTGGATTAGAAACCAGTTTCAAAATTGCCTGTGGTGGCGGTCTGACGGGGTGAAGCAGGAGGCATTTTAGGGTGCTGTTTGAGTGTGGAATTAGTTAAGAGCCAAACTGAAATAAGCAGGAAATCTAATCAGCGATGATTAGAATCTCGTTCTAAATCTTTGATTTAAAATGAGAGTGTGTCAATAAACGGTAAGAAAATACAGAAGCAGAATGAATCGAAGTAAAATCAACCCGCCGAAGCATCCTCTAGCTCGATTGCTGCAATACGGAGATAAATATCGAGTAACTATTTGGCAGGCTGTAATCTGCTCTGTTCTCAACAAACTTTTTGACCTGGCTCCTCCTGCGCTGATTGGTGCTGCGGTGGATGTAGTGGTTAAGCAAGAAGATTCCCTTGTAGCACGCTTTGGTATTACCGATGTTTTCGGACAGCTGGTAGTGTTGTCCATACTCTCAGCAATTATTTGGGGTTTGGAATCAATATTTGAATATGCCTACAATAGACTGTGGCGTAATTTAGCCCAGGACGTGCAGCACGATATTCGTTTGGATGCTTATAGTCATGTTCAAGACCTAGAACTAGCTTATTTTGAGGAACATAGTACAGGGTCGCTCCTATCAATTCTGAATGATGATATCAACCAGTTAGAGAGATTTTTGGATGTTGGTGCTAATGAAATCATTCAAGTGCTGACTACGGTCTTAATAATTGGTGGTGCATTTTTTGTCTTGACCCCTGATATTGCTTGGATGGCAATTATCCCGATCCCAATTATCATTTGGGGTTCAGTTGCATTCCAAAAATGGCTAGCACCCAGGTACGCCGAGGTGAGAGAACGAGTAAGTGTGCTTAATTCACGATTAGCCAACAACCTCAGCGGAATTACAACTATTAAAAGTTTTACTACTGAAGCTTATGAAATAGAACGTTTAACTAAAGACAGCCACGCTTATAAACAGAGTAACCGAAAAGCGATCGCTCTGTCCGCAGCCTTTATCCCTCTGATTCGTCTTGTCATTCTGGCTGGTTTTACGGGGATTTTGCTTTATGGTGGTGTTCAAGCGGCATCAGGTGTCTTAGCTGTGGGTACATATAGCGTTTTAGTGTTTTTGACTCAAAGACTACTTTGGCCCCTAACTCGTTTAGGACAAACCTTTGACCTCTATCAAAGAGCCATGGCTTCCATCACCCGCGTCATGGATCTGTTAGATACAACCATTGCCATCCATTCAGGAGATCAGTCTATCTCACTATCGAGCATCAAGGGTGAAGTTAACTTAAATAACATTACCTTCGCCTACAATCAAAGAGAACCTGTAATTAAGAATCTCTCACTACACATACCCGCAGGTCAAACCATAGCTATAGTTGGGGCTACAGGATCAGGTAAAAGCACTCTCGTTAAATTACTCCTGCGACTATATGAGGTACAGTCTGGTGAGATTACTTTGGATGGACAAAATATCAAAGACATTGTGTTGTGGGATCTCCGTCGCGGCATTGGCTTAGTTAGCCAGGATGTCTTCTTGTTCCACGGTACAGTCAGGGAAAACATTAGCTATGGTTCTCCCGATGCCACTATCAATCAAATCCAAGAAGCTGCCAAGATTGCCGAAGCCGATCAGTTTATTAGTGAACTACCCCAAGGTTATGACACGATTGTCGGCGAAAGAGGACAAAAACTCTCTGGAGGACAGAAACAACGAATTGCGATCGCCAGAGCTATTTTGAAAGATCCGCCTATCCTAGTTTTAGATGAAGCAACCTCAGCAGTAGACAACGAAACTGAAGCAGCGATCGCCCGTTCTTTAGAAAAAATCACTCAACATAGAACTACCATTGCGATCGCTCATCGTCTTTCTACGATCAGACATTCAGATTGCATCTATGTGATGGATTATGGTCGATTAATCGAACAGGGAACTCACGAAGAGTTACTAGCTAAAGATGGCGTATATGCTGGTTTATGGCAGGTACAGACAGGAGCAAGACAAGATAGACAGTTGATTGGTTAATATTTATAGTCAGTTCAGGTGGGAAGATAAAGAAAATTATGTTCTCTAGCAAGACAATATTATGAACCGTTGTTATACTCGACTCGACCTATAGATTATTGACACAGTATGGTTAATCTAGGCTTCAATCTTACTACCATATTGGGCTTACTGGATATTTTTGGAGCAGTTGGCTATCTAATTTTAACTATTGCCAGCATCACAGATGGGGTTAAAAGAGCTACTTCTCCAGCTAACACCATTCTTAAAGTTATAGAACTTCTCTATTGTCCCTTCGCTCTATTTTTATCTGGAGTAATATTAGTATTTAATGGCTGGAGATTAGATTTCATACTACAGTTACAACAATTATTTTTACATATCATAGTAGCTATTTCAGTAACCAAAGAACTTAAAAATCTACTGACAGCAAATAGTTAGATGAATTGGTTAACGCCCAATACTTGGCTCAAAATAATAGAAATTTCTCATTACATCTTGGGAGTTTTTATAGTTCCCTATTATTGCTTCACTATAATCAAGATAATCTACCTTGCCTTGGGTATATTTGCTTTGGATGATGATTCTGGATTCTGGATTGTTGTTTTACTGATATTCGCTTTCACAATTTTCTGCGGTTGTATTGCCTGCATCTTACTTGTTGGCAGATATATAAATCGACGAAGTAACTATACATTTACTGTAGTTGTTGCCTGTTTAGAATGTTTTGTTACTCGGTACGGCTTATTTATCGGAATAATAACTCTGATTCTTTTCTCGCAGCCATCAATTAAAAATATTTATAATCTAGATCGATCTTAATGTTAAGTATTTCTCAACATCTTGATGATATAGCAATCCTAAATCATGCATAAAAAAACAAATGACCCACGATACAGAAATTTTTCGCAATTCAAATAGGATTGCTAAGTAAGTAGGGCAAAATAAAGTCAAATAGGTTAAGAAGTATGAATCTGATTAAAGTTATTACCACTAACGACTAACGATATGCGTAGCGGTATCCTTTAGGACTAACAACTAACAGTCTTAACAAGTTAATTTTATTAATACCGACCTACTTATAGTTTAATTGCTATCAACTTTGCGATTAACAATCACAATTTTCCATTGTCCTAACTGGCTAGCTTGAAAAGCTACTTGACTACCATCGCTATTAATCGTAGGTTGCTTATTAGAACCCTTAACATTAACCGTTAGAAGTTCCGATTTTTGCTGTTGACGATCATAAACAAAAACATCTGTTTTTCCTCGCTCAGTGGAGACATAGGCAATGTAACGTCCATCAGCACTCAACGAAGGCTGATCTTGAGTAGAATCTCGGCGATTGAGATTGGGTAATGACACTAAGCGTTTTGATTGAAGATCGTAGAGAAAAATATCTCTTTGACCACGACGATCTGAAGCAAAAGCAAGATAGCGACCATCTGAACTATAAGCGGGGTATTCTTCTGTCGAGTTACTATTTATGCCTCCAGGAATAATTTCTGGCTGTGTCAATAGACTGCCGGTACAGCCGCTTAAAAAAATTACAGTTATTGATAATAGTCTAAAAGCTTGAATTGGTAGTGCATCGTAAATCTGATGATAGAAAGCAAAAATATGAATCATGACGTAAGCATTTAGGCTGATGCTTTGAGTGAGGTTTATTTTACATGATTCGTTTATTGTTAGAAAATGGAGCGGATATTAATATTCCTGATCAAATTGATCAAAATGGAGAACAGAAAATAATCAACAACTAACACGATTAAAATTGGCAATATTCTTGTATCTTGCCAATCAATTCTCTAGTAGAAAATCCTTTGGTTAAGAAATCAGTTCCTCCAAGACGACGAGCTTCTTGACCCCATTCTTCAGCTAGACGTGAAGAAATAACTATGATAGGGAAATCCCAATCATTTTGGCGACAGTTATCAATTAAACTAAACCCATCTAGATTAGGCATTTCAATATCCGTAATTATTAAAGCTGGATTAGGATTAACTTGCAGCCAATTCCAAGCTTCTAAACCATCAGAACAAGTATGAGTTGTATATCCATAAGCCTTTAAGCTAGCTTCAAGACGACGACGAATTAAGGCTGCATCATCTACTATTAAAATTGTTTGAGATTGTTTGTTAATATTCGGATCATTCTGTATATCCAAATTGCGATCGCCTGTAGGAATTTGCTCGGCAATTTCTTGAGATTTTGGCAGCAAATATTCCCTCAAAGAGCTTAGTTCCAAAACAGGTAATAGTGAACTATCAGCTTGCAAGCTGACTCCCATAATTCCTTGGGGTGCAATCAAAGGTTGTGGGATTGGCTGAATTTTTAATTCAAATTTACCTAATAATTTGTCTGCCAATAACCAGATTCCCGGTTGATCTGATTGCAGTTGAAGATAAACACCGATATTACCGTCATTTAACGAGCGCCCCCTAAATCGAGGATACCAATAACCCAACAAATCTAAACCTGCAGTGGTTTCACCATCTTGAGTGATTTCCCAAGTGTATCTAGAGTCGGGCTGCTCAATTTTAACTACAGCTAAATTTTCCCAGAGATTAGTCATGACAACTTGGTCTGTAGGAATAGCAAAACTGCGATCGCCAGCTTGCATTAAAAGACAAGGCACTAATAAATGAGGAACAGGGAAATGAATTTTAAAAGTTGTTCCAGATCCTAAAGCAGTTTCTAAACTTAAGAAGCCATTGAGCAAAGATATTTGTTCTGCCACAACATCCATCCCCACTCCTCGCCCAGAAACTTCACTCACTTTACCTTGGGAACTAAAGCCTGGCTGGCAGATTACAGCTAATAATTCTTCAGGAGTATCAGTCTTTGACAAAGGGTAATTTAGCTTTTGAGCTTTAGTCTGAATCTTATGAGGGTCAATACCTTTACCATCATCCTGGAGAGATAGTACATAAGAACTGCCGTATCGTCGCAAACTAAGAACGATCAATCCTTTTTCTGGTTTGTGTAGAGAAATACGGTCTGCGGTTGGTTCTAAGCCATGATCAAAAGCATTACGAACCAAGTGCAGTAAAATTGGCTCTAACCTTCTAGTGGTTCCCACATCAAGTTCAATATTCTCTCCCTCCACTGTTAATTTAACTTGCTTATTGTGGCGATTAGCCAAATCTCTCAAAATTGCTTTGACTCTGAAAGATAAATTTTTGAAGGGAACAAGGCGACTATCTTCAACAACATCTTTGAGAATTGTAATTTGCTTATCAACTATTTGCAATTTTTCCGCAGTTTTGTTTGCAGTTTGTTCTACTTCTGTTCCTAATTCAGAAAGACGCAAACTATTTTCTAACAAGCGATTAATTGTCACATAACCTTTGCGATAGCGTTCGGGTGTGGGAGCCTGTTCATTGTGAGGAGCTTTTCTATCTAGATTTTCTAGTAAGGCATAGTCATCTTGAATTTGTCTTAATTGAGTAATATACTGAACGTTGTCTTTAGCTAAATTAACTAGTTTAAGTAAATTTTGATGTAAATCTCCATAAAAACTCCCCATGGTACGGGAAGCAATCAATGTATCTACAATTGAATTGACAGATTTATCTAATCTACTTAAAGGGATGGGAATTTGAACATCTTCAGTTAATTTATGTTCGGTTGGGGTAAGAGAACGAGGTGCTGCTACCTTGGACTTTAATTCCGCTTCTTCTATCTCTTTAGTTTGGCTGTCTTCTACTACTTTGATACGGTCTAAGAGACCATCAATTTCTCCTAGATTGGGCGAATCCTCAGCAGAAGATTCCGTATCATCTTCAGAATTATCCGACTCAGACAATTCCATGTTGTCGAGAAGACTATCAATTTCCCCTAGATTGAACGAATCCTCAGTAGAAGGTTCTGTCTCATCTTCAGAATTATCCGACTCAGACAATTCCATGTTGTCGAGAAGACTATCAA
>CBDUCX010000265.1:0-7864 GCA_965365755.1 uncultured Pleurocapsa sp.
AACAATTTTGTACATTTTTCTAATCTCGTGTTTTACCATTTGGAAGTGCGATCGCTGGGTGGCAAGTCGTCGAAATCTGAGATACTAATTGGATGAGCCAATCAACAGAGACTTCTCCTAAACCAGCAAAAGACCCAATCAAGCTGACAGCCGAGGCTGTCAATTATCTCATCAAGATCCTCCCGAAAGGAACTGCTTACTGTATCGGTATTGTGTTAGTAGTAATGATGACTGGGCGACTGGTTCAATCCAAAGGTAGTCTGGCACGAGCGGTTCTTCCCTTGGTGTTAGATCTTAAATGGGGATGGCATCGGGTGGAGCGAGCTATGGAGCGGGGGAAAGTTCCTCTGGACAAGATGTTGGAACGAGCCTTCAACTGGTGTATGAGCAATCTGCCCGTCGAACCTGTGGTGCTGGGGGAGAAACAGCGAGATATTCTAGCCATTGATAGTTCCACCATTGCTCGCTGGCGAGCCAAGCTAGGAATGGATTTGTTAGGAAAAGGCTTTCACCATCGGGCAGGGAAAGCAATCAAAGCCAATATCATCGCAGCGGTGACAAGTGTAGTCTTCATTTCTGGAGTGCGAGTCGGATTGGTGCGTCGAGTGAGATTTGGAGACAGTTGCGAAGCAGCGGTAGCTGCCGTATTCGAGGATTTACCCAAGTCTCAGAGTCACCGCTTGCTGGTAGTAGATGCGGGGATTGCCACCCACAAACAGTTTGCTGCTAGCAGTGATAAGGATGCTTTGTTAGGACGCTTACGCATCAACGGCAAACTCCGCTCTGCCCCACCTCCACGACTGGAGGAACCTGGTCCTGGTCGCCCAAAAAAACATGGTACAGTTCTCCATCCAGGATGGGAACTGCCAGAAATTCCCCCTGATGAAGAGATCGTAGCGATGCATCTTCAAGGAGAACTGCGTTTGAGACGATGGAAACATCTGCACTTTGAGGATGCAAGCTGATACAATTCTGGATGTAGTCAGAATCGATCATCCTGACTATGAGAAACCGTTGTTGTTGGGAACCATTGCCCGAGAGCTGACGACTGAACAGATCTGGTCAGGCTATAATCATCGTTCTCCAATAGAAACCAACTTCTTTGTTGCTCAGGATAGTGCGGGGATGGAAATGCCCAGAGCCTGGACTGAGAATGCTATTAAACGCCGTATTGGTTTAGCGATGCTGGTGGGGTTTGTTCTCAAAGCGATCGCGGCAGTGTGTGAACCGCTACCGATTGGTCCTTGGGATCGAAGACCTCAACCCACCGCTGGTAGGTTAGCCAATTATCTTGATATTCATATCCATAATTTTGTCGCACTTGCCCTGGCTGGAGTCAAACCAAGAAACTACCAAAAAATTCAAATCCCTCAGAAGAGAAAGGATTTGCCGTTGCCAGATGCTGCTTAGATTGGTAAAACACGAGAACACCATATTCTTCTAATTCCATAATGATCTTTTCTGTAAGTGCTAACTAAATGTCCTGGCGGTTTTTGTAAACTATCAAGGTCAAGATAAAAAATTTCATGATTGCTTATTCCATAGCAAGCCATCAAACCAAACACTCGTTGCCATTGTGGATTAGGTATAGAGCGATAATATTTTATGATTTGCTCGTCTGTGGGTAAATCGCGATCGCCTTTAAGATGAGAATAATTTCCCTGATACCGGCTGAACTCACAACCTAACTTGGCAAATCTAGCCAAGCAGTTAGCAGCGTTAACTGCGCGTTTGCGAGTCCTGGTGTCTGGTTCAGTGGTCAAAATTAACTCAATTAATTTTTCTTCCGACAGGCGATCATTTGGGTTTAACCTTTTAAACATTGCATGGTAGTCAGTTCGCCAAGTTGTCTCAGTCTGACCTGTTCTTTGTTTGCGATTAAAATAATCTTCTTCAAATGCTTTGACCCAGTATCCAAGACTGCCAAGATTATTATTTTTGCCTGTCCATTGTTCCCAATTAAATTCTTTTAATGCGAGTTGACTTGATAATTTTTGCGCCTGTTTCAACGCACTTTGTACTCCCGCAGCATTAAAATAAATCCCCAGGCTGATTATCTGCTGACTCGTCCCTTCGCCAATTTTGTTGGGCAGCATTCCCCGTAAAGATAATTTTTTTCCTCGCCTGAATATTTTGATACCAGCGTTGGACTGCTTTAATTGAAGGTTAGCAGCATCCAATAATTGATTGATTTTATCCATATATTAGATCTAAATTTGATCTAATTTTACGGGTTTTATAACGACTTTTGTGGGCTTCTAGGGTTCTATTTTAAATCCCTCTGAGTACGGCAAAGCAACTAACAAATAGCTTGAAACCCTTATATTCAATAAATGCCGGGAGGCAGACTTGAACTGCCGACACGAGGATTTTCAGTCCTCTGCTCTACCACCTGAGCTATCCTGGCTCGCGTTTTATTGCGCTCAACTAATGTAGCAGACTGAACGTCT
The DNA here is from genome assembly GCA_965365755.1 of uncultured Pleurocapsa sp. Lineage (GTDB taxonomy): Bacteria > Cyanobacteriota > Cyanobacteriia > Cyanobacteriales > Xenococcaceae > Waterburya. Next base: position 2,451 of record CBDUCX010000265.1, read on the forward strand.
AGTTTGCAACCCTGAAACAAAATTAATTGTATAATTCAACACATATGAACATATGTTCATATATAATGTATAATGTATATATTCGATTGTGAATAGAAAGGAAAAAATATTATGACTAATGCTAGCTTGTTAAAATGTGATTGCGATCGCTGTTCTTGCGAAGTTTCGATGGAAAATGCGATTAAAAAAGATGGTAAATATTACTGCTGTGAAGCTTGTGCTTCAGGTCATGTCAACGATCAAAGCTGTAACATGTCAAATTGTCATTGTGGTCAAGGTGGAGCGTAAATAATAATCCATCGTTATCAAAACGAAAGTAGTATAGAGAAGCAGATTCTTGATGTCAGCAGCCAAATCGCCTAAAGTCCCTACCTGTGTTTCTAATCATTCTGTTGACGTAAACAGTTTAGATTATCTCCGTCAAGCTGTACTGGATAACAACAAAGCGCAGCAGATGGCGGAGTTTTTTCGTTTATTAGGAGATGGCAATCGTCTGCGAATTTTATCTTTATTAGCCAAACAAGATTTGTGCGTCTGTGACTTAGCAAATCTCCTAGAAATGACTGAATCAGCAGTTTCTCACCAATTACGAACCTTGCGATCGCTAAGATTAGTTAGCTATAACAAGCGTGGGAGAAAAGTATACTATCGCTTGCTGGATCATCACGTACTTGAGCTTTATCAATCGGTAGCAGAACACCTGGACGAATCGGACGATGGTTAAGGTTGAATATTAATATGTCTAAAAGACTGGTACTGATGGATCATGACGGGGCAGTTGATGACTTTTTGTCGTTAATATTATTGATGACAATGCCTCAAATTGAACCTTTGGGAATAGTTGTGACCCCAGCGGACTGCTACATCAACGCTGCGGTGAGCGTCAGTCGTAAAATATTAGATTTAATGGGATGTAATCAAGTTACGGTTGCTCAAAGTACGGTTAGAGGAGCTAATCCTTTCCCTGCCGATTTCCGCCGCGACTGTACGATTATTAATAACTTTCCGATTCTTAATGAATTAGAGGCAATTTCAACACCTCTAGCAGCAATTACGGGACAAAAATTTGTGATTCAGCAGCTACAAAGCGCGTCGCAACCAGTGACTATTATGGTAACTGGCCCTTTAAGTACCATAGCATCAGCGATCGCCCTTGAGCCGACAATAATTGACCAAATAGCCGAAATTGTCTGGATGGGAGGAGCATTAACCGTATCGGGGAATGTGGAAAAAGTATTTGCCTTAGAACATGATGGTACAGCCGAATGGAATGCTTTTTGGGACCCGATAGCAACGAAACAAATCTGGGATACAAAAGTTCCTCTTACATTATGTCCTTTGGATTTGACTAATACTGTTCCTGTGACTTCAGAATTTATTCGTCAGTTAAGCAAACAACGCAGACATCCTTTATCAGACTTAGCAGGTTTGTGTTATTCTTTGGCAATTCCCCAAAACTATTACTTCTGGGACATTCTAGCGACAGCCTATCTAGCTCGCCCTGAACTATATCAGATCGTTGAACAGGAAACAGATATTATTAGCAGCGGTATTAGTCAGGGAAGAACAATACTTAAGGCTGGCGGGAGAAAGGTCAACGTCATGACTCAGGTAGATAAGGAAAAGTTTTATAGTTATCTACTACGGCAATTCTCGCTGGATTTGACATAAAATAACCTCCAGGAGAATTATTAGTTATTCGTAATATTTTCAACTAGTTTTTTTACTATCAATAAATGTTTATTTCTCGCTTGTTATCAAGACTTAGCCAAAGTGTTTCGAGATTTACTAAAGTCAATCGCTGGCTAATTATGTTTTTAGTTGCTTTTGGGTTGACGCTCCAGTTTGCCATCTTACCCGCTTGGACTCAACAACCAATTACGATTAAGACTTTAATTCGTGCCGATGAAGCCCGACAGCTACAACCTTTAGTCAATAAATTTAATCAACAGCATCCAGATATTAAATTTGAGATTGTCGAAGCCCCTAGTGATAGTAATCAAGTTGAAGACCTGTACACATCTTCTTTTTTACTAGGTAACTCCCCTTTTGATGTGGTCTACATGGATATCGTTTGGACTCCCAAGTTTGCTGCTGCGGGATGGTTGAGAAATCTCGACGATCGCCTATCGGCAACTGAGGCAGAACCCTATTTAAAAGGTGATCTTGCAGGGGGAATATACCAAAATAGCCTCTACCGCCTCCCTTTTCGTTCTGATGCGGGAATGCTCTATTATCGTCAGGATTTGCTAGAGCAAGCAGGATATGAACCCCCAGAAACTTTTGAGCAGCTACTAGAAATTTCTCAGGATTTACAGCAACAGGAATTAGCTGACTGGGGATACGTTTGGCAAGGTAAGCAATACGAAGGTTTAGCTGCTATGTTTGTGGAAATCTTGCAGGGTAACGGCGCTTTTTGGGTTGATCCAGATACCTTAGAAGTCGGTTTAGATCAACCAGAAGCGATCGCCGCAGTCGAGTTTTTACAAAAAGCGATCGCTCTTAAAGTTTCTCCTCCAGGGGTTACTACCTATGCGGAAGAAGAGGCTCGTCTACTGTTTCAAAATGGCAAAGCGGTGTTTTTAAGAAATTGGCCCTATGTTTATAGTTTGGCAGCAGAATCGGCGATCGCAGGGAAGTATAATATTAAACCGATGGTGCATGGATCAGGTCACAGTAGCGGAGCAACTCTAGGGGGATGGGGTCTAGGTATTGCCACTAGCAGCAAACACCCTGATGCAGCTTGGCAGGTCATCGAATTCCTCAGCAGCGAAGCTTCTCAACGAGAATTTATTTTGGATACTGGTTTTGTCCCTAGTCGTATCGCCTTGTTTAATGAACCCGAAATTGTTGCTAAATACGATTACTATCCCCAACTCTTAAAAGTAGTACAAAGTTCTGCCCTACGTCCTCCCATACCTCAATATGCTCAAGCCTCGGATATCTTGCAACGCTATCTCAGTGCCGCTATTACAGGCAAAATGACTCCAGAAAAAGCTATGGAGAGTGCAGCGAAGGAAACTCGTAACTTATTAAAAGGATGAGTAATAAGTAATATTTTATTTAGCAACGCCAGCTTGATACTCAACTAACTGCCAATACTGGTCGCTGCCAGGGAATTTGGCAACGATTGAGGTGTTACCTGACTGAATATCCACATGTCCTGCAAAATAGCTTCCATAACCATTCAAAGGAGTCCATTGTTTGGTAGAGCTATTAACTACTTGAACATCGATCGCTTCGGGGACAATTAAGTTGAAGTAAGTTGACCAATTAGGTTCTAAATTAGCCATTAAAGGTTCAATCAGGCTAGCCTGGTGCTGATGAAAGTGACCATATGTTTGGGGTAATTTAGCAGTAGGATTTGTCGCTTTAAGTTTATATTTAATGACTTCTCCATATTGCTCCGAATCATCTTTTTGCTTGGCAAAGATAGTTAGATCGTAAGTACCCGCTTCAGGGGGAGCAACGCTAACAATTAAATGTTCTGATTGGCGATTGACTAAAACTGCATTCTCAGTTAGTTCCTCAGTATTTTGTTCCAGTTTAGCTAAGGAAACCACATCTTGAGGAGCTTTAAACTTAATATCTACTCGATTGGCACTATTGATTTGATAGTTACTATGGCTAACTAACTCTAGACCTAAGTTATAAAAGTTAGCAGAGATACGAGGTAGATTATCAAATTTTGTTCTACTATATGTTGGTGATAATAGTTGCCAACCTTGATCTTGCGGATAGTGATTATTAATAAATTCTTGAGGTTCAGTAGCGAAATAAAAAGGTTGGTATTCAGGAACAAATTGATCATTTCTAGTTGAACCAGCTCCCCAGGTAGCATCTAATAAATACCAAGCCCGATCTATTTTTACCGCATTCCAAGCATGATTAACTTTTTGATATCTTGTGTCATCTTCTGGAGTTATCCCTTTAGCATAGCCAGTTATAATAACTGAATCTAAATTCATAGCTGTTGCTAAAGCATAATAGAGATTACTAAATCCTGAACAAATTGTCGTGCGATCGCCTAAAACTTGTACTGGACTAACATCAGGATATTTATTATTATTAAGTGCTTCAAAAAATGCTGGGACATCATATGTAATATGTTGCGTTATCCAAGCATAAATAAGCCTAGCTTTAGCTGATTCTGTGTCAGCATTCTGCTCTAAAAGTTGGGCTAATTCTGCTACTGATGCTCCTGAATATTCAAGTTGCCGTGCTAAACCATCGATTGACGAAAAGTCTTGTTGGTCAAGATCACTAGCTGAACCAAACTTAATTGGTTGATACTTACTACTGGCAAAAGTTTCTGTTGGTAACGAGATTAACTGCTGATTCTGAAAAGAAGTAATAGTGTTGCGGATATTTCCTACAGTCAATAATAAGGAAAAACCGATAGCTATTCCAATCAAGCTCCTGCCCAACTTCCTATTTTTCTTATTTTTGTTAGCAAGCTTTACGCTACCTTTAGCAGTCATAAAAAATATGTATTATCTTGAGAGAAAAAGTGGTGATTTCTCAAGATAAATTCAAGCTTTGCTATTCCGAAATGATCTCAATTACTATGTTGCTGTGAGATTAACCATACAGAAGTTAATAAACGGTAAAATCACCCTGTAATTAATTGAAGCTAGAGAAGATGGTGTAAGCCACTGATAATAGAACAATGACGACACACCCTGTTTGAACTTTTGACAGATACTTAATGTTTTGTTCTAATCGCTCTTGATTATATTTCATGCGATCAACTTTGAATTGAAGATTAGAATCACGATCTCCGATAAGAGCCATTTCTTTTTGCAGCATTCCTGCAATTTTTCGCTCTATTTGCTCTCCAGAGCTATCTGCTTGGCTTTTGGCTAACTTTTCTTCTAATTTACTGCAAGATTTATCTAAAAACTTAAGCTGACTTTTTACTTCGGAAATTTCTTCTAATTCTGATTTGGCGAGGATAATTTTCTGAAGATACTTTTCGGTTAATTCCAGACTTAACTGAAAATACCCTTGGTTAGCATAGTAAATCGCCTTTTTAAGTTCTTGAGAGGTAATGTTCTTTAGTAAATAGCCTTTAGCACCATCTTGTAATGCCTCCCTTAAATCTTGTTCATGATCGTGAACCGTCAAAATCAGAACTTTAGTTTGGGGAAATTTTTGCGTGATGAATTTGGTAGCGGTTAAACCATCTATTTTGGGAGTTTCCACATCTATTAAAATTACGTCAGGCTGTAGATGAGGAATTTGCTCTATTGCCTCTTGAGCATTATCAGCAAAACCAATTATTGTAATCTCTGTCTCAGATTGTAAATAGTTTTCTATTATCCTGTGAGTCAAATTCTGATCGTCAACAACAAGAACTTTAATCATGCAAAAATACAACTAAGCACTAGGTGTAGATTGGTAATACTACGCTT
>CBDUCX010000266.1:0-7776 GCA_965365755.1 uncultured Pleurocapsa sp.
CTGGCTGAAAAACTGGTATTTAGGTGAGTTCGGAGTTCGGAGTTCGGAGTTCGGAATTACAATTTCAGATCCCACCACTGTATAAGAAGGATTGAGGGGAATATTTAACTTAGTATAGCTACCTGCTGTTACCTGGAAACCATAGGAGGATTCAGTCGGGGACAAATTAAAGGGATAACCCGCAGGATCGAGGTCGAGGCGATATTCTCCTGGAGGAAGAGGCACAAATACTCCCTGTTGAGTAATATCTTTGCGGATAGATTCTAATGACTTATGGTTAACAATTAAAAGTATTTCGGCATCTGCGGTATGAATCTTTTCCCCTTAGTTTAGTTGTCCGTTATTATTTTGATCGGCAAAGGGTCTAACGAATAATCCTCCTTGAGTTCTTAATTTGGTCATATTGCGATCGCCCAAACGAGGTCTACCTTGCAATCGCAGGTTAGGAAAAACATCGATTCGTAGTCGCGAGTTATCATCCCGACTTGAGGATTGTTTCGCTTTGAGGCGATGGTTGTCTGTTAGAGGTTGCTTGGTTTAAACTTATAGATGAATCAATCATGTTGATCTTTTTCAGTATGATCTTGATTGCCAAGGCAGTTAGTAGTTTTCTAGGCTTATATAACTGCCACTTAATATTCTACACCATAGGCTGTTAAATAGAACAGCAAATTCTTGGTTATTAAAGTTTTGTATTATTTGATTGTTGACTGACTTAATCCATTAGATGACTCACCCTAATTCACTGGCTAATCTCAAACACGATGGTCGCCCGCTAAAGCGAGGTTCAGCCAAGAAGTCCAGGCGTTTAAGTGTAACGAATGAAGGCTGGGAAGGCTGTCAGAAGCTCAGTAGTGAGATCGGTCTGTCTGTTTCTGAGATCGTAGAATCTCTGGGTCGTGGCGAATTAATTCTTAGTAAGCCTTTAGTTCGCTCTAATAAATAGGCTCTATTATAGAAATAACCAGATAATGAACTAAATCAGCCAGTAGCGATCGCATTGATGTTAACTATTTTACGGGCGATCGCACAAAACTAAATCCAAGTCATGTAAATTAAAGTAAAAGCTTGATTTGGATGGAAAATGATGGCAAAAGATCGGGATAAAAGTTTGATTGACTATCTAAAACAAATCCCTGATCAGCGTAATGCTGGTGAGATGAAGAAGTTCAAGAGTTATTAAAGAAAGTTAGCCATCAAATTCTAGAGATATTTTGATGTTTCTGAAAATCCATTAAGAACTCAAGCTGTTTCTAGACTCGTTTAAATATGCACACCATTTCGCAGCCAGAGAAATATCAGTAAAGGGAACTTGTATCGATTTTTGGTCGATTAAATCAAATTCTAGACTGGGTTTTCCCTTGCTTGGTAAATTATCGAGTTCTATAAAGCGATCGCCCACCACTAGCTTAATCTCTCTAACGTCCTCTAGGGAAAAGCTTTTGAGATCAATCATTCCTTTGCGGGTAGGCTTTCCCCAGGTGACTTGACCTTCTTTTTTACCTAGGACGGCATATATATCAAACTTAGCGTTATCAAAATCTTCTGCCCATACTTTATAAGCTTCTAGTTTTTGATACTCGTTCCAACCACTCCAGGCTAACCAAATAAAGGTTACTAATAGCGGTAGCCACAATAATCCTCTTTCCATACTTTGTGATTAATTTTCATTGGTCATTTCAATAATTCCACCACCCAAAACCATTTCTCCGTTATATAAAACTGCCGCTTGTCCTGGGGTTACACCGAATTGATGGGATTCAAACATAATTTTGATTCGCGAGTTTCCTAAAGGAATTATTTGTGCCGAAACAGATTGAGAACGATAGCGAATTTTGACTTCGGCGCGAATCGGTGCGGTAGGTTCAGCAATGGATACCCAATTCATTCTAGATGCACTACATTCTAGTCTTCCCCCCGCATGGCGATCGCCCACCACCACTCGATTCATCACCGCATCTAATTTAACTACGTACAAAGGTTCAGGTGCAGCAATACCCAAACCTCTCCGCTGTCCAATGGTGTAATGGTGAATTCCTGTATGTTTACCTAAGACATTTCCCGCCAGATCTACGATGTCTCCCTCTTTTTGGTTAATATAGCGATCGAGAAAGGTTTGCATGGAACCATGAGCCTCAACTAAGCATAAGTCTTGGCTTTCGGGTTTTTCTGCCGTCACCAACCCGAACTCCGTGGCAACTCTGCGAGTTTCTTCTTTCGTCTGATTCCCCAAAGGAAATACCGATCCCGCTAGTAATTCTTGAGTTAGATCGTAGAGGAAATAAGACTGATCTTTATTCGGATCTACTGCTTTTAATAACTGATAGCGATCGCTCTGTGGGTCATAGTTAATTCTGGCATAATGACCAGTGGCAATTTTATCTGTCCCCAATTCTTGCTTGGCATAGTCCAACATGGGGGCGAATTTTACCGCACGGTTGCATTGAGAACAGGGCAGAGGAGTAACTCCAGCCTCATAACCGTTAACTAGATAATCAACAATGTTTGTTTGAAAGACATCTCTACTATCTACAATATGGTGAGGAATGCCCAATTCTTCGCATAGTCGGGCTGCATCCACCATTCCCTCAGAGCAACACTGTCCTTTACCCTTCATTAACCAGAGAGTAAGACCAATTACTTCGTAACCTTGATGATGTAAGGTAGCAGCAGCAACGGAACTGTCTACGCCACCTGATAAGCCGACAACGACCTTTTTCATGGAACTAATGCGAGAATGTTAACTTTCGTAAAGATTATGGGTATTTTGTAAATATTAGTCTGTCTTAGTAAATAGATGGTGTTTGCAATTTGCGTCACCTAAATCGCTTTTACCGTACTTAAATATAGAGTATCTTATTTTACTAATTCTTGTGCAGCATAGCTATGGTACTGTTCTGCTAGAGAATTCTGACATTGCCTTGATGTTAAACTATTATTACTTTAATATTACCTGGACATAATAATAAGCTACTTATTCTCGATCAAGACTAGACAAAGCTAATATTTCATACTATTAATTGGACTAGGTAAATTAAACCGTTATTTTAAATTTATTGCTTGGTTAATTATTTCTGGTAACTCTAAATTTCACTATTTAATATTATGAGCTTGAATCACTATAAATATTTTTGTATATCAATAGTAAGCCTATTGGTAACTGTTCATGGTGCGATCGCAGTTAATGCAGAGGACAATGGCAATAGTCAAAAGCTAAATGTCTTAGACAGTAACACTATTTACTTAAGTAAAAATAATCAATCACGGGAATACATTTTCAAATCACCTGACAACAAGACATTAACCAACACAGGAAGTTTAACCGCAGCACAGGGTTATAAGGTAGAAGTATATGGTAGCGGTCAAGAACTTTTGCTTCAGGTAAGAGATATTGAGCCAAAAGCTTTTATTAAAGGAAATATTATTCAGGTGGGAATCTTTAGTCAACAAAACAATGCTGAAGATATGGTGCGGAAGTTAGCTGTGGCTGGCTTTTGGGCGAGAATTGTTCCTCAGTAAGCATCTATGACAAGCTAAGGCTGTATGTTGTTTCTTGTCTCCAAGTCTTTCACCACTTATCTAGATCTGAAAAAATCACATCCCCGACAGACCGATTGCCCAGGCAGTTTCCATTCCCGCCAGTCCAGCGGTACAGTTTTGAGAATGTTTCCTTTGTACGGCAAATATTTTACGCAACCACCGAGTCTCCAACTAGAGATCGCCAGATTTTGAGCTATGGAACACAAAAGTATATTAATTTTTCTCAGGTTTAGTTCAGTCGTATTAATTTTTTCCAGATCATAGTTAAACTAATTACTTATTGAGGCTTTTTTGAACAATTAAATCTGCCAATTCGCAAAATCCTTGCCCTTCAGATTTAGCAGTTATATAAGCAGGTAAATACTTCAGGCGATCGCATTTCCGTTTGCTTAATGGCGATCGCCTTTTAAAACTAGGACTATGACTACAGTTGCAATACCTCAGCTAGAGTATTGATCGTAAATTGAATTTGAGCTTCTGTATGCAGACAAGTGATAAAAAACCTGAGACGAGCAGCATTATAAGGTACGGAAGGATATACCATCGGGTTAACATTAATTCCTGATTGCTCTAAAAGTTGCGATAGACGTACTGCTTTATGGGGTTCTCCCACGATGATCGGGATTACGGGAGAGTCAGCACTATAGCCTGTATTCAAACCTTTACTCTGAGCTAGATTAAGACAGAATTTGGCTCTACTTTGTAGTTTAATTGCTCTTTCAGGCTGAGATCTTAGTAACCTAATTGCTGCCAACGCGGATGCGGTATTGGCGGGAGACATGCCGACACTAAACACAAAACCTGGGGCGGTATATTTCAAATATTCGATTAGTTCAGCAGATCCAGCAATATAGCCACCACAGCTAGCAAAAGATTTACTCAGGGTTCCCATCCACAAGTCTACATCGGTAGGTTGCAGGTTAAAGTGTTCTCTAATGCCACCACCAGATAAACCCAACACGCCAATGGAATGGGCTTCATCTACTAGCAGGAAGGTTTGATAGTGCTGTTTTAACTCTACTATTTGGGGGAGGGGAGCAAGATCTCCATCGGTGCTATAAATACCTTCGATCGCAATTAAGACTTTTTGATATTTGGTTCTTTCTCGTTCTAAAATTAGCTCAAGAGCTTGATAATCGTTGTGGGGAAAATCGATGATGGTTGCTCCCGATAGTTTACAACCTTCTCTGATACTATTGTGACTGAGGGCATCACAGATAATTAAATCCTGTTCTCCAAAGAGATGACCGATAGTGCTGACGTTGGTAGCATGACCACCGACATAGACAATTGCCGCTTCTGTACCGATAAAATCAGCTATTTCCTGTTCTAATTCTCGATGTATGGGACGCTCCCCTGAAAGTACGCGACTGGCTGATACAGATGTACCGTATTCGGCGATCGCTTTTTGAGTGGCTTCAATTATGATCGGATCTCCAGACATTCCCAGATAGTTGTAGCTGGAGTAATTAATTAACTCGCGATTATCGGTTTGAATTGTGTCTTGAGCGATGCCCTGATGCAGACTGAAGAAGGGATTACCCAGTTTTTCTACACGGGCTAAGTCTTGTTGGAGATTGATATATTCGGGAGTTAATTTGAATTGACTGTATTCGGGCTTGATGTCGATCTTGGTTCTGTTTATTAGGGCGACTGTTGGTTTTTCGGTGTTGTCCTGACGTGATGTGGGGGTGTTCGATGAAACATCATTACGGGGTTGTTCAATTGCTGTTAAAACATTCCTGTCAGATAATTCCTGGGCGACATATTCCGTTAACAATTCAATGGTGGGATAATCAAACGCAGCGGATAAAGATATAGCATTGCCAAAACTAGTCTGGAGGTTATTTTTAAACTCCACTGCCATTAAAGAATCCATACCCAGATCGGCAAATTGTTCTTGAGGATCAACATCTTCGGGATCAGCAAACCCTAACACTTTGGCGACCTGTCCCTGAATATGCGATTGTAGGAGTTGATGTTGCTGATCTGTTGGGGTTTCAGCTAGCTGTTGAAGGAAAGATGAAGATGTGGCTGGTTTAGTCTCTATTTGCGATTTTAATCGGTTGAAGAAGGGATTGTTTGGCTGTTGACGTAAAAACGTTGCCCAATCTACAGGAAAGACAACTGTTTGAGATAGTGTTTGAGTTGCTTGTTGCTGTAATAACTGCTTTAATACCTGTAGTCCTTGTTGTGGTGCGATCGCACTTAAACCCTGTTGGGTCAATCTTTGTTGCTGTTCTGATGTTAGACTGCTAGCCATACCCACTTCATCCCAGATACTCCAGTTGATACTTAATCCTGGTAAGCCTAAACTCTGGCGATAGCTCATTAGGTTATCCATGAAGGCATTGGCTGCGGCATAGTTACTTTGTCCTGGTGAACCAAAGACGGATGCCACGGAAGAGAAGCAGACAAACCAATCAAGAGTTAGTTTTTCCGTAACCCGATGTAAGTTCCAAGTTCCAGTTACTTTGGGCTGTAAAACTTTTTGAAAACGCGACCAAGACAGGGTTTTAAGTAAGCCATCATCCAGGATTCCTGCTGCGTGGATGATTCCCCGTATCTGGGTTGGGGAGTTGGGGGACAAGGGGGACAAGGGGGACAAGGGGGACAAGGGGGACGAGGGAGACGAGGGAGACAAGGGAGACAAGGGAGAGGAGGGAGACGAGGGAGACGAGGGAGACAAGGGAGACAAGGAGGCAGGGGAGAAGATTTGTTTTAGAGCTTGATAATCGGTGATGTCAACTTGGATAATATCTACGGTAATGCCTTGTTGTTTGAGTTTATTTATTTCTTGTTGGGCGGATAGAGATGGTTGACTTCTACCCAGGAGGATTAAATGTTTTGCGCCTTCGTCTACTAACCAATGTGCCACCTGTAAACCTAATGCCCCTAAGCCCCCTGTAATTAAATAGCTTCCATCCGCTTTAACTACCTGATTATTCGCGGGTAAGGATATGACAACTTTGCCGATATGTTTGGCTTGTGCCATGTGGCGAAAAGCAGCATCGGCTTGGGTGATGGGAAAAACTTTATGGGGTAAGGGTTTGAGTTTTCCTGCCATAAATTGTTCTCTTAATTCGGCGAACAAGGTGGCAATTAAATTGGGTTCTCGTTGTGACACCTCTAGTAAATCAAAAGGATAATAACTAATATCGGCTCGTTTTTCGACTACCTGATCTTGACTCCAGATACCCACCTTGCCAATTTCGACAAATCTGCCCTGGGGTGCGAGAATATCGAGATTTTTGGCAATAAAATCACCATTAAGGCTATTCAGAATTAGATCTACCCCTTTGCCCTCTGTTAACTGCATCACTTGTTCGGCAAAATCGAGGTTGCGGGAATTCATCACATATTTAACCCCAGAATTCCTAAGAAAATCCCACTTACCTATTGAAGCAGTGGCATAAACTTCTGCCCCCGCTTGTTGCGCTAACTGTACCGCAGCTTGTCCTACACCTCCCGCAGCAGCATGAATCAGGATTTTATCTCCTGGTTTAATGACCGCTAAATAATGCAAGCCATAATATGCCGTTAAAAAAGTTGTCGGTATTGTAGCGGCTTCGGTAGAGTTCAAATGTTCTGGTTTGGCGATCGCAAATTGGGCATTGACGATGACATGACTACTAAGACTTCCTACAGCTTGGGCAGCAATTACCTCATCTCCTAGTTTAAAATTAGTCACACCTTGTCCTACGGCGACTACAATTCCCGCACATTCGCCCCCAAAAGGTACTTGGGTTGAGTCACTAAAGCCCATAGCTTCCAGGTATTCTGTTAAGACTCCCAAGGCATTTAGGACATCACGGAAGTTAACCCCACTAGCGGTTACGGCAATTTCAATTTCTCCAGGTTGGGGCGATCTCCTTTGTGTAGGAACCAGGGTAAGATTATCTAGGGTGCCGTAATCTGATAATTGTAAGCGGAAAGGATTATTTAAAGTATTATCTTTAGGAGTTAACCTGGCTACATATCGTTGTTGATCTTGATAGGCTACCTGATATTCTCCATCGGCTGATTGTAACTCTGATAATAGTTGTTGTAGAGAGTTATCACTATTTAAATCATCAAAATTAACTAAATTACAGTTTAGGTTAGGATATTCCTGCTTGATCGTTCTCCCTAATCCCCACACTGCCCCAGATAAGTTGTTAACCGAATTAGATTGAGTTTGCTTAGTAACAATTGTTAATTGAGCTAGATTTAATTTTGCCTGAGTTATGGACTGCA
>CBDUCX010000267.1:0-7686 GCA_965365755.1 uncultured Pleurocapsa sp.
AGAAGTAAATCCGCCAGGAGATTGCCAATAATTAACATCGTTGCTCCCATCATCAAACTTGCCATAACTAAATACTTATCTTGAGCTTGAACTGCTTGTAGAGTTAGGCGACCTAAGCCAGGCCAATTAAAGAAAAATTCAGCAATAAACGAACCTCCAAGCAAGCTGGCAAACTCAAATCCCAGCAGGGTAATTAGAGGGTTAATCGCATTTCGCAGAGCATGAACATAAATTACTTTGTTTTCAGGTAAGCCCTTGGCGCGGGCAGTCTGGATATAATCTTGGCGCAACACGTCAAGTAATTGCCCTCTAGTTAAACGTTGTAATCCTGCAAAACTAGTAATACTTAGAGCGATAGTCGGCAAGACCATGTGCCAGGCAATATCTAATATTTTGCCAGCGAAAGATAGTTCCGAGTGATTGATACTGGTCATACCACCCACAGGAAATAGAGGAGACAAAAACTGAGCAATGATCAGAAATATGAGAGCAGTAATGAAGCTAGGAAATCCCTGTCCAAAATAACTCAATACCCGTAAAACTTGATCGATACGACTATTTTGTTTTACGGCACTAAGAATACCCAAAGGAATAGCGATCGCCCAAGTAGCAACAATCGATGCTACAGCCAGTAACAAAGTTGCCGGAATCCTCTCTCTTAGGAGGGAAGAAACGGAACGAAAGTAAACAAAGCTTTGACCAAAATCAAACCGAGTAACCACTCGCCATAGCCAACGAAAATATTGCTCTATAGCTGGCTTATCCAACCCAAATTGTTCGGTCAGTTCGGCAATACGCTCAGGAGTTATTTGAGGATTTTCTTTTAGGGTATCAAGATAGTCTCCTGGCGCTATCTCCATGATGGCAAAACAAAGGGCGGATGCTAGAAGCAGGGTTAATGCTGCCTGCAATAGCCTCTTGAAAATATAGAGAGTAGTTTCGTTGTTGGTGATATTTTGTAACAAAGATGTTGGCGATTTCGTTACTGCATCATTACTTTGAGCCATAAATTTATGAGGTTTAGGAAATTTGCCCATCAATAAAACAATAGCTGATCCGCAATCAAGCAAAGTAGGCTGCAATCCAAAATAGGCTATCTACCAAAATTGTGCTTAAAACTGCTCCAGCAAACGCCCACCAGTGTAGCTCTATTTTCCTCAAAGACCACCAGCTAACTGCCAACAAGATATTGACCAACACTATTGCCCAACTGATGCCCCAAGGAGTCTGAACCTGAGTTAAGGCTGCTTTGAGTATGGGGGAAGCTAAGGCTGGATCTATATCTACTGTCATCAACTCTCGCCAGTAGGGAATAACATCAACTAGGTAGAAATATAAATCGGTAATAGCTGTGCCTAATAACGAACCAAGATAGAAAAAGTTGCCGATTTTTCCCCAGCCCCGCCAGATACACCACAGAGCAAAAGGCAAGCCAATAGCTTCAATGGGAATATGAATTAGAGGTTCCGTCCTCAACCATCCCCAATAAATTGAACCAGCTAGCCAACTCCAACTAAAGCCCAGGATAATATCGCCCCACCAACGACGCTGAGGACGCTGAAAGAGATACCAGCCTAATCCTACCCAAAATAAAGTTAGGAGCAAGCTAACATTAGGGAATAATCTGACGATTGGAGCTTGAAAAAATACGGGTACTGATACAAGAAAAGAAGCGGTGAAAAATACCCGCCACGCTATGCGCCCTGAGCTTTGTTGAAGAGGCAGATCAAGAATATTGGGGGTTGTTGCTGGCTGGCAGTTGGAACTTGAAGAAGATGTCACAGGTTGAATGAATTTGTGAATTGGGGTTAGAGAGGCAGAACGGTTTTCTTATTTTCGTTACTTATCTTTACCTTAACTAAGGTATCACAGTTTTTTCTACCAGTTCTGATTGATAAAAATCAGCACAACAGTTATGTAAGCTTAATCTAAATATTAATATTGATGTCAAAAAATCAGCTAACAGCTTGATAATAGGCTAATTAGAGAAGGGAATAAAATAGCCAGAGAAATAAATCTTAAAATAAAATAAAGGTTAGGTTGCGCTGCTGTAAACGACACCTAACCTTAGATCTACAAAACAGCGAATTAGCTTGTGAACATTACCCCACCCTCAACCGACGGGGCTGGCGTTCACTTAGTCAAAAATAGAGTCAAAATAGAAATTTAACCGCCGTATTGCCAACCAGTGCTGGATAACAAGAGCTGATCCCCCTCACGATGAATACCAGAAGCGATTACTTCGCCGACATATACAGTATGGTCTCCTTGTTCTACTGTGCCCACGACTTTGCATTCTATATATCCCAGGGAGTCTTTAATAATCGGACAGCCTGTTGCTTCTCCCTCGTAAAATTCGACATCTTCAAATTTGTTACCAACGCGAGATTTAGGCTGGAAGAAAGATGCTGCTAGGTCTTTTTGTCCTGCTTCGAGGAAGCTAATAGCAAATACTTCTGTATTTTTAATCATTTCGTGGGAACTTGTCCCTTTTTTAACACAATTGACAACCAAAGGAGGTTCAAAAGATGATTGCATCAACCAGCTAACGGTAAAACCGTTCATTTCTTCCCCTTCTTTGACGCCACAAATGTATAGTCCATGGGGAATCTTCCGTAGCATGGTTTTTTTTGCCTTTTGGTCTAACACAACTCTTGCTCCTTAACTTAATTATCTAGATTATCTCGCAACAGTCTATCAATCTTCCGTAGGAGTAAAAACTTTCTTCTGGTAGAAATTTGAGCTGTGATGGTACTAAACTTAGATAATCTTGAGGCGATCGCTGGGAATATAATATTAATGCTATCGAAAAGATAGCGATCGCCATAAGACTCAATTCAAATTATCTACAGTTCAAAAACATGGTAAACAGCATTAGCGTTATTCTCAAAGGAGAAGTTAGGTAAATTTTCTTGAATATAGTTCAACTCATTCTGGTCAATCGTATAAAGATGGGAACCAGTATCATTATTGAGCATCCTAAACACAGGAATAGTATCAATTTCTGTGGGTTCAGACTCAAAGGCATAATATTTAATCCCTTCAAAATTATAGTTAGCTAAGGTGTCCTCAATGACGCTTTTCTCATTCTCATCGGTAGTATAGAGATGAGCACCAGTCTCAGTATTGAAAAAGCGATAGACAGGTTTGACTCCTGCCAGAGTTTCCCCAGTAAAAGCATCTTTGTCATCAGAGAGAACGCTAAACTTCTCTGACTCATACTGATAGGCAAGTGTGCCAGCCTCACTTTGTTGTTGAACAATGTTAATCTCATTCTCATCAGAAGTGTAGAAATGGAAACCTTTCTCAAACTGATAAAAGCGATGAACCGTCTCAGTGGAGTAATGACTCGTACCTGCAAATTGAGCTAAATCGACAACGAAAACATCACCAGTATTGTTAGTGTCATTGGCAACCAAATCACTAAGACTAGAGGTTAAAACTAATGATTGAGCATCACCACTTAAGGTAGCCAGAGAATCAGCATTAAAACGTCTGGTAGTTTGCTCCGAGCGATCGCGCATAAAGACATTGAATCCAGGGTCAGTAGTACCAGTCACCAAATTATTAGCCTCGGACAAAAAAGTAATTACCTTGCCATCGTCACTAATCGTTGGATTTTGGCTGTTACCGTTAGATTGAGTGCCATCAGCAGCAACATCAACTAATTCTGTAGTCTGATTAAGGCGATCGTAGATAAAGATATCACTCTTGCTGTTAGTATCCCCAGCCACCAGATTATCTGCATCGGACTGATAAACTACAAATGAACCATTGCCGCTGATAACACCAGAAGTACTGTTCCCATTACCTAAAGTGGCAGCTTGACTAATCAATTCCACAGTCTGATTAAGGCGATCGTAAACAAAGATATCACTCTTGCCATTAGTGTCCCCAGCCACTAGATTATTCGCATCTGAAGTAAAGGTGATATAGTTGCCGTCATCACTGATGGAACCTAAAGTCGTCACACCATTAGCCTGGGTTCCATCGGCTGCTACATTAATTCTTTCCGTTGTCTGATTGAGACGGTCAAAAAGAAAAATATCTCCTAGTCCGTTAGTATCCCCTGCAACTAAATTATCGGCGGTTGATTCATAAGCAATATAGTTGCCATCATCGCTAATGACACTAAAAAGACTTAAGCCATTGGCTTGGGTGCCACCATTAGCAATACTAACTAATTCTGTAGTTTTGTTGAGGCGATCGTAAATAAAAATATCACGCTGATTATTAATGTCGTTGGGGACTAAATTACTGGCAAACGAGGCAAAGGTGAGATATCTCCCATCACCACTCAGATCGCCAGAACTACTAGAACCATTAGCCTGAGTCCCGTCAGGGGCAATAGTAATCAGTTCCACAGTTTTGTTTAAACGGTCGTAGATAAAAGTATCAGTTTGTCCGTTGAAATCATTGGCTACTAAATTGGTGGCATTAGATTCAAAAGAAATAAATCTACCATCATCACTGATCGAGCTAGAACCGCTTTGTCCATTAGCTTGAATACCATCACTAGTAACGCTAATACGTTGAATAGAGTTAGTTTTTTCTTGCTTGTTCATAAAAATAATTTTTAATTTTTATAATTTTTAGTATGTTTACTTGCGACAAAAACATCAGCGTTCTCAGGACATGAATCAGAATAAGTAAATCAAATTGATTTAACATTTAGATTTAGATTTATATTTATATTTATATTTATATTTGTTTTCATGCCAAACAATGTCCTACCTAGCTGAATATTTAAACAACTATTAGTGACTTACTTTCCTGAAGCTTTTTAAACAGTAGGAAATCTAAATTTTATATAAACGCGAATTTGTTATGTTTACGCTTAAACGAAGAAAGCTATATTTCAAAACTCTGTTTAAAACTTCGCTTTAATCGGATTTACTGATTTAACTTTTAAATCAAATCATTCACCTAAGTATTTTTGAGTGACTATACCTATGTTACATCCGCTAAAAGCCTTTGTGTGTAAAGATTGGATGAGGTTAATTGCTATGAGGATTGTAGCTTTAAAGCAATTTTATAAATCGAATTTTAACTAGTTAGTAGTATTTTAAAAATTTGCAAATTTTTTATCAGTTTTCTTTGGCGGGCAAATTGCCTAAATTAGAAATAATTACAGCAAAGTAAGTAAGTAGGGCAAAATAAAATCAAATTAGGTTCAAGCTATTACGACTAACGACTAACGACTAACAGTCTTAACAAGTTAATTTTATTTATACTAACCTACTTATATTTTGCCCACCTATTACTAAATCCGATGCAACAAGCTAAGAGATAAGATCAGAAACGCTGGGTACGTCATAGATAGAATTGCCAACGTCAATTAAGCAATTGTTACCTGATCAGATAGGTAAACATCTTGTATGGCATGAAATAACTGAATTCCTTCTACCATGGGGCGTTGAAAAGCCTTTCTGCCTGAAATTAAGCCACACCCCCCAGCGCGCTTATTAATTACCGCAGTACGAACTGCTTCGGCAAAATCATTATCACCTGAAGAACCACCAGAATTAATCAAGCCATTGCGCCCAGCATAACAATTAAGTACTTGATAGCGGGTTAAGTCGATGGGATGATCGCTAGATAGTTCAGTGTAGACGAGATCGTGAGTACGACCATATTTTGTGCCTGTGGCTTTAGCTACTGCTGCGTATCCGCCATTGCATTCAGGTAATTTTTGTTTAATAATATCGGCTTCAATGGTTACCCCAAGATGATTCGCCTGTCCTGTAAGATCCGCTGCTAAATGGTAATCTTTGTCCTGTTTAAAAGCATCATTGCGAGTATAGCACCAAAGAATAGTTGCCATACCCAGTTCATGTGCCTTAGCAAAAGCTTGACTAATTTCTTGAATCTGGCGAGATGAATTTTCAGAACCAAAATAGATAGTTGCACCTACCGCTGTCGCACCTAAATTCCAGGCTTGCTCAACACTAGCAAAAAGGATTTCATCGGAGGGATTAGGATAAGTCAGCAGTTCATTATGATTTAGCTTGACAATGAAGGGTATGCGGTGGGCATATTTACGGGATGTCATACCCAAGACACCCAGAGTAGTAGCAACTCCGTTACAACCACCTTCTATAGCCAATTTAATAATATTTTCGGGGTCAAAATAAATTGGGTTGGGTGCAAAAGATGCTGCCGCAGAATGTTCGATCCCTTGATCTACAGGCAAAATCGAAAGATAACCAGTATCAGCTAGTCTTCCGGTGGAATATAGCTGTTGTAAACTACGCAATACCTGAGAATTGCGATCGCTCTGGAGAAACATGCGTTCAATAAAATCGCTTCCAGGCAGATGCAGCATTTCTTTGGGTACTTTGGCTTTATGAGTTAATAAGCTTTCGGCTTCTTCCCCTAATAAAGATTCAAGACTGCGAGGAGGTGAAAAAGTAGTAGTCATAGTTTGTTTGAAGAATATTATTCTTACTTCTGGTAATTGTTATTGAGTTCAATAGTCTATACTCTTTACTAAAATAAATTTATGAGTCTGCCCTGAGATTTAGTCAAAAAATAAATTCGTACTAGACTTAATGATCGAACCAGTTAATTTCCTCGTGCCCTTATTTCTCTTAGGCTTGATCATAATTGCAGCAGTATATTTTAGTAGTCAGGCGTAATGTTAGAAATACGCGGAGTTTGGATTGCCAATCGCCCTCACAGCCAAGTGTTGTCATCGTCGGATAACATTGTCTCCGCAATGGATTTTTTACAATCCTATGGTTTTAACATCATCTTTCCTGTGGTTTGGAATCGGGGCTATACTCTCTATCCTAGCAAGGTTATGGATAAGTATAGTTTACCGACCATTGATCCTTACTATGAACAACAGCAGCGCGATCCTCTCAAAGAAATTATTACTGAAGCACACCGACGCAACATTAAAGTGATTCCCTGGCTAGAATATGGCTTTGCGGCATCCCATCTTCAGAGTGGAGGACACATTTTAAACCAGTATCCTCATTGGCAAGGGACAGACAAAGATGGCGCAATAGTGAGACATGGTGGTTTAACCTGGATGAATGCTTTCAATTTGGAAGTGCAGCAGTTTATGCTAGAAATAATTACCGAGATTGTCAGTATCTATAGTGTAGACGGAATCCAAGGTTGCGATCGCCTTCCTGCCCTCCCCGTTACCGCAGGATACGATCCCGATACCATTAGGCAATATCAAACCAGCTTTGGTAAACTTCCGCCCCAGAATCATCATGATCGACAATGGATACAGTGGCGTGCTGATCGGCTAACTGACTTTTTAAGCAGGATGTATCAGTCAGTCAAAGCCATTAAACCCCAGGCAATTATTTCCTTATCTCCTGCGGTATATCCTTTCTGCTTAAATAATTTATTACAAGATAGTAAAGCTTGGGTGGCAAAAGGGTTAAGTGATATCATTCATCCCCAACTATATCGCTCTAGTTTCTTGGGCTATAACCGTGAAATTAAGCAATTAATTCAAACTTTTGAGGCAGATTCACTATTTAAATTTGCCCCTGGTATTGCTTTTACTGCCAATGGGAAAGATCTTAGCCACCAAGACTTAATTAAGTGTATTAAAACCAATCGCGATCGCCATTTAAGTGGTCAAGTTTTCTTTCATTATGAAGGGTTGCGGAAAAATAATGATGCTGTAGCGATCGCTTTACGGCAATCGGCTGGTTATGATCG
>CBDUCX010000268.1:0-7664 GCA_965365755.1 uncultured Pleurocapsa sp.
CGATGGGGACAACCGACGGCAACAATTACGCTAATTTCACCGATTTTTAGCTTGCCTACTCGATGATGAATCACAATTCGGTTCGCATCCTGCCACTGCTGACGAATCTCAGCAGCAATTGAATTGAAAACGGCGATCGCCATTGGTTGATAAGCTTGATATTCTAGATACTCTACGGCTTTGCCCTCAGTTTGATTACGGACAGTGCCACTCATCACCACCACTGCACCGTTGGCGGGATCATCGGCTAAACTATATGCTTCTGCGATGGATAAAGGTGCAATAGTAATCGCAAAATCATCATTGGGATTGGTTTCTGTCGCCAAAGGAATGAGTGAACCAAGGTTAACCATATTTCACGATTGCTGATCTTCTTTCGTCTACTCTACCATTCTCCGATATTAAAGAGATTTGAGGATTTAAGGGACTTGCAGTCTAATAAACTTGTCTTCAGGAATAAAACTATGAAATTCACCGTGATCGGCGAATATAGCCAAGATCTCCAAAGTATAGTCTGGTTCAATGTGTAAATCTGCCCAGGGAACCGAAATTTCCAGACATTGATCAAAAGCTGCCTCCGCACGACTGGCGTGAATATGCCACTGACCATAATGGCGCGCCTCCTGTAACCAAACTGAGTCCGTAATTAGGTTCACACCCAAATGATGGTGGAAATAGTAGTTTAAAGGAGCTTCATCCGGCAAGTTAGCGATGGGTGCAGGACTATTATGATTGGTAATATTGGGGTAATACCAAAGTAAGTGCAACTCTCCTGGAATATCCTTCCCTGGCTTAACTCCTGCTTTGAAATCCAGACGTAGATAAAAATTACGGTGATCTACACCATAAAATAGTCTTTGGACTGCACTGCTGCGGTGCATAGTTCCCCTAGCGCCCCCAACCTCAATTCTGCCAGCATGATCCCAGTCTTGTTCATCTCCAATACCGTTGACAATCGGATGAATAAAACTTTGGGGTAAGCGATCGCCTTTGACTTCATGTTTATCAACAGCCTGATAGAGATCTTTAGGTATGGGTTCGTTTAGTGCTTGATAAATAGCGGCAATATGTTCCCGAAATAACTGATCGAACATTTCATCTTGATTGGAAGAATGCCCCTCGCCAAACCACCAAAACCAGTCTGAACCTTCCGCAGCATATAAAGCCTCCCAAACTTCGGGATTAGCCTCTTCTGTCGCCTCTGGATGTCTAGCTAGGGTTTCTCTCGCTGCTGTTAGTAAGTCCCACGCGCGATTTTTTACAGAATCTCCAATCCAGGTGGTAAAGCTACCGTCTACCCAAGAGCCACTATGTAGCTGTTGTGCAGGAATTGTCGCTGTCGGCGGAAACTCCTTAATAAACTCTTTTACCGTTACCAACTTGATATCTTGATCACGACTCAATCTTTCATACAAAGCCTCTAAAAATAGCATCCCATCCTGGGGATAATATTCCCAACAATTCTCCCCATCGAGGGCAATAGTGACCAACCAGGGTTTATCTAGGGCAGCATCATGGTCTTGATGGGATTTTAGCGATCGCGCGATCGCTTCTAGATGTCCAATGAGATCCGTAGCCGCATTACGAGGAGTCATGGCGCTATAGGTAAAGCCAATTAAATCTGATAGGCGGTGATCGCGAAAAACAATTGCTAAGTCACCATGTTCAGTTTCTAGACGATAGGGGCGATACAGCAATTCTGGCTCAGAAACATTCCCTGCCTCGTCACGATGGAAGAAATGCTTAATACTCCAGCCTAATACCGCTTCATCAGAACAAATCCATTTAAAGCCCTGGTTGGCAATATAAGGCAAAATTGTCGGGCTAACGGACTGCTCCGAAGGCCATAATCCATAAGGCTCTTGCTCAAAACGATCTAAATACATTTCCCAAGCAATACTTAGATGTCGGGGGATATCTTCTGACCATTGAAAACGACTCTGAGGCAAGCTCATATTGGGTACAGCAACTCGCCCAGCATTCGTATCTGCCAACAAAGGCAAAATTGGGTGAGTGTAGGGAGTAGTCGTAATTTCCAACTGTCCCTGATCCTGCATTTTCTTATGCTGGGGAATAATTCGCTTGATAATTTCCCGTTGCTTAGAATAAATCCTTTGGCGATCGCTTAAAGTAAAATCCCGACCCTGTCTTAGCCACTGGGCAATTTCGGCATCATCCCAAAATAAAGGATCGATCCAAGCTAAATTATGCCACGCCAATAAATCACTATAATCTTGGTGAGTCCAATTCTCTAAACACCAAGCAGCACCCTTTGACTGACGCTGCTCATACAGTTGAGCATAACGAGGATGAGGTTCAACTAGGGTATGAAAATGACCATCAAAGAAGTGCTTGATAATATACTGTTTATCTTTTACTTTTAATTGATCCTCTGGAGTCAAAGCTAAGGCTAAATAGGGATCGATCGCCTCTCCCTCTGCATAATCTTCTAGCTGCAACATTAACGAAGGTACTAAATTTACTGTTTGATGCAGCTTAGGATAGCGCTCTAGCATCAAAACTAGATCCAGATAATCTTTTGTGCCGTGTAGACGCACCCAGGGCAAACGATATTGTCCCCAAGTATCTGTATCTGCTTCTCTAGATTTATACAAAGGTTGATGTTGATGCCAAACAAAAGCTACGTAGAGAGGATGAGACATAAATTAATCAGCAGTTCGCAAAATACAGTTAGGAGGTGCTGCACCATTAAATGGAGAATAGCATTGAACTCAAGAAAATGGCACGTCGGCATCATTTAGGTAATGCTGAAATAATTATTCTTTATTCTCTTTAAGACAAAAAGCTATCCTATGAGGATGTAGCACCCATGATTCAATATAGATCTAAAAGATCTTTATTATTCACTGGGATTCTTAAAACAAAAGAAAATAGTAAAATTTGATGCAATTAATCACAGGAAAAACAAAACTACTGGGTATTATCGGCGATCCTGTAGAACACTCTTTATCCCCAGTAATGCATAATGTGGCGATCGCGTCTTTAGGATTAGACTATATATACGTCCCTTTTCCTGTCAAACAGGGGGATTTATCTAGAGCACTCTCAGGTTTTACCGCCGTTGATTTATTAGGTTTCAGCATCACTATTCCCCACAAGCAAGATATAATTCCCTTGCTGACAGAAATCTCCGATGATGCCGCCAATATTGGTGCGGTAAATACAGTGTGGCGTACTGCCACTGGATGGAAAGGAACAAATACCGATGCAGTTGGGTTTGTTGCGCCACTAAAAACCATGTCCCGTAATTGGTCACAAGTAACTCCTGTAGTTTTAGGGAATGGTGGTGCAGCTAGAGCAGTTATTGCCGGTTTAACTAATTTAGGCTGCCCAGAAATACATGTTGTAGGGCGTAATCCTGATAAATTAGCCAGATTCTATCAAAGTTGGTCACATGCGCCTATGATTACTTCTCTCCTCAAAATACACAACTGGGATAATCTAAGTAGCCTAATTCCTGCTACTGACTTACTGATTAATACTACTCCTGTGGGCATGTCTCCCCATGTTGATGCTTCCCCTGTCGAGGAGAAATTAATGCAGAAACTCAAGGCAGATGCGATCGCCTATGACTTAATTTATACCCCTAATCCAACACAATTTCTTAAACTGGCGCAAGCACAAGGTGCAATGACCATTGATGGGCTGGAAATGCTGGTGCAACAGGGCGTGGCTGCCCTAGAGATCTGGCTTCAGCAACCAGTACCCGTAGATGTTATGCGTGACTCGTTGAAAGATTATTTAGATCTTTAATACAAAATACAACATCTCTAGAATTACTTAGAATTAGAGCTAGAGACTTTCATATTTTCAAGTCATGACTAGTATTAAAGAAAAAATAAGCCATAAGTTAAATAACCTATCTCCCGAACAACTTCAGTCAGTCCACCAATTTGTAGAATTATTAGAATCTCAACCACAGTCAATCCATCCACAACATCCCATTATTACAAGCTTAATTTAAGAATCAAGCAAAAGCATAAACATCAGTCCAAGTACCAATTCTGTAGTGATTTATCTCTAGATTAATATATTTAGCATAGGAGTCTAAATTGTATTGTTCCAATGGTGCAAAATGCTCTGTTAAGTGATTGTCCATTGTCAGAGATTGTTTGGGATCGAATTCTCTAGCCAGCCCAAAGTCAATTAACACTGGAAATAACAGATCGCAACTACGCAGCACGATGTTGCTAGGTTTAATGTCGCGATGTAGATAATTCCTCTGATGAATATAGGCTAAAGCCTCTCCTACCTTGGTAATTAGAGCGATCGCAATTTAATACTTGTCGTTTACTGTGTTTTTCAGTCCACCGTTGTTTAATGGTTTGTTTAATGGTTTGGTGGGCAATATACCTATTCTGAAAAAATTTGTATATTTTAGTGATTTTTTGCCCATCTTACAGTAAATTCGTACTTTTCAGTTGAGTAGAAAACACAAATTTTAATGTTACAAGGAAATCGGGATGACAGGATTTGAACCTGCGACATCCTGCTCCCAAAGCAGGCGCGCTACCAAGCTGCGCTACATCCCGTGGCAAATAAGACTTACAACGACCTAAACACGTTCTAATTCCTTATTAACTTAATTAGAGTAACACATTTTTACATCAATCGATTGGTTTTTCTGGGCAAAATCTGGGTATTATCGATGTTTTCCGAAAATCAATCAAAAGCAAGTATTGCATTGAATCTACCAATAATCAGCTAACCAGAGTTCGACGGGCAGCTAAACTTGTTATTGCACAAGCGCTCACACAGTATTATATAAATCACAGAAATTATCCCAAACACCACCGAGGGGGAGAATATTTAATTCCTTGGTAAACTTATTTAGAGGAAATTATCAAGAAATCACAAAATTATTTTTGGGAGATAACTTTGGACAAAAATCAAGCTGAATTAGCTGAAATTCTCACAACGGCTCGTTCTATCGCCTGGGGGGCAGCAGATATCCTGAGTTCTTTTTATCATCAAGAAGTATCAGATTTAGATGTACAAGATAAAAAAGATGGCCCCGTTACTGAAGCTGACTTAGCCGCTAACAAACATATTTTAAGCAGTTTGCAAACAAAACTGGGAACAGAAGAGTTTGGCTATTTGTCTGAGGAAACATTTGATGTTAAAAAAGCTGAACCCGTAGCTAAAGATTGGGTTTGGATTATCGACCCCCTCGATGGCACCAGAGATTTTATTGATAAGACTGGAGAATACGGGATGCACATCGCCTTGGCGTATCAAGGTCGTCCTGTAATTGGTATTGTGGCTATTCCTGAAGCTGGTAAGATCTATTTTGCTTCTAAGGATAATGGTACTTTTGTCGAAACTAAAGATGGAACAGTTACACCCATTAAAGTTTCTGATCGCAATCAAATTGAAGACCTATACCTAATTGTCAGCCGTTCTCACCGTGATGCTCGCTTTCAAGAATTAATTGAGCGTCTACCCTTTGCGGGTAAAAAATATATGGGTGGCGTTGGCGGAAAAATTTCTACCCTGCTTGAACAGGAATCTGATGTTTATCTTTCTCTATCAGGTAAATCAGCCGCTAAAGATTGGGATTTTGCTGCACCAGAATTAATTCTTACCGAGGCGGGTGGCAAGTTTACTTATGTTAACGGCGATCCTGTTTACTATAACCAGGGGGATGTTAAACGCTGGGGTTGTATTGTCGCTACCAATGGAAATTGTCACGAGGCTTTATGTGAAAAAGCTGCCACGATCATCGACGAAATAGACAATGGGTAATATATTTAGACCAGTTGAATTTCATAATTGAAGGTTGTTGGTAAGCTGGATTGAGCTATGGCTTGATTCAGTTTTTTTTTATAGCAAACTCTGAATCAAAAAAAATACAATAAATAAACCTCAACCGAACTAAACTATGAAAGGTATCTGGCTAGAAAAACAGCAACTCAACTTTAAAACAGATTTACCCATACCTAAGCCTCCCTCTGGAGAAGTACTGGTAAGAGTGTTACAGGCGGGTATTTGTAATACCGATTTAGAATTACTCCGAGGTTATTATCCTTACACAGGAATTATTGGTCATGAATTTGTGGGCGTTGTTGAGTCTGCCCCCGAACATTTAGCAAATAAATTAGTCAATAAAAGAGTTGTTGGTGAAATTAATGCTACTTGCGGTCAATGTCATTTTTGCCGTAAAGGATATTCCAACCATTGTGAACAACGCACAGTTTTGGGAATTGTCAATCGTCATGGTGCTTTCGCGGAATATTTGACCTTACCGATAGCTAACTTACATGTTGTACCAAATAATGTTTCTGATGATTCGGCTACCTTCACAGAACCTCTAGCAGCAGCATTAGAAATTCAAGAGCAGATTGCTTTAACTCCAGAAACTAAGGTATTACTAGTGGGAGATGGCAAGCTAGGACAACTAGTGGCACAAACCTTAGCTTTAACAGGTTGTGATTTATTAGTAGTTGGTCGCCACCGAGATAAGCTAGGGAAGTTAGAGCAGAGAGGAATCAAAACGGGTTTTGCGGATTTAGCAAAGACTAGCAGTTTTGATGTTGCAGTGGAATGTACGGGCAATCCTGATGGCTTTAGTCTGGCATTACAAAGTTTGCGTCCCCAAGGAATTTTAGTTCTAAAAAGTACCTATGCAGGAAAGTTAAATATTGATGCTTCGACTTTAGTAGTTAATGAAATTACGGTAATTGGTTCTCGCTGCGGGCCTTTTGCTAAGGCGTTAGATCTGCTTACTCGTGGTCAAGTTGATCTTAGTTCCCTAATCGAGAGGAGTTATCCTTTAGAAGAAGGTTTAGCTGCTTTCAATCACGCTCAACAACGAGGAGTCTTAAAAGTGTTGTTGAAAATGAATACTTAAAAACTATTATTGAGATTGCAATCAAAAAGGACAATTAAGGGTTAAAAGAGAGTACAGATTGTCCTACTGCCACGACCAAACCACCAACAGCAGTAATCGGAACTCCGACTAATGTCCAGATTTGCGCCTTCTGTGAACCTTTAATTTCTTTGATGTCTTCTTTTATGGTAGAGATTTCAGAGTCTAACTTCGTTTCTACCTTAGTTAATCGTAGATTAATATCTGTAACATCAGTAGATAGCTTATCTAGCTTGCCATCTAGCTTGTCTAGTTTTTGGTCAAACTTACCGAGGATTTCTTTTAGATCTGATTCTACTTGTATGCTCATTCTCTCTCGAAAAGCGATCGCTATTCTCAAGTCCAGAATTTTTTTTGACTACTAGGAAAAATCTTCCTCAGTTAATCCCGCTATCTTCATCAAGGCTTTTAATGTACCAATTTTGAGATCTTTATTCCCATGAACTGGGATGGATAAGATCATCTTTACTCCAGGCTTTTGGTAAATGTGGTGGCTACCCGTTACCTTTTTCAAATTCCATCCTTTATGCTCAACAATTTTGCATAATTTTTTACCTGAAACGGATTTCATACTGCAATTTCAATAATTTGAGCAGTGGATTCAACAGATTGGCTGTTGTTGGCAACTTCTAGCCACCCTTCAATGGCATCTTTAAGATTGACTAACACTTCTTCCATTGTATCTCCCTCTGTAATACAGCCAGGTAAAGCTGGCACTTCTGCCCAGTATCCGCCTTCTTCTGCGGGATGGATAATTGCTTTGATTTTCATATTT
>CBDUCX010000269.1:0-7609 GCA_965365755.1 uncultured Pleurocapsa sp.
GGACCGTCGCCGCGCTCACCACCGACGCCGACCTGCCCGCCCTGTTCGAGACGACCATGCACGCCGTGGTCGACAGCCATCTACCCAACGAGGAGTAGTGGCACTCATAAATCTTAGTTGATGTCCCTGTCCCAAATCTAAAGTATCATTGTCTCTAACTATTTGAACTCGCGATTTCCATTGAGGAAATATCAAAGCACCCTTTAGGGCTTTGGCTGCTGCTTTAGAACAAATTATTTTTGCTTGGGGTGCATATCCTGCCAACACCTGTATAGTTGCCAATCGATTGGGATTAACGTGTTGCAAAATGATGTAATCTAATCTTCGCCATTCATGGTGTGCTATTGCCTCCAAGTAAATACCAGTAAAAGATTGTCCTGGTGGATCGATTAGGGCTGTTTTATCTGCTTGAATTAGATAAGAGTTAGAGGTTGTACCTTTTTGGCGAGAATATTCAACTTCAAATTTCAATCTATCCCTTGTACGCGATCGCAATACTTGGGTGTTAATGCCAATTTCTGCGATTTGAACGTCTCTTTTTTTGGCTGTTGGTTTAATAGTTGTCTGTACCATAATGGTTAGTGATTGGTTATTAGTGATTAGTTATTAGTGGTCAGTGGCTGATTATTAATTGTTTTCTGTTTGTATCGTCGTTCAGATACTTTTTGTTCTGGATCGACACCCTCAAAGGTGGGAGGTAGCCAAACTCGGACTACTAATAAAATGGATAGAACTAATAAAAAAGAACAAGTGGCTAATACCTGACTCCAAGGAATATCTAAAATCCCTCTAACGATAATTTCTCTTAAAACCGAAACAATGGAAACTTCGACTGCTACACCAATCGATACTCGGCGTTCCTGTAGATAAATGATTAACAAGCGAAATAATTCGACTAAAATCAGCACAAACAGAATATCAGCCGTTACTCTGGTAAAATTTAAAGGCGGTAGCAAAGACACAAACATTTCTCGTAACTGAAGCGTCATAAAGCCAAACAAACCAAGACAAAGAGAGATAATAATAAAGTCTTGGATAAATTCCAAAATTTTAATTATTCCACCATTGTTTAGCCACTTGTACCAGGGAGTTGCTGTCTTACCAAGAGACTCATACATTATATTTAGTTGTTAGTTGTTAGTTGTTAGTTGTTAGTTGCTAATTAATAATGATTTCCTACTTTGCGATGATGGACGGCGGTTAGGGCATCTAGTTTGGCTACTCTGCCAGCTTGGACGTTACTATAGACAATCCAGTGATCGCTGCATTCTAGTCGGCTTTGAACTTCGCATTCGGCATAGGCTAGAGAATCGGCAATAATCGGTGAACCATTACTAGCAGGTACGGTTTTGATACCTTCAAAGCGATCTGCACCAGGGGGAAAACGTTTGAGAAAATGTCTGATAATGTCTTGATAATTGTCTTCTTCCAGGACATTTAAGACAAAACGATCGCCAATCTGTAAGAAAGATTCAATTGCCCGATCCTTAGCCACAGCGATCGCAATTCCTAAAGGAGTCAAGCTAGCCTGCATTACCCATGATGCAACCATGGCGCTCTTGATATCACCTTTGGTAGCTGTGATGATATATAAGCCATTGCTAATTCTGCCCAAGGCTTTCTGTAAACTATTATCGATCGCTTTGATTTGTTTAACGCTGCGATCTCTGGTTAACCACTGTCCTAAATCTGTACCTGCTTCATCGCAAGTTTGCTTGAGCGCTTGAGCGGGTGATTGTTTAACTAAAATCGGTTCAAAGGCTTCGGTAAGTCCAATTTCTTGAAACTGATTGCGTAAGGGATAAATTGGTTCATCTTCTCCCCCACCTGATTCAAATAAACCAATGGATTGTTTACTGTGGGCTGCTGCTAGAATGGTACTGAGGATTGCATGGGCTTCCGAGTCTGATTGGGATGGCATTCCCATGACTAAACCTGCTGCTTCGGAAACTAATTCTCTAACAAATTGAGCTTCGGTATTATTCCAATCGACTAATTCTACTGCTACTCCTGTTTTGCTAATTCCTTGGGCGATCGCTCTTGCCAGATCGTCACTGTAGCCATAGTCTTCCGAGTAAAACAATGCGACGAAAGTTTCAGTTTTAGTCTGTGCCTGACTCCATTGCTGATAGCGATCTACTAATTCAGCACGATGGTACTGTAATAAAGGGCCATGTCCTGTGGCGATTGTCTTTAGTTCCAATTTTCCTATCCGTTTGATGGCACCTAAAACCGAACGAGCGTTAGGCTTCATCAGACAGTCGTAGTAATATTGGTAATCTGCCTCAATTAACGATAAATCTTCATCAAAAGTAGGTTCATCGCAATAGTGCAGACCAAAGGCATCGCAAGTATAGAGAATTTGAGTTTTGTAATCGTAGCTAAAAATTGTATCTGGCCAATGTAAATTAGGTGCAGCAACAAATTCTAATTCATGTCCGTTGCCTAAATCCAGGCGATCGCCATTTTTGACGATTATATATTCAAAGGGTTGATGCACCATACTTTCTAAGAAGCTAATCGCCACCTTTGCGCCAACTACTGTAACTTGAGGTGCTAATTTCAAAATATCTTTGACTAAACCACTGTGATCTGGTTCAGTATGGCTAATAATCAGATAATCAAGTTGTCCTGGATCGATTAAGCCCGTTAATAAATCTAGATAAAGCTGACGAAACTTAGCGTGGGAAGTATCGACTAAAGCTAGTTTTTCACCCTGAATGATAAAGGAATTATAGGTCGTACCGTTTTGCAAGCCAAACTCGATATCAAAGCGATCGCGATCCCAATCTAGACAGCGTATAGCTGTAGTTTCTGGAGCAATCTCGGCGGTTTGCAAAGTTAGTCTGGCGTTATTGGTGGTTGGATCGGTTTTAGTTAATGCAACCATGAGTCAATTATCTTTAATTTAAATATTGTTTGCTTAGATTTTGATGAGGATGTCACATTCGTTAACAACAATAGGGCGTAACATCTTCCCCGCAACAGTCTGCTAGAAAGCACAGGGCGCGAAACCGTAATCCTACTAATTGCTCGTAACAAGGATTCAACTTACACAAAGGAGGAATACGAAACAGAACTTTATCAAATACCCGTATTTCTCGTGCGAAGGGACATTGAGCAGGAATTAATTTGACAATCTGTCGCGCTGTTTGTTTTTCTTTGATTTCTATATTTTCCAGCCATTGCTGAAAAAGAATCAAAGGATTTAGATATTTTTGCTTGTGGTTGTAGA
Organism: uncultured Pleurocapsa sp.; assembly: GCA_965365755.1. GTDB lineage: Bacteria > Cyanobacteriota > Cyanobacteriia > Cyanobacteriales > Xenococcaceae > Waterburya. Next base: position 3,236 of record CBDUCX010000269.1, read on the forward strand.
TTGTAACTGTCATTATTTTCGATTCGTTATACTTCTTTTCTGTTGACTTATTAATAAGTTAACAGAATATTTAAGTAATTTTTATATAAAAATCTTTTATATTAGATTGACAAAATTTATCTTTCCAAGTTTCGTAGGTAATTCTTAAGATCTATAAATTTTTGGCGCAGGTTTTCTACTTTGTTGCATTGGTATTTATAACGTAAGCTCTTCAAGTAATGCGATCGCATTACTTGAATATCGCGATCGCTGATAGACATCACGGATAATTTATTTATTATTAGTTTTGCTTGGGGAAACTTATAATTTGAGTCATTGTAAAATGAAAAAAATATCCTAGCCAAGCAAGCAACTTCTAATCTAAAGCCTGATCGTGACAGAATAAGAAGCAAGCTTTTCCTAGATCAACACCATGGAGATACTCCAATGACCACTAATATCGAAGCTGACAATTCCACCAAAGTTGTAGAACTAGCCCCAAACTTCAGGATTCCTGCATTTCTAATTTTGATAGCAGTTGGCTTATCTTTCGTTTCCTGGTGGTTAGGTGGTGCGATCGCTATTTTTGGTTTATTTTTAACTGTGCAAACAATTATGCTCAGGCTACAGTTTACTGAGCAGACTCTTCTCGTACTTCGCTCTGGCAAAGTAATTCGTGATTTTCCCTACAGTGAGTGGTTAAACTGGGAAATTTTCTGGTCGCCTATTCCTATTTTGTTTTACTTCAAAGAAGTTAACAGCATCCATTTCCTGCCGATTATTTTTGACCCTAAAACCCTGGCGGATTGTTTACAAAAGCATTATCCTCGATAAACTACTTCAGCCATTCATAGCATGAAGTTTCTGTCTTCGTTTGTCGATGCCTCCTATAAGCTTGCTTATGAAACGATATTATTAACTCTCTGAACGCAAACTATTTTTATCTTGGCATTCTCATGAACTCTGAAAACTCCCCCATTCCCCAATCAGGCAATACTAACTTTGAGCCTATTGAATCATCGGCTAAACCCAAATCAGATGAATTTGATGAATTGCCGACAGAAGTTACCTCAGATGCCATTGAAGATGTTGTGCCAGAAGGAAATATAACTGATGTTGCTATAGAGTCATCAACAACTGCAAAAGACGAGCTAGATTTTACTTCGCCAGAGTCAGAACTTGAGCTATCAGAATTGCAGTTTTCGACCTCGACTCCCAGCGAACCTTCATCTGAAGCCGTGTCCCAAGATAATCAGAACTTTAGTACTGAAGCAGAAAGTAACTCTTTAGATGAGTTGTCAGATGAACCTCAGTTATTTGTTGATAGTTGGTTGGATGAATCTGAGGCGGAGCAAGCAATTACTGATACTCCCGAATCTTTAGCCCAACCTATCATCAGCGATGAAATAAGAGATTTAGAGCAGCAAAAAGCTAATTTATATCAAGAAATTGCCGAGCTAAAAGCACAAAAAGAACAAATACTTTCCCAGCAGTTGAGAGAAATGCAGGAAAGTCTCAGCCAAATGTTAGATGAAGGCACTAAGGAATTAAGAGAACGCAAAACGAATCTACGAATTGAGATTGACAAATTAGAACGCCGTAAGGAAAGAATTAATCAGGAAATGCGGAGTAACTTTGCTGGTTCCTCTAAGGAATTAGCAATCAGGGTACAGGGGTTTAAAGAGTATTTAGTTGGTAGCTTACAGGATTTAGTTACTGCTGCGGAAAAGCTGGAATTAGCACGGACAGAAGATTCTCCTCCCAGGGCTAGAGAAAGAGTCAGAGGACGAGAAAATTCTTCTAGAGGAGAACGGGAACGTGAAAGAGGCAGAAGAAGAGAGCCTGAAAGAAATAGATCGAGAAATGCTTCTTCCCCTGCGGCAAACGCCCAGTTCTCTGAACCAACTTTTGCTGATCAAGGTAGACGTATTCGACAGCTTTTAGATAAATATCGCAATAATCCCGATTATTATGGTTCTCCTTGGCAGTTACGTCGGACATTTGAACAAAATCAAGCTCAAAAAGTCCAAGATTGGTTCTTTGGACAAGGCGGTAGAGGTGCGATCAACAGCATGGGTAGTCGTCTACAAAACATTTTGCTGGCTTCGGCAGCTATTTCGATTCTGCATAATTTATATGGCGATCGCTGTAGAGTGTTAGTACTGACAGATACTCCTGAGAATTTGGGGGAATGGCGTAGGGGATTACAAGATTGTTTAGGAATATCCCGCAATAACTTTGGTGCTAATCGAGGGGTAACCTTGTTTGATTCTCCTGATGTTTTGGTACAGCGTGCTGAACGCTTAATCTCTGATAAGTTATTACCCCTAATTATCATCGACGAGACAGAAGATCTCTTAAACTTATCCCTCTTGAAGTTTCCTCTCTGGATGGCTTTTGCTTCTACCAATAAAACAGCATCTTCTAATTATTTATATTAATTGGTTCAGGTATTTTTTTTAGAGCAAAAAGCCGTTAAACTATTGTTTACGATATTTAATACACCTATAAATTATGACTATCAGTCTAACTATTAGCGCCCTGCTAATTCTGGCTGCTTACTTATTAGGATCAATTCCCACAGGGTATCTATTTGGATATTATTTACAAGGAATCGATATCCGCGAACATGGCTCTGGTTCTACGGGAGCAACCAATGTTTTACGGACAGTAGGCAAGCCAGCAGCGATCGCCGTATTATTAATTGACTTGTTAAAGGGTTCTTTAGCTCTAATTTTGGTACATTCAGTTTACTCCTTTGCTCCCCCAGAAACCCTACCTGCTAGCTGGCATCCTTGGTTAATTACAGTTACCGCTTTAAGTGCCATCATCGGTCATAGTAAGTCTGTATGGCTGAACTTTACAGGTGGTAAATCTGTCGCTACTACTTTGGGTGTGCTATTTGTGATGAACCCTGTAATTGCTTTGGGTACTTTAGGCAGTTTCGGTATTATTTTGGGAATTTCGCGCATCGTTTCCCTCAGTTCCATTTGTGGCGCGATCGCCGTTAATATCTTAATGCTGGCTTTACATCAACCCCTAGCCTATTCCATCTTTGCTGCGATCGCAGGACTATATGTAATTGTGCGCCACAAAACCAATATTCAGCGCTTACTTGCTGGTATTGAGCCGAAAATCGGTCAGGCATTGTAAACCGCATCTAGTTTGAAACCAGTAGTTTTTACTTATCAATTGTTTCCTGGAAATCACCTTAGTTGTTAATTTCTGTCGTAACCTGGTTCTTGCCTTCGCTGGTAACTATGATGTTGTTGTCGCTGAGAGTACCGACGGCTTTCTCCCCTGTTAAACGAGCTTGAGGATCGGCTTGTTCATAAATCACATTTCCTATCGCTTCCACTTTTTCCGAATCAATTTGCCAAATAAGTTGACGCGCATATAACTCTGAGGCTTCTTGCTGGTTAATTCCCTTCACCCCATCTTGCAATTTAGCTAGCTGTTGCTGAAGGTTTATTTCACCTTGGTTTCCTGTCAAGCTAATTTGGCGATCGCGATCAAGAATTTGAATTGGCTGATCGGTTTTGCCCACACGAGTACCATAATTCCAACTAAAAAAGTTGGTCGCTACTTGTAGCGGGGGTTCTAGGGTAATCAACTCAATATTTTGGTTTAAGGTGGCAGTCTTACTGACTAGATTTACCTGAGCGCGATCGCTGAATAATTTATCGGTGATGGTTTGTTCTTCGTTATACTGTACTACCTCCACTGCCCCAGGACTTTTAATCTCATTTTGGGCAATACTCCACTCTAGGCGATCGCTTTTGAGTTGCATAGACGGTTGATTAGTAGTGGCAACTACATTTCCCTGTATTTCTAACTGCTCAATATCGGTAAAATACTTTCCCGACTCAGCCGTAACCTGTAAATTAGGGTGAGTCCCGTTTAACTTTTCCTTGATCAATAATAAGTTCTCTTGGGGTCGCCATTCCACTACATCAGTATTGATAATGCCACCATTACGAGGATCACTGGCAATTATTTTTTCATTCAAGAGAATTATGTTGCCATTGTCCCTAATCTCTCCTGTTTTGGCACTAATTTTGAAAATTATGATTCCATCTTGCCATAAATTACCGACTACCTTGTTTAGAGTGGCGATTTGTTTGTCTTCACTATAGACAATATTATCTGCTTTTATTTTCCAGACAGTCTTTTCCTGCTTGTTTGACTGCTCTAAAATGGCATTGTTTAAGACTAATTGGGTATCTAATCTACTCTCTCTTTCCCTTGCTCTAGGGGTGGCATCGGGAGTCGATGGTTGACAGCCAACAATGGTGATAATCAGCCAAGACAGTAATACTTTTAGCTTCTTTGTTTTTGATTTAGCTGGGATCAAATTTAGTAACCGACAGAAAATAGTGTAAATCTACTCTATAC
>CBDUCX010000270.1:0-7578 GCA_965365755.1 uncultured Pleurocapsa sp.
GAACCTTGGTATTATCTATAAACTGAAAGTAGGTTCATTTTCTCTTACACAATCTTTTATACGATGTTTAATTGGTTTCGCCGTAATAAACAAGCAAAGCAACAGCCTGAAGAAAAACCCGCAGAAACTCAGCCCGAAGTAACTCAGGAATCAGCAGAGCCATCCGAGACGGAAATAGCTGAACCAGATTACCTTGCTTTTGCTAAAGCTGCTTACAAGAATATTCAAGAACGTAAGGCGACAGCAGCAGCTCAGACGGAAGAAGCTCAAGAAACTGAAGTAGTATCTGAATCTGCAAGTATAGAAGAAGAAGTCACTATCCCAGAAGCTGTAGAAATTACAGAAGAAGCAACAGAACAAGTAGAAGTTGCTACAGAAGAAGCAATAGAAGCAGCAAAGACAGAAGAACAAGAAGAGTCAATCACTGAACCCGCAGCCCAGACAACAGAAGAAGTAATAAGTTCGACAGAAACTGAAGCTACTTTAGAACCTGAACCTGTAGCGGAAGAAACTCCTGCACCAGAGGCAAACGTTCCTGCTTGGATGCAAAAATCTCAAGGGTTGGAAAAGCTCAAAGAAACAGCCATTGAAACTCCTGAAGAGGAACTAGTAACAGAGACGGTAGAACCAGAATTAGACGAAGATTTTATCTGGTCATCCCAGGTATTAGCCAAAAGTGGTAGAACAGCAGAAGATGTTTCCGAAGAAGAAATTAGCTGGCTGACTAAACTGCGTCAGGGGCTAGGTAAAACTCGAATTGGTTTAGTTAATCAGCTTAAGTCTATTGTCGGTAAAGGCCCTTTAAATGAAGATGCGGTGATGGAGATTGAAAGTCTCTTACTGCAAGCGGATGTGGGTATTGAAGCCACTGACTATATAATTGAAACCCTGCAAAAACAATTAAAAGAAGAAGTATTACCACCAGATCAGGCGATCGCCTATTTGAAAACTATTCTGCAAGAGATTCTGGATAAACCCTTGGCAGGTAAAGAAGATAACGCTTTTGTTCCCGAAAAAGAGCAGTTTAATATTTGGCTCTTAACAGGAGTCAATGGCGCAGGAAAAACCACTACTATCGGCAAATTAGCCAACTTAGGTCAGAAATCTGGTTATACTTGCCTCATTGCTGCTGCGGATACTTTTCGGGCGGCGGCGGTACAACAGGTTAAAGTTTGGGGAGAACGAAGTAATACCCCAGTCATTGCCAACCCTGGAAAAAATACGGATCCTGCTGCGGTAGTCTTTGATGCCATTACCGCTGCTCAGGCAAAAAACACGGAATTGCTGCTGGTAGATACCGCAGGAAGACTACAAAATAAGCAAAACTTGATGACGGAATTAGCAAAAATCCGTCGTATTATTGATAAAAAAGCACCTGATGCCATAGTAGAATCACTATTGGTACTAGATGCAACTCTAGGACAAAATGGTTTACGGCAAGCTCAAGTATTTTCCGAAGCAGCCAACCTGAGTGGTGTAGTGTTAACTAAGCTAGATGGCAGTGCTAAAGGCGGTGTGGCATTAGCAGTAACTCAGCAGCTAAATTTACCAATTCGCTTTATTGGTGCGGGAGAGGGAATCGAGGATTTGCGACCCTTTTCTAGCTACGAATTTGTGGAAGCTTTGCTTAATGGTTAAATATATTACATATTTTCCCAAATAGTTAGTTATGATAGTGAACTTAATTATTTTTACGTAATTATATTGGCGTATCTGCTATTTCGGGTTATTATTAATCAACCAAATATTTTTGTAAGTAAAATATAAGCGCTGTCTGTTAGATTAATAACTTTAAGATAGTCATCAATTAGCTAAATCGGAAAGTTACTTTCATCTTATCTAATTGAATGTTTTAGTATTACTGTACTTTACTTTAAACCTATTGCTGACTGATGAACTGAAAAAATAATGTCTGAATTTGTAGAGGCAATGACTGTCGTATCTTCTCGTGACCATCCCTCTCAAGAAAATAGTAGCGTTGGTAACCCTTCGGCGAAGAACTCTAACCCTATTGTGGCACTAAAAGAATTAGTGGCTAACCTGCAAAGGGAACAAAATAAGATTCAAGATTTGCTTAGCTCTTTGGGTTTTGCTCTACGTAGCTTTAGCAATTTGAATCAATTTTTAGAATTGACCCCTTTAATGGCAGCTAGAGTTACTGATTCTATTGGAGGAGTATTAGTTTTATATAAAAATAACAAAGTACATTTAGAACAAGTTCATTGCCAAGACAGCAAAATTGGCTTGGAGGTCAGCAGTGTATTTGAGCGCGTAAATTATCAAATTAATCAGTCCCAGGTTAATCACCATCAAACCGTCAATGCAGCCTCTCAACTATCAGAAATTATTGACGAAAAAATAAGTCAAGAATTAGAATCAAAAGTTCAATTTTTTGGGACTCCAATTCTGGTGAAAAATATTGAGCAGGGTCGTCTTTATGTTTTCAGTGCGGAAGATGACTATAATTGGACTCCCACTAGAAGAAAATTGACTCAGTTAGTAGCCGACCAAACAGCAGTGGCGATCGCTAATCACGAGTTGACAGTGGAATTACGTTCCAAGGAAAGACAAGACCGTGAACTAGAAATTGCCTCGGAAATCCAGTTGCGCTTGTTGCCTAGTAAATGTCCTCAAATCAAAGGGCTAGCTATTGCTGCTAAGTGTGAGACTGCTAGTCGTGTTGGGGGAGACTACTACGATTTTATTCCCACTAACTATGACCGCCTGGAAAATAGTCAGCCAGAAATCGGGTCTGATGTTCCCTGGAGTATTGTGATTGGCGATGTGATGGGCAAGGGTGTCCCTGCTGGGCTAATTATGACCATGACTAGAGGAATGCTGCGGGCTGAAGTGCTTAATCGCCATTCTCCTGCACAGATTATGCGCCATCTCAATCGAGTAATGTATGCCGATTTAGAAAATTCTCATCGCTTTGTGAGTATGTTTTATTCGGAATACGATCCACAAAAGCAAACTCTTTCTTTTACTAATGCGGCTCATAATCCACCTCTACTATGGCGTAAGGCTACTAATAATCTGGAAAAACTAGACAGTTGGGGAATGCTGATCGGTTTGGACATGGAATCAGAGTACGAGGATGCTACTGTGCAACTGGCTCCAGGAGATACAATTATTTACTATACCGACGGTTTTACTGACGCGGCTAATGAAGATGGCGATCGCTTTGATGAAGAAAATCTCTGTCTTTGTTTTAAATGGGCTTGTCAACACCTAGAAACTCCAGATGAGATTCTAGAGCATATTTTTGCTCAGGTTAAGCAATTTAGCGGTGCTAGCAATAATTGCGGTGATGATATGACCTCGATTGTGATGCAAATTCAGCCTATTGAATAGCTGGATTATTTGTCTATGATGATGATTGGACAACTTTTAGAATGAACAGCATGAAATTATTGGGCAAGATCAAGTTGCAATCAGTTTTTAATCGTGCAAAACCCTAATGGTGATAAATTAGTCCATAATGGCGATCGCTCTGTGAACAACTGGAATGCTCAAATTAAAGCCAAATTGCCGACAGACGGTAAGTATACCGTAATCACGAGAACAAGTTCCCCAGGAGAGTCGGGAAGCTATACAATTAGAGCCAGAATCGATAATTAGCTAACAGTTCAATTGCTTTACTGATAGGAATTGGAATTCCCCAACTAAGTTGTACCATTTGCTGTTTTAATCATCTATTCCGTAGGGAAAGCATAGTAGGCAATACCTTCAGACTGAAAATCAGGTAAATTATCTTCAACGCTGTCTCTTTCTTCTGCCGAAGGAGTATAGAAATGCGCCCCAGTAGAAGGATTAAAAAAGCGATAGATGGGAATTGAACCTTGTGCTTCAGTTTCATAAGCAAAGAAGGCTTCCCCTTCAAAACTAAAGTTATTTAACTCTGCAACTGCATCTCTTTCTGTTTCTGAAATGGTATAAAGATGAACTCCCGTATCTTCATTGAGAAAACGATATACAGGTAAAGGGTCTGAGCTTCCAGTTAAAGGATCTACACCAACATAAGACGCACCCTCATAACTAAAGTTGTTTAAATCTGCAACTGCGCTTCTTTCTTCGTCGCTAGCAGTATAAAAATGAACTCCTGTATCGTTGTTGAAAAATCTGTAAACCGCTCCTGGAGAAAATTCGTCTAATATAGTTGCTTCTTCTTGATCTTCAAAGAAATCAACAATAGATTCAGGTTCAATAATATTATTTATACTATTGGTGTTTGCGATCAGAAGTATGAAATAATTTTTGTTGGCTTAAACTATATTCAATACTGCTACTTATTTTATTTTAAATTACCTAATTTTTTTCATCAGGTTCAATAAATTTTAATCACCAAAAAAAGTGGCTTTTCTAAGGCATTTAATTCACCTAAAATCAGAATCTCATCCTCATTTCTTAGAGAAATTAATTCCTCATTACGAACATCAATTTCTGATTGTTCAAGGCTGGGTCGTAAAAAAGTTCCATTAGAACTTCCTTGATCTATAATCCGCCACCTTCTCTAACTATAATGAAGACAACAATGCTCTCTAGAAATATTTTTCTGAGGATCACGAAGAACTATATGATTACTTTCTTGCCTTCCTATTTTGATACAGGTATTTTCGGTTAATTTACTAATTAGCTTTTCAATTTCAATAATATATTCTTTGTCATCAGGCTTTTTCACTTTTATGAACGAAAGAGTATTGTGCATGAAAACAAATCTTAAGTATTTTCTAATGCTTTAACAAAGAATTACTTTTCTTGTTCAAAAGCAATACAAACATGGTAGCAGAGTTTTAAATAATTAAAATGTAAATAATATTGATCTTCTATTTAGAATTATTATGCTAACAAAATATTTAAAGTACTAAAGAACCAAGGTATTAGACAATAAAAAAGAGTACAGTTTAAACAAATGCTTCTGCAACAAACACCAAACGACTACGGTATCGATAGAAAATGGCTGGGATGGGAGTAACTACTAACTAATTACCAATTACTTTAGTCTTACTATCTAATAATTCCCATAGTTGCTCGTCGTTAAAATCATTAATTGTCATACTGGCACCTGCATCGAGTAAATCCTCAGCAGGATGACTGGAGGTAATCCCAATTGTATAAATTCCTGCGCCAACGGCTGAACGAATACCCGAAGCAGAATCCTCGAAAGCAATAACGTTATTCAACCTCCCTAAAACATTCTTGTTCCTCACCCCCAAACGACTTAAAGCTAATTTATAGGGTGCAGGATCGGGTTTACCTGGAGGTGCATCTTTTGCCATAATTACTGTCGGAAATGTATCAGTTAGACGCAACACCTTGAGCATATAAATAGCATTATCTTCTGGCGCATTAGTCACAACTGCCCTTTTAATCGAGGCTCGATCCGTTAAATTGATTATTCGATCCAAGCCAGGAGTTGGTAACAAGGAATTGGCAAGGCGACGATAAGTTTCTTCCTTCTCTGTGGCTAATTTCCAGGCATCCTCTAAGGTTAATTGGGGGATAATATCTTTAATAATTTTAGAGTTAGTTCGCCCAGAAATCCGTTGTCGGTAAAAAGCTCGATCAATGTCCAAATCATAACGAACTAGAATATCTTGCCAGACTGCAAAGTGAATTGAGTCTGTATCAGCTAGGGTACCGTCTAAGTCAAACAATATCGCTTCCAACATGATTCATCAAAGTGATTTGATCCGTAACTAGTATTAACACTTAATATGTAATATTTCTATATTTTGCTCAGACATACTCCAGTATTATGATAGGAATGAAGGAGGGAGGAAATCTCGATCATCTCTAAGAAGGTATTGTTTGCTACCCTAAACATTAGGATCGTTTACCAAAAAGCAAGAGTTGAATAGTCATGAGTTTTTCAGAACGTGATTTAAAAAGCAAGCTAGACGAAATGGAAGCAGAAATAAATCAGGAAACTGCTGCCAACTCTCAGAATGAAACTCAGTCAGTTTTTCCTAAGTTGGAAATTAATCCTTCTCCTCAAGTGCAAGGTTGGATCGATACTACTAAAGCTTGGTTTAATAGTTTACCTAAATTTGGTAAGGCTGCGATCGCTATTGGTGGAATCTGGTTCGGTTTTTCCATTTTGGGTGCTGTACTGCACATTGTAAGTAGTGTACTTAGTCTTGGTGCGATTGGCTTAGTTCTTTATGTTGGTTATCGCTTGTTTAACAGTAATTCTGATTCTAATTAGAAGAGACAAGGCATGCCTTGTCTGTACAAGTAATCAGTCGTAGGGCGGGCAATCAAATAAATTATAATGCCACGAAATATTTGCTTAATGCCCACCAATTAGTAATCAGTAATCAGTTAAGTGATAATTGCCGTAGTTGGGATTGGTTTAGATGGAAAAGATGGATTAACCAAGGATGTACAAAAAATCGTACAGCAGGCAACGTTTTTAGTAGGAAGCAAGCGCCATCTTAGTTATTTTCCCGATCATCCCGCTGAGAAGCTAAATCTGGTCAATCTTACAACAAGTATAGATGCGATCGCCCTAGCCCATCTAGCTAATCATTCTATAGTTATTTTAGTTAGTGGTGATCCACTTTTTTTTGGTTTCGGTAGACTGTTATTAGAACATTTTGAGCCATCACAACTTCAATTTTATCCTCAGTTCAGTTCGATACAATTAGCTTTTAGTCGTCTTAAAATTCCCTGGCAAGATGCTCAATTGATCAGTGTTCATGGACGCAGTACTGATGGATTAGTTGGGCTGTTTAAACAGGGCAAAGAGAAAATTGCTGTCTTGACAGATAATAATAATCATCCTGGGGCGATCGCACGTCTATATTTAGCTTTAGATTTACCCATTAACTATAGTTTTTATATCTGTGAAAATTTAGGAGATAGGACAGAAAAAATAAGTCATTTTTCTCCTGATGAGATAACAAAATTAAGTAACTTAGATAGTGATAGTTTTGCTTCTTTGAACGTTTTAGTTTTAATACGAGAAGCACAACAAGATATTTTAAAATTAGAGAATTTGCCTCTAATAGGATTGCCTGACAGTAGTTTTTTGAGCTTTGGCGATCGCCCTAGTTTAATTACTAAAAAAGAGATCCGTTTAGCGATATTAGGAGAATTAGCTCTACAACCTAAACAAATAGTATGGGATATCGGTGCAGGAACAGGTTCGGTATCAATAGAAATAGCTCGTCTCTCTCCTAGTTCTCAGATCTATGCAGTTGAGAAAACTGGGATGGGTGCGACTTTAATTACTAAAAATAGTCAAAGATTTGAAGTAGATAACGTCAATGTTGTTAATGATCAAGCACCAGAAATATTATTAGGTTTACCTGAGCCTAACCGTATTTTTATTGGCGGCAGTGGGGGCGATATCATCGACATTTTAAATCTTTGCAGTCAGAAATTAACCACAAAGGGAATTATCGTTATGTCCTTCGCAACTATCGAATATCAATATCAAGCTATTAATTGGTTAAGCAATAATTTCTGGCAATATCGACTATTACAACTCCAGATATCCCGCTCTACACCAATACATCATTTAACTCGTTTTACACCCCTAAATCCTGTGACAATTATTACTGCTTTTAAGTA
>CBDUCX010000271.1:0-7560 GCA_965365755.1 uncultured Pleurocapsa sp.
TTATGAACTTCTCAAAGAAATTGCTTTTGAATATGCTTTTGTGATCGATCAATTAAAATAGTTAATCAAACGCAAATTTCGAGAATGCGGTTTATCTCTGAACCATAAGCTTTAAGAGCGGTCTAAAGATGATCAATTGATGTTCCGTTAATATTCTCAATACCAATAAGGTCATCGTCAGCGGAAATATCACTTAATGAATTACTAGAAGAAGAGGAAAAATCTAGCTCTGTCAAGGCACCACTGCCAACTAAATTAATTTCCATACGAGCTACGTCGACCACATCAATAGTTAGCTCTTGGAAGCTATTATCATCTAAACTGTCAATCTCTACGGTGTCAATAATGCTCTCATCTACTCCATAGAAAGTAATAGAACTTCCTGGTTCATCAATATCTAGTAATCCAACACGATTAACTTGAGTTAATTCATCAAATTCAACAGCAATTATACCTCCTGCGGCATTGTCATCTGGATTATCTGAGTTGCCATCTTCAGAAATAATCAGGATATTTCCTAAACCAGTTGCGCCCAGATCAAAGTCTTGCCCTGTGATGTTATCGCTATCAAATAACATCAGTCCAAACTCAGACGAGGTAGAAAATTCTACGCCGTCAAACTGATCGGTTACCACAGTTCCCGCAGCCAAATTCCCTTGCTCAAAGTCAATGATGACCGGTTCTACTGGGTATTCACCTACTGGTTCGTCAACAGTACTAACCTTAATTCTAGCAATAGGATAGTCTGGGACTGTGAAATCGGCATTGGCAAAAACAGCTTCACCATCGACTTCAAAATCGAGAACTCCTCCGTCACCAGGAGCGAAAAAACCAGGAAAAGGCTGAATCGTTCCATTTTCATCAATACTATTGCCAATTTTATCTAATTCATAAAGAACATTAGTAGGATCTTCATCATTGACTTCTGTCCCTGAATCTAAAACATCCTCCCCAGTAATTGTCAGATCTGCACCCATAAAGTTGCCATCTTCATCAAATATTTCAATCGCTTGAGGATCATCATTGGCAATGAAACCATCGTTAGTGGGAAACAACATTGCACCATAGTTAAAAAACCGATTATTGGCTATATTGTCCCGATCAATAGTGACGGTGGCAGTAATTGTTTCACCTGGATTTTGTACTAAGAAGAAGGGGGGTATTCGGTTGTCTGTAAAGACCATTCCTTGAGTACCACCGTTTAATCCCGCAGGACTTACAGCAAATTGCCCCGCTACAGTATCTTGGACAGCAGGAAAATTGGCAGGGATTGCACCAAAGGAAATAGCCTCTTCAAGGATACCTGGAATAACTGGTTCTATACCCGTAATACCATCTTCTGACAAAATTTCTAGTGCCAGAGATGCTTCTTCGCCAACATTATAGAGATCAAAACTACCATCATGGAATCCATACCAAGTTTGTGCAATACCGATACCCCGTTCGGGAGCTAAATTTTCGATAGTGATTTCTAGGGTTATAGTTGAACCTAGTTCAGATTCGTCAACTGCAACCGATGCATCGTACCATTCAGCTAATACTTCACTCAGTTCTTCAGGAGCATCTTCTGGTATGAAGTGGAAGACAGGATTGTTCTCATCTCCTACTTCTTGTATTTCTACACCTGGAATTTGAGCAGCTAAAGGAAGAATTAACTCACGAGGAGCCAAGCCAGGATTACCTAGAATTAACAGTTGGGGAGAATCAGTAATAGCAAGATAGTTGGCAAAATTGATAAATTCGTCAAGATTAGGTACTGGCTCAGGTGGCTCTCCCCCCACTCCGTCAGGGTCGTAAACGGGATGACCTGTAGTATCTAAAAGAGGCAGCTCTAGGGGAAAAGTTAACAATTGTTCTCTTGATTCAGGTGTTAAAAATGCTTCTCGATAAACGGCTTGTGCTTCTTCGCTCAAAGGTTCGGCGATCGCGCCAAACAGAGGATTAAATAAATAGCCTTCAACAAAAAGATTGTTATCAATAATATTGGTTTCGCTATTAGCTGGGTCAATAAAGGTGTCAACAAATCCACCAATCCCCAGAGATCTGAGCGCGTCTACATCTGGTAAAGGTACGACAGGACTCTCGAAATAAGCTATGGCTTCGATGTTGTCTGGATTGTCCACCGCATAGCTCAGGCCAATTGGGCCCCCCCAATCATGACCGACTAGGGTTATATCTTCTAAACCCAAGTCGGTAATAAACTCAGAAATTAATTCACCATGTTCGACAAAATTTAGTGGTTCGTCTGTTTTGTCGGAGAGTCCAAAATTAACCAAATCGGGTACAATTACCCGACCTCTTTCTGCCAACTCAGGGATAATATTACGCCAGAGATAAGATGATGTGGGAATACCATGAAGTAAGATTATGGGATCACCACTACCTTCATCTAGATAGTGCAGGTTTAAACCATTATCTAGTTCGAGAAAATTGGAAGTATAAGGAAATCCTTCAAAGGCAATGTCTTGAGAATTTTCTAGTTCCTCCAAAGAAACATCAGAAGAACTAGAAAAACTACTAGTTTCTTCAATCAAATTATCTGTCTGAAGAGAAGTATCAGTTTCTGCAAAGCTAATATCCATGGAATTAAGCTCCTTGCAAAGTAAGTTTTAACTAACAAATACGAGTCATAAATGTGAAGTCTGCATTTCACATTAGTTAGCAAAACAAAGTCAACTAAGACATCTAAACTATTCTATTTTTTAAGTATTAAAGTCTTTGTTTCAAGTAGAGGTACAGAGTTATGCGCAACCAAACGTCACGCTTTAAATATGGTAATTGCTCGATTTTATTGGTTAATTTCATATTTATTTACTTGTTAGCATTCCATAAATAAATATACCTAACTATTTGATAATTTTCTCTTGTCAACTTAGTTGTGCTATTAAGAAGTCGTCTGAAAAGTAATTTTTGACACTTCAAAGTTGAATTTTATACGCAAAATAATAGGCTACAATCTTTGTAATTTCGTCCGTCTAAAATTGTTGAAAGGTATTCATTGAGACTTTTCAGATTTCCCCCAATCTAATTATATAACAATCCTAAATTATCTGTGAAAAAAGGAAAGTAAAATGGTGTATGGTAACAATTGTCGAATTATACTTTTAAATTTTCTTCCAACCCTTATTCGGAGAAGTGTAGTCAACTGATCGAGTATTACTACTTACTCAACTGGATTGGTAGTTAAATCCTCTGTTTTTCCTTGCTCTTCTTGTAATTTTTTACTGGTTAGTTTGCAGTTAATCATGCCAAATATCAACCAGAAAACCAATAATCCTGCTGTTAACAACAAGATTGATACTGAGCCAAAACGATCAATTAATGCGGGGGAAGCAGCCGTAAACAAACCACCCCCCACAATTGGTTCAAACAATAATTGTTTGTAGGCAAAACTTTCAAAAGCCCCTGTGCGGTTTTCGGGGTCAACCATGCGAATTAGCAGGATACCTGTGGCAGTTACCCCCATAGACTGTCCCATATCGCCGATCCCACGTTCAAACCAATATAGGGGCAGAATTCGAGGAGCAAGAAACATAAAAGCCAGGACATTCCAAGCAATACCAACAATGGAGAGAGTTAGAAATACTCCCACGTTAGCTCCCAATACCGCTAAGTTAATTGAGGCTAAAGCTGTTACAACTAGAATATCGAGAGCAATCCCTGCAATCCTTTCCTGTAGTCTTCTGATAATTAATACATCCAAGTCAAGACGGGTCATGATTACTTGAATAATAATACCCCCAATTAAGGCCATTGGGAACAAAGGTACTGCCCCAATTAACTCTAAGCCATTTCTGCCCCAGGTGGCAGACTCTATAAGAGTCATAATTTGCAGGATGATCCAACCAATGGCGATCGCCATTCCTGTAAAACCGAAGTTCAGGGAAAGAGGATCGATCAAGGAGTTACGCATCAGGCGGGCTCTTTTTGCTAATCGGGAACTAGGTTCAGTGGGTGCAGTTTCCTGAAATTGGGCATCACCCTCTGCAACAGGGACGGGTTCGGCTTGAATATAGCCTTTTTGCCTACCCCAATGAGCCAAAACTGTACCAAAGATAATCCCTGTAATAATACCGACTGTTGCCAGTCCTAATGCTAAATCACCCCCATCAGCAAACCCCAATTCCGTTAAGGTGTCTGCCATCCCCCCTGCTGTACCATGTCCCCCTTCAAATCCGATCTCGATTAAAGCTCCTGCAATAGGATTAACGTCAAATAGGGGAGTCAGAATGAGCAAAGTCACTAAAATCCCGATAACATATTGTCCCCAGGCTAACGTTTGACCAAAAGCGACCTGGGGGGCGGTTTTACGCCAGACATCTTTGGGATTGGGAATATACTCTCCCAAAAATAAAGCAGCAAAGACAATATTAATAAATACCCCAGGAGATTGTGACCATACTGTCCGCATTTCTTCGGGAAATAAACCCCCTGCCCAATATGAGTCAGGACTTGCACCAAAAGCGATCGCCATCGCCCCAAAAACCCCTGAACCTAATAATAGGGCGATCGCCCCAGCAATGATCGATTCTGGAAGATAAAGAGTTTGAAATAGCCTAATATGATATTTAATCCATCTTGCAATTAAGATCAAGATTCCTACCACAATAAAGGCATACAATACGTTGAGCAAGTTAAACATTTCTTTGGGATATTTATACTTTTATACTGTTTTGTAGCTTAATATATGCTTCAAAAAGTTGATTATAATTTAAAATCTATAATTTAAGGTTATTTGCGTATTAAAAAGCAAAACTGACCGCAAAACATTAATTTAATCGAGTTAATTTTAGCTGAATTTTTATTAGTAATTTTACCAACCAAGCTAATTAGAGAATTTACAGGAGATTCTTGTTTCCACCAACGGGAAAAAAACTTGGGAGTACCTAAAGCTCGTCTAACAATCAAAGTTAAAGCATCAATACTGGGTCTAATTTCTACTACTTCCAGTCCAGCTTTGGTTGATATTTCTTTAAAGCCATAGGGTGTATAGTTCCAATAACTAAAGGAGTGGTAAGGTTCTAGATAAGATACTGAACCCATAAAATAAGCTCCAGGTTTTAAAACTCGATTAATTTCTGTTAGTAAGGCTTCTGGATATCTGACGTGTTCAAAAACTTGATTAGAATAGATCACATCAAAATAGTTATCATTAAAAGGAATATTGATACCATCAAAAGTGTAAAAGTTACCTGTTATTTTCGTTCTGGCGTTAACCTCTGGTGATTCATCAATATCCAAACCAAACCATTCTACTTTTTGCTCGTGAGCCTTAAATTTAGCCTCAGAATTTCCTTCTCCACAACCTAAATCTAAGACTTTAATTGGCGATTTTGCTTCTGCTGCTAAAATCTGGGTAATATAATACTCTGAAGTTACCTGCTGGCTGCTATCTTGCGGAATTTGTGGGAAAAGTAGGTCGGCAAATTTTTGATGGCTCATAGAGTATAGCTTGAGAATAGAAGGTTATTTTAGTTGATAAATGTGTACCCCATAGGGTTCAAAAGTATCAGTCAATAGTCCCCGATCAAAATTAATCCAACGGTTTGACTTTAAAACCTGCGCTGAATTAGCCTTAATATTTTCTTTAATGGCGATCGCTGTTTCTAATTTATGACTGCTATGATTAATGGCAATTAATAATCGATCTTGAGTCATAGAATTTCGGTAGAGACTGGCTTGAATATTTGGGTTATCAATCACCAATTTATTGTTTACCAAACTACTGGTAATTATTGGTAAATAGTTGTGTAATTCCTCAACAATAGGAGTCAATACAAAATCAATCCACTGTTGCTGGGAGCGATAGTGTGTCCAAAAAAATAAGCCATCAGCCTGGGACAGAATGGCACTATAAACCATATATCTTGACTCAGCCATGGTAGGAAGTCGCCGATTAAACTTAGTGGCTCTACCGTATTTATCCTCGCCATAACCTTGAAGCACCATCCAAAAATGACTTTGATCTCTGGCGATAAATGCGACTGTTTCGGTTAACTTGCGGAATACACCATTCTGCAAATTACAGAACTTTGGCGAATCATAGTAGCAGGGATATTTAAAATAGATTACGGTATCTAATGCCTTGAGATATCTTCGGATGTGCATTAGCCTACCAAAAGCCATGGCTACGGGGTGCTGTGGATCTTCCGCTTTAATACCTCGATAAACCCGTTCTAAAATTCGTGGAGACATCTTAATATACTCTGGCTCATCAAACAAATACCAGCCATAAACAGCAGGATGAGTTTTTAATTCCTTAACAAACTGAGTAATTAACCAACGATGATCCCTTCTAACCTGATCACGAGGTATTTCTACCATGACCTTGATTCCTGCTGCTGCTGCGCGATCAAGGTAAGCTTTTATCTCTTGAATACTGTGGTTCCCGACGTATGGCATAACCATATTGATGCCTTCATTAGCTATTTGGGCGGGTGTCTCCAAATTAGTGACGCTATCGTACCATCCCAAGGGAAAGTTATAGGGTACTGTCTGCTTGCTCCAGTTTTGGGTAGTTTTGGTCGTTGTTGAGGGGGAACTTAATCTAGAGACTGGGTTAGAGTGAGAGATTGTTGCATTTCGGGGAGACAAATGATTATCTGACTGTTGCTCCATTAACCCTAGACTAGAATTTGCCGAATTTCCTAGCTGCTGACTTATTGCCCAAAGTTCGCTCTTAGTTGTTCCTATGTACCAGCTTAAAAGGGAATCAGGATCAGAACTCAGTCTGGCGATGAATAGAGTTGCTATCAAAGCACCTACAAAGAAAATAATCCCCAATTTTAGTTTCATAAACTGGCTTAATTAGCAACTATCTCTAAAAAATCTACTACCCACTAACAAGTACAGACAAGGCATGCCTTGTCTCTACCCACTACCTAATTTAAACTACTGCCACAGACTTCAACTCAAATAACTTCTCGATTACATCAGCCACTACCTTGTCGGGAGTAGAGGCTCCAGAGGTTACACCGACGGTTATCGCACCTTCGGGAAGCCAGTTTTCAGTAATAGTAATTCCTTGATTTAAAGGCTTGTGTTCTAGGCGATCGCGACTCTTGATTCGTTCTACACTATCAATATGGTAAGACGGAATCTGCTTTTCTACAGCAATTTCTTGCAAGTGGGTAGTATTGGAAGAATTAAAACCGCCAATGACGATCATTAAAGATAAATCTTCTTCCACCAAATTAAACATTGCATCCTGTCTTTCTTGGGTAGCATCACAAATGGTATTAAAGCTCATGAAGTGGTCGTTTAATTCAGTTGGACCATACTTTTTAAGCATAGTTTGTTCCAGAAGTTTCCCAATCTGCTCTGTTTCGTTTTTGAGCATTGTAGTTTGATTGGCGATACCAACTTTAGACAAGTCCCGATCAGGATCGAAGCCTTCGGAGTAAGCATGTTTGAACTTAGCTAAAAACTCTTCTCTGTCTCCACCGTTAAGAATATAGTTAGTTACATATTTTGCCTCTGCCAGATTCAGTACTATTAAATAGCGATCAGCAAAGGAACTAGTGGCAACGGTTTCCTCATGAGCATATTTACCATGAATAA
>CBDUCX010000272.1:0-7537 GCA_965365755.1 uncultured Pleurocapsa sp.
ATCTAATGTAAATAGCTCAATTGACATGCAATGTCTTAACAAAGATTAATGCTTATCTTTATCTTGACGTGGATCGGGCAAAAGTGTCAATCTAGGGATTGTTTAACGCAGGGCAAAAGCAGACTAAAAATTGAGGGTTCCTAAAAAATAAACCTTTGTGAGTGATGAATCCTTCAATCAATTAATCTACTTCCCTACTAGAGCATATAGAAATGACCTAAAGCTGCAAGTTACATCAAACCAAGCTGTCTTAAAACTCCATGACCAGTGTTCATCTCTACTATAATTGCTGTAATAAAACCAATCATCGCTAAACGACCATTCCAAAGTTCTGCATAATCAGTAAAGCCAAACTTGCCTTCTTTCTTTTCCATAACCAATTCTATCTCCTCTTTGCAGTGGTAACTTGTGTCAAGCAATCTTAATATAGCGTAACTTAGTTACATATTTAGTTTAAATTTAGCAATAATGTTAAGTAGAAGCACCGTAAACTACCTGTGATTACCACCGAAACTTTAGACTTATTGGAATGGCAACGTTTGTGCCAACATTTATCTACCTTCGCTGCAACTAAATTAGGTGTGGTGGCAGCAAGCCAGTTGAGATTGCCTACTACTCAAGAGGAAAGTGAGCAGCTACTGACTCAAACTAAAGAGATTTATAACCTAGAACAGCAATTGGATTCAGGTTGGACTTTTAAAGGAATTAAAGACATTGGTGCGTCTTTGGAAAGATCTGGTATTGGTGGCATCTTATCAGCTAAAGAACTGTTGGACTTAGCTACTACCCTGGCGGGAATGCGTTATCTACGGCGCTTAATTGACAGTAAGAGTGAAGAATTGGTGACTTTGGCAGAGTTAGTGGCTGAGGTGCGTACCTATCCTGAGATTGAGCAAGAGATTCATCACTGCATTGACGATCGCGGGGAAATAACCGATCGCGCTAATCCGAAATTAGCAGGTATTCGGAGCGAAATAAAAAATCTGCGGAGTCGCATCTATAAGGTGCTTCAGGGAGTCATGCAGCGCAACTCTACAGCTATTCAGGAAGCGGTGATTACCCAACGGGGCGATCGCTTTGTCTTACCTGTTAAACCTGCTCAGAAAGAGACGATTAAGGGGATTGTCCATGATGTCTCTAGTACAGGTTCAACCTATTATATCGAGCCTAATGCAGTGGTTCAGTTAGGTAATCAGTTACGGCAAAAAGAGCGTCAGGAGAAACGGGAAGAAGAAATTATCTTAAAAGCCCTGTCGGAAAAAGTGGCAGAGGTGCAGCAAGATCTGGAAAAAGTTTTAGCTGTGGCGACGATGTTGGATTTAGCAACTGCTAGGGCGCGCTACAGCACCTGGTTAGAAGCTAATCCTCCTAAGTTTATTGATACAGAACAAGGAGAAACTACTACTCTAAGACGTTTACGTCATCCTTTGTTAGTTTGGCAGCAACGTCACGAAGAAGGTACAGAGGTGGTGCCGATTGATGTCTTAGTTAAGCCAGAAACTAAGGTGGTAGCAATTACGGGCCCCAATACGGGAGGCAAAACCGTTACCCTGAAGACAATGGGACTAGCGGCGCTGATGGCAAAAGCTGGCATGTTTGTTCCCGCTAAGGAGCCTGTAGAATTGCCTTGGTTCAAGGTGGTTTTAGCTGATATTGGGGATGAGCAGTCCTTACAACAGAGTTTATCGACTTTTTCGGGGCATATTCGTCGTATTAGCCGTATTATTGAAGCCTTGCGTGATAATGAGGGAAATTCTTTAATCTTGCTAGATGAAGTTGGCGCAGGAACAGACCCCGCTGAAGGGAGTGCTTTGGCGATCGCACTTTTAAAATATTTAGCGGATCAGGCTTTGTTGACTATTGCTACTACTCACTATGGAGAATTAAAGGCTCTAAAGTATCAGGATGCCAGGTTTGAAAATGCTTCCGTAGAATTTGATGACAGTACACTCCAGCCCACTTATAAACTACTCTGGGGTATTCCTGGGCGTTCTAATGCCCTGACCATTGCGCAACGTTTGGGCTTGAATAGGGACATTATCGAGTCAGCACAGTCCTTAGTCGGTACGGGTTCAGCAGAAGACGTAAACCAAGTAATTGCCGCCTTAGAAGAACAACGAAGAGAACAGGAAGCCAAAGCCCAAGAAGCGGGTAAACTGCTGGAACAAACAGAACGTTTTTATTCAGAAGTATCCGAAAAAGCATCTTCCCTGCAAGAAAGAGAACAGGCATTAAAAGCTCACCAAGAACAAGCAGTACAAAATGCGATCGCTGAAGCCAAAAAAGAAGTAGCGAAAGTGATTCGTCGGTTACAGCAGGGAGAGCAAACCATGCAGAAAACCCAGCAGGCGACAGAAGCGCTCAATAATATTACCGCCAGGGAATTAGCTAAAACTCAAACTCCTAAATCTAATAAACCCAGTTACAAACCTGAAGTGGGAGAGCGCATTAGAATTCCTCGCCTCAATCAAACAGGAGAGGTGCTAAGTATTAACGAAGATACAGAACAGCTAGTGGTGCGCTTTGGCATCATGAAAATGACTGTCGGTTTAGCAGAAATTGAGTCTTTGAGTGGACAAAAAGCGGAAGTTAAGCCCAAAACAAAAGCAACTAAGAAAAAACCTCTGGCAGCAACTCAGAACAAATCAAAGGTAATGGTGCGAACCTCAAAAAATACCTTAGATATTCGTGGTCAACGGGTCAGTAATGCCGAAATCGAAGTTGATAATGCCATCTCTCGGGCGATCGAATCAGGAATGTTGTGGATCATCCACGGTAAAGGTACAGGGCGCTTGCGGGATGGAGTGCATCAATATCTTAAGAGTCATCCCCAGGTAGAGAAGTTTGAACTAGCACCCCAGAAAGAAGGTGGTGCAGGGGTTACTGTGGTGTACCTCAATTGATAATGATATTATGGTTACATTTTAGATAAATTCTGTCTTGGAGGATAGATGTCGATAAAACGAGCAGTATTAGCTTTACTAACTATATTTGCGATCGCTCAAATTGGCTTTTCATTAAAAAGCAGTCTGGCTCAACCCCAAATTCAAAGTCGTTTAGAGCTATATCAAACTAACCTTATACTCCATGTAGCAGAATTTAAATCTAATCCTACAGATGATTTTGAGCTTAAAAACGCTGTTAGTTCCCTAGTCGGTGAAGATCCTTATGGCGCAGCCAGCAAAAAGTATCAACAAGTCCGCCAGGAGTCGATAATTAGCCGCGATAATTTTAAATCCCAGCTACAGCAGCTTGCTAATTCGCCAGGGCAAGCTTCAGAAGTCAAGATTGCTCAACAAAAACAACTACAACAGCAGATTACTGAATTAGAACAGTTTATTAATGAATTAGATCTAAAACAGGGAATTTTAACGGCCGTACAAGGTAAACTCGAAAAAGCTATTGCCACTTGGGATCGTGTAATCCAGCGGAGCGACAATCCTCAGAATGCCTCGGCACAGACGGCAACTTTGCTCCAGCAGTTGTGGCAAGAAAAGTCATTGCCAGCAGCATCCAGTGAGGCAACTATCACCAGTAATTTAGATAGTTGGTTTCGCTATCAAGCTTTAGCTAAATTAGATCAGGTTAATGATTTAAATGGTAAGTTGGCTTCACTTCAAGAACAAGAGTTATCAGTCGCCACTAATGCCTTGTTTAAGTTAGTTGTAATTAGTGGTGTTCCTGTTTTTGGCGGAATTGCGGGGGTCATTTTACTGATCTCTTTGATTATCCAAAGATTTGTTAAACCAGAAACAGCGATTATTGCCACCAATAGCAGTACAACTTGGTCAACTCCTTGGGATTGGGAGACAATCTGGCAAGTATTAATTGTGGGATTTTTCTTTATTGGTCAGTTTGTCTTGCCTATACTGTTAGGAATTTTAAATCTTAATCCTGTTAATTCCTCCCTGAGAATCAAGGCTTTATATGTCTTAGGTACTTATATTTTTATGGCTGGGGCAGGTATCTCCGTACTTTATTTTTCCATAAAATCATTTTTGCCTTTGCAACAAGACTGGTTTAAATTTAAGCTCAACTCTAATTGGTTTATTTGGGGTTTTGGTGGCTATCTAGTAGCGATCCCTCTGGTGCTGTTGGTATCGTTAATTAATCAGCAGATTTGGCAGGGGCAGGGAGGAAGTAACCCTTTGCTATTTCTCGCTTTACAGGCACAGGATAAGGTGGCATTAGCGGTCTTTTTGGTTACAGCTTCCATCGCCGCCCCAATTTTTGAAGAGATTATGTTTCGTGGTTTCTTGCTGCCTTCTCTAACCCGATATGTATCAGTAAGTGGTGCCATTATTATTAGCGGCTTAATCTTTGCCGTTGCTCACTTAAGCCTATCGGAAGTATTGCCCTTGGCTACTTTAGGTATGGTACTCGGATTTGTGTACACGCGATCGCGCAATCTGTTGGCTCCAATGTTACTCCATTGTCTGTGGAACAGTGGAACTTTGATCAGTTTATTTGTTTTGGGTAGCGGAGTGTAGACTATTCTAATTATTAGGAAAGGGATTTGCTACAAAACTTAACCGACAAAGACAAAAGCTTCCTGGATTGAGCCATACTAAATGTAATTCATTTAACATTTGGTTATTAATTATGTACGTTGATCAACAACGAACTGTAATCTATCCCGAAAATAAATGATTGACATAATGATTTAAAGATGAGAACTATCTTGGCCACAGTTATCGCTTGTTTACTGTTACCTTCCGTTTCAGTGACAGCCGAATCAGCGAATAAACAGCAAGGTGTATCTGTATCTGACTCAGAACAGAAAAATCCCCAGACTGCTAAGAATGACAGCAGCAATAATAGTGAAGAGTCTCTGGATTTTTCGGACACTGGTCGTCCAGGACAGCAAACTGCTGGGGAAAGCCGTGGTAACTGTGCCAATTTTGCGCAAATTGAGGCTTTATTACCTGTTTCTAAATCGGGAAAGACTGTTCAGGGACATCCGAGTTTTTGGGTTTATTTTTCGGATGCTATCCCCCAGGCTACTCAAGTTGAATTTATCATTCAAAATGAAGCTAGGGAAGATGTTTGGCGAGTGCGCTCTCGGCTGGATACTCAGCCAGGTTATAAAAAATTTACCTTACCAAAAACGGAAGCTCCCTTAGAAATCGATCGCTGGTATCGCTGGTACGTTAAAGTCTACTGCGATTCTCAAGTTGCTTCTGTTCAATATGTTCAAGGCTGGGTCAAACGAATCTTTCTCACTTCTCAACTAGATCGAGAATTAAAGCAAAGCTCCCAGAACCCTCACCTGATCTATGGAAATCATAGTATTTGGTATGATGCGATCGCTCAACTATTAGATTCTTATCAGAGTAATCCGACAAATCTGGAATTAGAAAAAGATTGGCAGAATTTAGTTGGAGCCAAAGGTGTAAGTTTACAACTGCTGCCCAGTATAGGAGATAGCTATAAAGCCGACAATCTATGAGGCAAGAGCTAAACCGCATCTAGTTTGAGCGTGAGGTACGGCGAATTTACTTCGCCATGTACAATCACGCTGTTGAAACCAGTAGTTTTTAAGATAACTGCTCGTAAGTAACAAGTAATAAGTAGCAAGTAGCAAATAAAAAAACTTGAGTGTCAAGCACGTTAATACGTATTGCTATATTTGGCGATCGCCCGTTAGATTGAGACAATACACCAGATAATTATTTTTCCTCGGCTACAATCTTGAGGTTAATATTTTATTTGCATCTATAAATCCATGCCTTTTCCACACTTTTGGCTACTTCTATTATGGATGGTTGTTGGTGCTGGTCTTCGTTTTATACATTTGGGAACTTTACCTCCTTGGACTGATGAAAGCGCCACAGTTGTGTTCAGTCTGGGTAATAGTTTTTACGATGTTCCTTTAAATCAGTTTATCAGTCTAGCAACTCTGGTTGAACCACTACAACTTAATGCCAGTGCAGAAATCAATGATGTGACAAATCTTTTACTAACGGAAAGTACTCACCCGCCACTATATTTTGTCTTAACCCATCTG
The DNA here is from genome assembly GCA_965365755.1 of uncultured Pleurocapsa sp. Taxonomy (GTDB): domain Bacteria; phylum Cyanobacteriota; class Cyanobacteriia; order Cyanobacteriales; family Xenococcaceae; genus Waterburya. Next base: position 6,008 of record CBDUCX010000272.1, read on the forward strand.
TGGTTAAAGCTTTTCCCTGCTGTAGATGGACTGGTTTCTATCTGGGCAGCAAGATCCCTCTCTGCTTTATTAGGAGTTATTGCCATCCCGGCAATTTTTTATTTCGCGAGGCTGACTTTTGCTTCCTTGATCGTGGCTCAGATAGCGGCGGCGATGATGGCAATTTCGCCCTTCGGAATTTTCTTGGCGTTACAAGCCCGTCACTACACTTTAGTAATTTTACTAATTATTGCTTCTCTGTCTTGTTTTATTTATGCTTTCCGTGCAATTAATCGCAACAGGATTATGCCACTGTGGCTTATTTTGTTGTGGATTGGTATCAATTGTCTGGGAGTAGCAACTCATTACTTCTTCGTCCTGACTCTCGCATCAATGGCGATCGCTTTTTTGCCGTTGTTCTGGCAACAGTGGGGACAAGATAAAACTATGTTGCTAAAACCTCGATGGCGACGTATCTATCTTGTTGCCCTTGGTTCTCTGATGGGCTGTCTAGTATGGCTCCCCAGCTTGATCGCTGTTCGGGATAGTTCCCCCACTGATTGGATTTATGCCAGTAATGCTGTCTCAAAATGGCTGGAACCAATCGGAAGGTTTCTGTTGTGGCTGATGAGTACCGCAATTTTACTACCTTCCTCAATCTATGATTTTCCCCTGAGTATTATTATTATTTCGGGAATAGTCACGTTGATTTTCTGGTGTTGGTATTTACCATTGCTAGTTCGTGGACTGAAAATGCAGCGACAAGATATTGATGGTAAAGAAGCAGTTGCAGCATTGGTCAACTATTTAATAGGTGCGATCGCACTTTTCTTCCTTTGTACCTATGTTTTGGGCATGGATTTAACTTTAGCAGGGCGGTTTCAATTTGTTTATTTCCCTGTAGTTATTGTCTTGCTCGCTGCTAGTTTGGGTCATTTTTGGCATGGTGGCAATAGTTCTACTGAACCAGAGCAAAAGTTAAGCCAATATCACTGGTTCAACTCGAAAAACTATTACGGAAAAAAAATAGTTATTGTCTTTTTAACTGTCGGGTTGTTAGGAGGAGTAGTGGCCAACTTGAATCGAGGCTATCTACAAAACCATCGTCCTGATTTAGCAGTCAATAAAATTGCCGAAGGCACCAAAGCACCTCCAGCTATTGCCACTACCTATAAGCATCATGGACAAACAGGAAGAATAATCGCACTTGCTTGGGGATTGAAGAATTTGCCCAACATCCCTGCACCTCAATTTTTCTTGGCTAACGAAGATCCTGAAAGTGATTCGGCAGATTCTACTGCAATCTTAGTCCAGCAATTAACTAACATCGAGCGACCTTTGGATCTCTGGTTAGTCAACTTTCGTGGTGAAGTTGAATTAGCAACTCAAAACTGTTTTCCCGATTCCGAGTATCGGGATATGGTGGGGCAGTATAAATATGAACTTTATCGCTGTCAAGATTGAAAGATAATTAACTTATTCTGGAATATGCCAATTAGGGATTTCTTTTTGACGCGATCGCGCTACTACCAAAGCATTATCCTTAACATC
>CBDUCX010000273.1:0-7532 GCA_965365755.1 uncultured Pleurocapsa sp.
TTAAGAGAAGAGCTTATGGGTTAACTAATTTTGACAATTTTAGAAGAAGAGTTCTCTTAAATTGGCATTTTTGCTAGCAATTTATCATACTTAATCTAGAAGAGCCTTATTCTTTTTAATTCTGGTAAGGCTTCTGGCCTTAGCGATCGCACTCTTTGTGAGAAAAGCGAGAATAGTTGAAGATGATTTTCTAGAAGAATTTAAAGAAGTTCATCTGATACTTAAACTAAAAACGTATGAGGAATATCCAGAATTAGATCTAGAATGGATAACTCGTAGTGGAATTATTGATGAATATCTTGATGAAATAGAAGAAATTAGAGCTAATAAAGTTAAAACTAATCCTGGCTCTGCATTCAACCTAATTTCAAAAATTGAAGTTGATTTTGATGCTACAGATTAATTAACAGCGGAGTGGAATAAGCCGAGGAAACCGAGTCTTCGACTTGCTCCGCAAACGGTATTTCCTCCGCTCAATTTTTAGGTATTGTAATTTGGATAAGGCGATCGCATTTCTTAACGTTTAATATGCCCTAGGTATGGTAGAAGTAAACGTAGTATACTTTAGATCAAAATATAGAAAAATTTAGGATAATGGGATAATTCACATTCTACATAACGTAGTGTGCAACTTTCTACGAGAGAATAAGACTTTCAGCAGATTTTCAGTAAATTCATGTTCCTGAAACTCAATCAAATCAGCGACTAAAAAAAAGTTGCACACGGGGTTAGATAGGGTGAATGTAGAGAATAATTTTGGATATCATGACCTACCGATAGAGTAGATATACAGAAAGTGGTGTTGCTGGACAAGTAAAGATTATGTGATCGCCAAGTTAGAGTTACATCTAAGACATTCCATCCCTTAATTTTGCCAAAAAATCATTACTTATTCAGCAATGCCCAAAATTTAATCGACTCTCAAGGCGATCGCCAAACAGGATAAGATCAAATCATCCAGCGAACGCCAGTTTTGTAATAGTATTTTTTGGCAATTTCAGCCAAAAATCAAAACCACTATAAACTGAATTACGATGGCTCGAACATACCCAAAAATTTCAATCGTTACTCCCTCTTATAATCAGGGCAAATTTATAGAGTCAGCTATTCAAAGCGTGCTCGAACAAAATTATCCTAACTTTGAACATATTATTTTAGATAATTGTTCTACGGATCGAACAGTTGAAATTCTGCAAAAGTATCCTCACCTGATTTGGGAATCTAAGCCAGATCTAGGTCAAAGCGATGCCCTCAATCAAGGCTTCCGCTTGGCAACAGGGGATATAATTGGCTGGCTTAATGCCGACGATCTTTATCTACCTGAATGCTTTGAGAAGACTGTGAAATCTTTTGCCAATTCCCCTGAAAGCGATATTGCTTACGGAGACTGTCGTTGGATAGATGAGCAGGGCAATATCATTCAATTTAGAAAAGAACACGACTTCGATTTATTTATTCTTAAATATCTTCATGTTTCTTACATTGTAGGCATATTCACATTTTTCAGGCGTAGGATCTTTGAAGAAGATAACTTTTTAGATACTTCATTCCACTATTCAATGGACTATGAATTCTTTTTGCGTCTAGCTCAGAAGGGATATCAATTCGCTCACATTGACTCTTATTTGACGGACTTCAGATGGCATACAGAAAATAAATCTACTGTCGCTTACCAAAAACAGATGGAGGAGAAAAAAATGGCTTTAATACGCCATGATAATTTCTTACAAAAAACTCCGGTGCATATTCAACCAATTGCCATAAAGTCTCTCGAATTATTGGCTCGGACAAAACGCTATTTTTTAAAAGGTTTGAGAGGATATTACTTTGAGCAATGGCCAAAAAATCCCAATAAAAAAAGAGATATCGCTGATTAGACTATGCTTTGGACTTTCACAACTTGCGTTTTTGCATACTTGATATATATCAATGTGCAATAGTTGCACAATCCTTTTCTGAGTAATTGTTAAACTCTGCAAAACAATTTCATATTTTCATTCTAAATTATCGTTAGATCTAAAATTATCACTTGCAAACAGACGAGGGAGACAATCGGAATGAATTGGACTGAAAAAGTAGTATTGGTCACAGGTGCTGATGGATTTATTGGATCACATCTGGTAGAAAAACTTCATTCCCTGGGTTGTAAAGTGAAAGCTCTTTCTTATTACAACTCCTTTAATCACTGGGGCTGGCTTGAAGAACTCTCCATCACCGATTCCATTGAAGTATTAACCGGAGATGTACGCGACAGGGGTTTTTGTACTCATATAACCAAAGATGTGGATGTTGTCTTCCATCTGGCGGCTCTCATTGCAATTCCCTATTCTTATTCGGCTCCAGAAAGTTATATCGATACAAACGTAAAGGGAAGTTCTAACATTTGTCTTGCCGCTCTCGATAATGGTTGTCAGCGTATGATTCATACATCTACAAGTGAAGTTTACGGAACAGCTCAGTTTGTGCCGATTACAGAAGAACATCCTTTGCAACCTCAGTCTCCATATAGTGCCAGTAAAATAGCAGCGGATTCGATGGTTATGAGTTATTACAATGCCTTTGATTTACCCTTAACCATTGCACGTCCCTTTAACACCTTTGGTCCCAGGCAGTCCTTGCGAGCCGTTATACCTTCGATAATTACGCAGATAGCTACCGGTAAAGATATTATTAAAATAGGAGCTACTACTCCTACCCGCGATTTTAATTTTGTGCAAAATACCTGTGATGCCTTTGTGAAGTTAGCAGAATCTTCTGAGGCTATTGGTAAAAGCATTCACTTTGGTTCCGGACGTGAAATTTCAATTGCTGATCTTTTCCCTCTCATCGCTAATCTCATGAATAAAGATGTTACTTTTGAAGTTGAAGAAGAACGTCTTCGACCTGAAAAATCAGAGGTTCAGCGTCTATTGGCAGATAACAGTAAGATTCAAAATTTGTCCGACTATATCCCAAAAGTATCTTTGGAAGAAGGACTTTCAGCCTGCATTGACTGGTACTCATGTCCAAAAAATTTGCAAAAGTTTAAGACCGATATTTACAATGTTTAAATTATCTTTACCCTCCTCTATAAAAGAATAAGATATTGATAAGGTTAAAGTATTCCCAAGAATAAAAGATCAAATAATCAAGCCAACCGACCAGTAATTTCAACAAACCATAACGAATAAATTGAAGTATTATCTTTTCTGTGATATTTTACTTTATAAATATAAGTTTTTTTTAGTGTTCTCACCTCTAATATATATAGTGCATGGGGCAATCATAGCGTTTCTTAAAATAGTGGAGTACAACTAATCACTTATCTAAATCAGAGCATCCATACCGTACCTTATTTAAAGTAAGAACCGCTATAGCTTAACAATTATTATTTTAATTCTGCCGATAAATAGGGAGAATAATAAACACAATGAGGGCAAATATGTTTTTTGATAAACGACTTTGCATATCGGCAGAAACTACCATTTCTGAAGCAATTCAGGTATTAAATCAGGTTTCTAAAAAAATTGTAATTGTAGTTACAGAAGATTTTAAACTCGTGGGCATATTAACCGATTCGGATGTCCGTAGAATCATTCTAAATAAGATTCCACTGGATTCGCCTGTAAACAAAGTCATGAACCAAAACCCTCATATTGTTTCTCCGCAAACCAGCGAATCTGAAATGCTTAATCTAATCACGATGTTCGGATGTCATCAGCTTCCCGTTGTAAATGATAAAGGTGTTGTTGTTGATTTAATAACTAGCAATCAACTGATGCAATCCAACCCAATTTCTAATCAAGTTATTATAATGGCTGGTGGACTTGGGACGCGGCTTCATCCCATTACCCATACGATTCCCAAACCTCTAATTGAAATAGGCGGAACTCCTATTTTATTTATCTTACTGGATCAATTATTGAAAAGCGGTTTTGGAGATTTTACTTTAACCTTGAATTACAAATCGGAGAAGATTCGTAAAGCAGTAAAATCCCAACCCACACTCGAATCTAAAGTAGATTATATTATGGAACCCAAACGTCTGGGTACAGCGGGCTCTTTAGGACTTTTAAAGAAAAAACCTACAGACAGCTTTTTCGTTATAAATGCAGATATTCTAACCAACATTGACTATACATCTATGTTGGATTTTCACAACAGAAATCAGTCAGATATTACGCTGGCTATACGTAAAGAAGAGCAGGAAATTCCTTACGGAGTAATAGATGTTCTGGACTTTCAGGTTCTTAACATAAGAGAAAAACCCTCTTACACTTATTTTTCCAATGTTGGCATTTACATCATTCATCCAAAAGTACTTAATCTAATCAAGAAGAATGAATATCTGGACATGCCTACATTGATCAACCTGGCCATTGAAAATGGATTTAATGTGAAGAACTTTCCCATTCATGAATACTGGATTGATATAGGAAACCCGAATCAACTGGCCAGAGCCCAAAGAGACTATCCTATCTATTTTGAACAGAAACAATTTGTAGATTATGAAAATTCTGGCTATAGGCGCTCATGCAGATGATGTTGAACTTGGTTGTGGTGGTTCTCTTGCCCGTTGGAGAGATGACGGCCATGATCTCCATATTCTAATTGTTTCAGATTCTGGTTATTACAATCCTGAAGGAGAATTGATCCGCTCTTCAGCAGATGCACGTCAGGAAGCTCAAAGGTCTGCGTCAAAATTAAAAGCGGAGTTAATCATTGGCACCTTTAAGAACTTACAACTAGAGTTTGATGAACCCTTAAATGCTTTTATCTTAAATAAAATAGAAAAGATTAAACCCGATCTTATATTAACCCACTGGTCCGGGGACTCTAATCACGATCACCAAATGGTAGCTCAAAGTTCGATACATTGCTCAAGGCACATCGGCAAAGTATTGTGCTATTGCAGCAACTGGTATATGAGCAATGATAATTTTAATCCTCGAATGTTTATGGAAATTAATAACTACATAGACGAGAAACAAGAGCTTATCCGCATTTTTGCAACTGAGAATCAAAGAACTCTTGGCAAGTGGGAACACTTTGTCAGAGTTCAGGCACAGGTATATGGCCTGAAAGCCTCTACGGATTTTGCAGAAGCCTTTGAAGTTATAAAATGGGTACAATAGTATTAGATATGAAAATACTACATATCAGCACTTCGGATCAGAAAGAGGGATCTGCCCGTGCTGCTTATCGATTACATCAAGGGCTTCAGGAAATTAAAGTCAACTCTCAAATGCTGGTACAAACTAAAGTCAGTGAAGATTCATCTGTAGTTGCTCCTCAAAACATCGTAGATAATACCATTGCCAAACTGGGAGGAATTTTAGATACAATCCCTCCAAAATTTTATCGGCGGGATACTCAAATATCATTTTCTACTCAGTGGCTCCCAGATACAATCAATTCTAGGGCTACTAAACTCAATCCAGATTTAATTAATTTGCACTGGATTCATAATAGTCAACTGCGTATCGAAACCCTGGTAAATTTAGAGAGACCTATTATCTGGACTCTTCACGATATGTGGCCTTTTACAGGAGGATGTTATTACGATCAAAACTGTGGTCGATACGTTGAGTCCTGTGGTGCTTGTCCTCAACTTAAAAGTAATAAAAACTGCGATCTATCCCGTTGGATTTGGCAGCGAAAATCTCAAGCTTGGAAAAATGTTCCCTTGACTATTGTTACTCCGAGTAAGTGGTTAGCTAAATGCGCTAGCTCTAGTTCTCTGTTTAGAAATTTACGAGTTGAGGTGATTCCCAATGGTCTCGATCTACAAAAATACAAACCAGTCAATCGCCAGATAGTGCGGAAGATACTCAACTTGCCTCAAAACAAGCAATTGGTTATGTTTGGAGCAATTAAAGCCACTAGCAATCGCCGTAAGGGATATCACTTTCTTCGGGCAGCTTTGCAAAGCCTATGCCAGTTAGGATGGCAGGACAAAATCGAGCTGATTGTAGTTGGTTCTTCACAACCAGATAATCAAGAGTCCTGGGAATTTAAAACTCATTATTTGGGGAAATTGAGCGATGATATCTCTTTAGCGCAAGTCTATGCTGCTGCGGATGTCTTAGTCGCACCGTCTCTTCAAGATAACTTGCCCAACACAGTAGTGGAGGCGATCTCTTGTGGGACTCCTTGCGCCGCTTTTAAGATTGGTGGGATGCCAGAGATAATTGAGCACCAGCAAAATGGATATATGGCTCAACCCTTTGAGGTAGAAGATTTAGCGAAAGGAATAGCTTGGATACTGGAAAGTAAAGAGCGACATCAAAAACTGTGCGTTCGAGCTCGTGAGAAAGCCGAACAGGAATTTTCGCAGGAATTACAAGCACGCTATTATGCCTCTCTTTACACTGACATTTTGAAAGCAGAAGTCTGATGTAGCGTTTCTCAAATTTGCTATTCTTCAGTCATATTTTTCTTAACAATTAATCAATAGTTAAAAGGGTGTCGCAAAATCTCCGAATGCTGGTAGCCTCTCATCGCGCTCTGATATCACAGGATTTGCGATTCCCCAATCCATTCCGAAAGAATCCCAATGAATACCCGCGTCATGCATAGTTGAATAAACGCCGCTTTGTAAATACATAACACGCGCATGATCTCCCAATACTGAAAAACCATGTGCAAAACCCGGCGGTATATAGAGAGCACGTTTATTGTCATATGACAGTTCATAATCAATAAAGGAACCATAAGTTGGTGATGCTTTACGAATATCGAGGACCACATCAATGATGGCACCAGACACCACATAGACCAACTTCGTCAGTGCTTCTGGTGGTTCCTGATAATGCATCCCCCGAATCACACGCTCACCCGATTCAGAATAAAATTGTTCACGAAAGCTATTTACCAACCCAACCTCACGAAAAGATCCTTCATCAACGTACTTATAAAAGGAGCCTCTATTATCATGCACATGAAACGGTTCAACGAGATACGCACCTTCTAAATCAGTTTGGTTAATTTGCAGATCGATTCCCATAATACAGTTACTCCTGAGTTCTCCAGATTAACGCTCTGAAAGGCTTCATAGTAGTTCCTTGATTTTAAAAATTTATTATACTCCTAAACTCATAATCATTACTCAAGAAAAGTTTGCTGTTATTATAAATTGTTGGATATTATTTGTTATTTTTTGATGTTTGTTTTATCTTGATTGCTCGACTGTTGTGATTTGCCCTAGCCATTTCCCTATCTGACATCTAGTGTGATTAAATAACCTCAGACATTTTTCCGACCAAAGCAGAGAAAGATGCAACTGCCGATAGTCAAACCAGCACCAATTGTCACTACTCATGAAATACGCCTTTCGCCATCTATTCGAGAACCAGTAACAGTTTCGGCACTTTCAGAACTACTTAACTGGCTTAATGGTACTGCCGAAGGATTCATAGCGGTCAAAGAAATTACACCTAGATGCTGAGTGAGTTAGCTCACAAGTTATGAGCGTTTAGCTGTTGGTCTAAGGCGATTACCTAACGGGACTTAAACAAAAATCAAGCCCAAACAAGCCCAAAACTGGCTTTATA
>CBDUCX010000274.1:0-7506 GCA_965365755.1 uncultured Pleurocapsa sp.
CTAGACGCGCTACTACTAATAACTTTTTTAAGACATACATCAAGTAGATGTAGGGTGGGCAATGCCCACCTTTCGATTAACTATTAGTAATTAACTATTTAGCTATTTATTTTTTCTCCGTATGTCCGCCAAACTTAAACCGCATTGCCGAGAGAACTTTATCGGCAAAAGTATGTTCTTGTCGGGAACGGAAACGGGCATAAAGAGATGCGGACAGAACTTCTGCGGGAACCGCTTCTTCTACCGCTGCCATTACCGTCCAACGTCCTTCGCCAGAATCTTGTACCGCTCCTGTATAGTTGGACAAAGTAGGATTTTCTAACAATGCCATAGCAGATAAATCTAGTAACCAAGAACCAACTACGCTACCACGTCGCCATACTTCGGCAATGTCTGCAATGTTTAAGTCATAACGATATTCCTCGGCGACTTCTTCAGAAGTGGCATTTTTGAAAATATCAAAACCTTCAGCATAAGCCTGCATCAAGGCATATTCCACACCGTTGTGAACCATTTTGACAAAGTGCCCTGCACCGACGGGTCCACAATGTAAATAACCCTCTTCAGAAGTACCTTCTGCGCGATCGCGTCCTGGAGTTCGGGGAATGTCACCGATCCCTGGTGCTAAAGTATTGAGAATGGGGTCGATATGTTGCACAACTTCAGTTTCGCCACCAATCATCATACAGTAGCCTCGTTCTAAGCCCCAAACTCCGCCACTGGTGCCGACATCTACATAGTGAATACCTTGTTCGGCTAGGGATTTAGCACGACGTACATCATCTTTGAAATAAGTATTACCACCATCGATAATAATATCTCCCGCTTCCATTACCTTGGCTAACTCAGCAATGGTTTTCTCTGTGGCTGGCCCTGCTGGAACCATCACCCACACTACAGCAGGCTTAGGTAATTTAGACACTAGATCGGCGATCGAGGTTGCGCCAAATGCACCTTCGGATTCTAATTGCTGAACTTTATCGGGAGTTCGATTATAGACAACACACTGATGTTCTTGTCTCATCAAGCGTCGTACAATATTAGCTCCCATACGACCTAAACCGATAACACCAATTTCCATGGTTTTCTCCTAATTTGAATTTATTATGTTTATTGCGGCAAATTACCGACTTCTGCGGTAACCAATCTTGCTAAATCTGTTTCATTGCCTCTTGTAAAGTTGCCAACCCAGCTTCAACATCTCTGCCAAGATGAACTCGCAAAGCTCGGCGATCGCGGTCAACTAGTACCTGGAAATCTCCCCGTGCTTGGGCTGCTTTCACCACGCCAAAACTATATTTTTGTTGGGGTACTGGTAGTTCGATCGCATCATCACAGGTAATTTGCAGAAAAACTCCTGTATTGGGTCCACCCTTGTAAGCCTGTCCCGTGGAATGTAAAAAACGCGGGCCAAATCCGAGACAGGTGGCAACTTTAAAGCGATCGCGGATTGATTTTCTGATCCCTTGCAGTTGCTCTTGGTGGGGTTGGTTCATTTCCATGTAAGCCAACAGAGCAAAATAGTCTCCAACTTTCAATCGCCCTAAATGAGCCTGTAAATATTGAGCCAAATCAGCTTCACTACCAACTTTCTCGGTGAGATAAGTGGTATTTTTAGCATCAGTAAATAACTGAACTCCCGATTCACTGAAAATTGGTGACTCAGCAGGCAAAGCTCCAGTTTGTTCGTATTCGGCAGTCAATTCTTTGGTGACAATTTTACTAGCTTCCACATCGGGTTGATTGAAGGCATTGATGCCAATAATCGAACCAGCTACTGCTGTGGCTACTTCCCAACGGAAGAACTCTTGTCCGATATGATAGCGGTCTTTAACTGAGATACAAACTGTGGGGTGTCCTGCTTCCTTGAGTTTTTCCACCGCTGCATCCTGTGCGGGATCGGGAGTGGAAGTTAATCGCAGATAGACGAACAGGCGATCGTCACCATATAATTCGGGTTCTCCTAATGGTTCAAGATCAACGGGAATTAATCCTTTACCTTCCTTACCAGTAGATTCCGCTAGTAATTGCTCTAGCCAGGCACCCATATCACCGATACCAGGAGAAGTAATTAAAGTGATTTTATCTCGTCCCTCATTGGCTAATACACCAAGCAACGTTCCTAAAACTACCCCAGGGTTATCTTCAGCGGGAACCGAAGGCGCACAGGAATGTACCATTTCTTCGGTGATATCCAAGAATTTAGGCATATTAACACCCATGGCAGCAGCAGGAACCATACCAAAGTTGGACAAAGCTGAGTAACGTCCGCCAATACTGGGGAAACCAAAGAAAATATGGCGGAAATTATCCTTTTCTGCCACTTTTTGCAGCTTAGAACCAGGGTCGGTAACGGCAATAAAATGTTGCCCCGCAGCTTCTGCACCAACTACCTCGCTCAGACGCTGGAAGAAATATTGCTTAAAGATATTGGGTTCTAGGGTACTACCAGACTTACTAGAAACAATAAACAAGGTCTTAGTTAAGTCGATTTTCCCTTCCACAGATTTAATTTGAGCAGAATCTGTAGAGTCCAGAATCAGTAGTTCAGGGAAATTAGCAATTTTACCGAAGGTGAGCTTCATTACCTCGGGGCAAAGGGAAGAGCCACCCATGCCTAATAGTAAAATGTACTCAAATTCTTGCTTAACTTCTTTAGCTAGCTGCTGTAAGCGTTCGATATGTCCTATCTGATCTTCAGTCGTACAGAGCCAACTTAACCAGCGATTCTCGTCCTGATTAGTCCACAAAGAAGCATCTCGCTCCCAAAGACGGCGAATTTTACCCTGTTGACGCCAATCATCTAGAGAAGCCTGTACTTTTTGCTCCAGATCCTCGGATAATTTGTAAGACAAGCTGTCTAGTTCCTCACCCAAGACCACTTCTCGTTTCTTTTCTACCGTACTCAATAACTTGTCAAATGCTTCAGCAAATGAACTTACGGCTTGAGCCAGCAATTTATCAGTTACTTCTGTGAGAGAAATGCCAACTTTTTCTAAATTAACCAGAGTTTCTTCAGCTTCTGGCACATTTTCTGTCAGACTATAACGTGAATTTCCGTGTTCGCGGAAGTTAGTTAAAGTAGCAGGAGGCACTGTATTGACAGTATTAGAGCCGATTAATTCCTCAACATACAAAACATCACTGTACTGAGGATTTTTAGTTCCTGTACTTGCCCATAGTAAACGCTGAGGTTGCGCCCCTCTAAGAGCTAACGTCTCCCAACGTTCACTTTGATAAAGCTCTTGACTACCTTGATAAGTTACCTTAGCATTGGCGATCGCAACTTTACCCAGTAAACTTTTGAGCATCTCAGTTTTACTAGGATCGTTAGTCTGCTTCAGCTTGGCTTCAATCAAACTATCAACACTACTGTCAATGCGACTGATGAAAAAGCTGGCAACACTGGCAACCCGCGAGGGATCTCCACCAGATTGGACAAAGATTTCTAAGCCACTAATATAGGCTTCTGCTACTGCCTCGTAATATTTACGATCAAATAACAAGGTGACGTTAATATTGATTCCCTCACTAATTAATTGCTTAATTGCGGGAATTCCAGCTTCCGTAGCAGGAACCTTAACCATCAGGTTTTCTCTGTCCACCGCTTGCCAAAGACGACGAGCCTCCACAATTGTTTGCTCTGTATCGTTGGCGAGATAGGGTGAAACCTCTAAACTAACGTAACCATCTCGACGATTAGTTTTTTGATAAACTGGCTTTAAAATATCCGCTGTTGCCTGGATATCTTCGATTGCTAATTGCTCATAAAGAGACATAGCATCGCGATCGCTCTCTTGTTCTAGAGTACGAATAGCCGTATCATAGTCGGTACTTCCCCCAATTGCCTTTTCAAAAATAGCAGGGTTGGAGGTAACACCTTTTAGACCATCTTCGCTAATTAAACGTTCTAATTCATGACTGACGATGGAACTACGTCGGATGTAGTCCAGCCACACAGACTGATCGAACTTTTCTAAAGTTTGTAGACGACTCAATTTAGTATCTCCTGATATAAACACAAACTAGTCAACAAGATTTAATTCACCAAAGACCTTAAGGTCGGCGAAGGTGGATAATATCAGTTCCGCACCATGGGTATTACAACATGCTCAACAGTTTGCACATATGAACTTTTGCACCTAGGAACGAGGGATCTATTTACGAACATTGCGCGTTAGTACATTATCAACAGCCTGCACATATGAACGATCCTCAAGGGCACTTTCGGCAAGTCTTCCCGAAGTAATTCCTGCTTGGATCAATTCCACAGCCGTTAATTTCCCCGATTGAGCATTACGTACAAAAACACTAGCACCGGGAATTCCAAAAGGCTTCAATAAACCTTGGTAACCACTACTAACTAAGTTATAAGGAGTAATCCTTGAACCTTGACGAACCGTAATTCCCTCAATCATCTTGTTGGCCGAAACTGAAGCTGCTAAACAAAAAGTTGAAGAAGCAAAAACCAAAGCTCCTAAACCTGCAAATACTAATTTTCTCATTTTTATCTCCTAAAGATATAGGTAAATTATTATTGCCCAAATGATTTTAAAGGCTTATACATTTATTAAAAATTGCCGAGGCTAGTAAAACATTTGAATGGTCAAAGCTTTGGTGACAAAATGCCATTTCGCCTCTTTAACAGTCTTATAGTTGCAACTGTCCAGAGCTTACCCGTAATTATACTTATTTGTACACCAAAAATTAGGAAATTAACTAATAAGTTTGTTTCCTCAAATCAACTATCAGCAAACCTTTCAGTAGATGTTGCTTGTTTTTTTGCTTGCTACTAAAAAAGTAGTTGATTGAACATTAAATAAATCTGAAACTTTTAAAAAGTATAGCATATTTATTGTATTGCTCGCTATTTAATAGCCTGACTGCCTAACATAAGTACCTTGAAGCTTGATCTTGTATAGATTTTACTTTTATACAATAGAGGATTTTCTGATAATGCGATCGCGTGAAAGTATTAATTTACCGTATAACAATCATAACTGGTATTTTAATAATTAGTGATTTAATGCCATAGTAATTAGTCCTTGTTGACCAATCAAAATTTCTCGCATCTAAAAAAAATATAAAACTAAAATAAAAGAGAATATAGCGGTTCTCGTTTGAATTAAGTACAGTCTTTGTGTCTTGATTTCGGTTAGTCCTAAAGGATACCGCTACGCATATGGTTAGTAGTTAGTGGTTAGTTGTACTCCACTAATTTAAGAAACGCTATAAAGCCAATGGTAGCTGTCTGGTCACCTACTAACCACTGTACAGACGCAGCATAGTACACCAATACTAAATAGCAGAATCATTCCACCTGACTTGAAAATACATTTTTATTAGTACTGGAGTACGCAGTTCATAACAGCTACTTACTTTCTACTCACTATTTATTTCTGCTGGAATGCGCTGGGTTTTGTATGCCCTCTAAATGCTAATAAAATCATCTACTGTAATATATGCTGCACTAACCTGATTAATAATCGCTAAAAGTTGATTGTTGTTAGTTGTGTCTGCAATCAAGGTAGCAGTTTCCTCTGCATTATCAGTAATACTTAGTTTAAGTAATAAGTAATGAGTAATAAGTAATGAGTAAAGACCCATTACTTATCAAGTAAAATTGAATTACTATATTCTTTTTTATTCATGATTAATAATAACGCAAAAATAAGTATTCAAGAAAGAACTGAAGATTTTGCTATAAGAGTTATTAAAGCTTATTGCGAACTAAACAAAAGGCATTTTGATGATGCAGGCAAGGTCTTGTCAAAACAATTCTTGAGAAGCGGGACTTCAATAGGAGCAAACTGTTCAGAAGCTAAGTTTGCACAATCAACTCAAGATTTTATCAATAAGCATTCTATAGTTTTAAAAGAAGCTAATGAAACTCTCTATTGGATAAAAATAATGGTTAAATCAGAGCTAGTACCTCAATTAAAATTTCAAAGTATGATAGAAGAAAACGAACGGATTATTAAGATATTAATAGTTTCAATTAATAAATTGAAAGAAAAATAATTTACTCATTACTCATTACTTATTTTTTTCACGACCACACATTTTTTCGTTCACCCGTATCATAGCCACCATTTCCTTTGACTAGGGTTGAGATCTCGGTGGTGCTACTGGCATCAATAATGTTGCTTTGGTTATCCCCTGTGAGGTGAGCATATTCGAGAAGTGCGATCGCATCTGTACCATCTCCTATTACTTGAGTATCTGTCAGAGTGATATTGTGATTACTAAAGATAAAAAAGCGATCGCTTCCAGTACCACCATCTAAGGTATCGTCTCCTGCCTCACCCACTAAGGTGTCATCACCATCACCACCGTTCAAGATATCATTACCTTCCTTACCCTGAATCAGATCGTTATTATTCCCGCCAGTTAGAAAATTAGCTTCGCCATCCCCCACCAGAGTCATAGCTGCTTGTTGGTTTTCAATATAGACAGGTACTCCTAATGCGGTTTCATTATTGGCAAAAGTTGCTCCCCTAAGTCCCGTCAGATTTAAGATCAAGGTTTCGGTATTCTCGTCATAGATAGTATCTTCGAGGGTTTCTACTTCTATAGTGGCAATTGTCTCTCCTGCGGGGATAGTTACCTGTCCTGATGTGGCTGTATAGTCTAAACCTGCAACTGCATCACCATCTGCGGTACTGTAGTCAAACACTATATCTACAGGCGCAGCATAAGCCAACTCAAAGTTAAAACTAGCGGGACTACCTTCGATGGTATTAATTTCCTTAACTTCTATGGTGGGTGTAATTTCCAAAGTTTGAGTACTGATTCTGACATCAGCAAACTGGATAAATTCAACGTCCGTTAAACTATCTGTATTGTTATAGCTAAGGATATTACCTACTCGACGTAAGAATATATTGTCATTGTCTTGATAGACGACATCATCATAGACTACAGTATCAATATCTGCTCCACCGTCAACGCGATCTTTTCCCGACCCAGTAGTGATGGTATCATTGCCTCCATGTCCATAAATGGTATCGTTTCCTGCACCACCATTGAGGAGATTATGGCGATTATTACCGACGATATAGTCACCCCCTGCACCACCATTTGCTCCTAAGTCGGGATATCCCAGGGTGATGGTGTCATCATCATCCCCACCATTACGCATTCTTTCCAAGGGGTCTGGGTTTGCTTCTTCGTCAATGGGATTACCATTACTGTCTGTGGTTTCTCCTTCTCCTGCGGTGACGGTGTAGTCTACAGTGGTGGTGGGTAAGTCGTTGTTAAAGACTACTTCGGCGGTAATTACATTCTCCGCATCGATGCTGACATTTAAGTTATCAAGACTTCCTTCATAGGTTAAGCCTATGGGACTATCGGTTAATTGATTGGCGGGGATGGTTTCTACTAACTCTCCATCTACCAGGATCTTCACCTCTGACACATCGGCTGCTAATCCTGATTTATTTAATTCGGCTGAGAGATTAGCGATATCACTGACTAAGACACCATCGTTAGAATCAACAAAGTTAA
>CBDUCX010000275.1:0-7481 GCA_965365755.1 uncultured Pleurocapsa sp.
GTAACTTTTCCGTCATTTCCTTTAGTCGCTTCGCCAACCCCTACTTCAATCTAACGGCAGAACAAGCCATCTCCATCATTGAAAACTTGACCACCGCCCCCACCAGCGAAGGAACAAAATACAATGATGCTCTTAATCAAGGATTGAACTTCCTGTCACAATCCCTATTAAATCTATTGAACACATTTTATAGACATTTTCAGTTGAATAGAGAATTGTTTCAATTAGCTAGTTTGTAGTCTTTGGGCTTCAACAGTTCACTCAATAATATTAGTTAGAATTACTTAGAGAATTGATCTATTTTACGCTACTAGTTAATAGTAACTAATTAAATTTAACGATGGATAATTTATTTTTATCAAGCTTTAATAGAACTATCCTATTTTTCCTTAACTTTATCTTTCTCAGGATCAATCTTTAATGAATTTAATAATTCTTTTTTCAAGAGAAATATTGTTGCCACTAATATTCCCATGAGAATAGATATTGGTTTAGCATAAGCTACAACTAATAGAACGATAATTCCTTGAAGATCAGTAATATTTAGAATATTAATTAAAAAAATATCAAAGCAACGAACAAAGTTGATTGAAAAGTAATAAAGAAATAAATATGTTGATAATCCCATACAAAGAGAGGTTAAAAGAATATTTTTCATGTGTACTCTCAGAAAAAATAAAAAAGCTAAATATGAAATTGCAAAAAAAACGGATTTGATTAAGTAAATCATTGATTTGCATTTACAAGAATTTTATTGTTCATTTTCTATATTATAAATTAACTGAATTATTATGCTATTTACTCATCCAACTCTATCTGAATCAGACATAAAACTTTTAGCCTCTGCTTCACAACAAGCATATAGTAACCAAGCTAACCTGAATGGATGGACAGCAATTACTCCTGAATTAATTAGTTACGGGCTTAACTCTGAATTTATTGTAGAAGATACTTTTACCCGCAATGCCCCTGATGGTGGTGATGCTAATGCAACAGTGTTTAAGTCTGGAGATAATTTGATTATTTCTTTTCGCGGTACTAGAGAAGAAGGTGACAGTAATTATTGGACTAGATTTCCAGATTTTTATAATTTATTTGAGCCACTTTTTCAAGCTTTTGATCAATATACTAAGGCTAATTCAGTATCCAGAATATTAGTAACTGGTCATAGTCTAGGTGCTGCCATGACAGAATTATTTATGGCTGAACATCCTGAATTAATATACTCAGCAGTATCTCTTGCATCTCCTATTGCAAGTAATGATCCTTCCGATACTCGTATTCTTAATATTGGTTACGAGAATGATACAGTATATGAAGTTGTACATGAAGCTGGAAATTTAGGTCTTGAAGAATACGCTGGATATAGTAGTGAGGGGGCTAATCCAAATAATTCGACAACTAATTTCTATATTGCTGTTGGTGCAGAACATCAATCAAGTGTTGAGATCCCAATGATTAATGTAGGTATTGCAATACCAATACTTAGCAATCACGCAATGGACAACTATATCTATGGTATTAACCGTGTTTTTGACTCGACTTATTATTCTCAGACCAAAAAAGATAGCCTGGTTATTATTGATCTAACTGATTCGGAAATAACTGAAATTACATCTATCATTGATAACTCTACTACTAAAAATGCTCTGATCTTAGGAGAGGATGATGATAATGATGTCATTTACGGCATCAACGGGAATGATATTATTGAAGGTCTTGGAGGAGATGATCGGCTTATTGGAGAAAGCCCTCAATATTCTTATTCTGACGGAGGAGATGATACTCTTGATGGAGGAGCAGGTAATGATCTACTTGATGGTAGGAAAGGGGAAGATGTAGCAATCTTCTCTGATGATTTTGAAAACTACGATTATGAAATATCTGAGTCTATATTTGGAGGTTATGATTCTATAACTTTTACTCATCCTGAAGACGGTATTGATGAGTTGAAAAATATAGAGTTTGCTCAGTTCCAAGATACTCTTGTAGAAACAGCACAATTAGAATCTGTTTCACCAGAAACAGTATCCCGAATTATCCCTTTACCCCTAGAAGACGGAATAGCCAACACCGTATCAGAACAAGTATACGTCGAACCACCAGTAAACTTCACCCCAGACCCCGTAACCCCACCCCATGTCTCCCTCACAGCACCCATCTCTATGCTGGATGGTGACATCGACTACAGCCTAAATATCTCCCCCTATAAACCAGACACACAATACAACATCTCCTATATCTTGGATACCTCTGGCAGTATGGACGCAGAGGAATTACAAACCGCTAAGGATGCCTATATCGACTTGATCAACTACTACATCGATACAGGTGTGGCAGAAAATAGTAACTTTTCGGTAATTTCCTTTAGTCGCTTTGCCAACCCTTACTTCAATCTCACGGCAGAACAAGCCATCTCCATCATTCAAAGCTTAACTACTGCACCCACCAGCGAAGGGACAAAATATAATGATGCTCTCCATCAAGGATTGAACTTTCTGTCGCAATCCCCATTAGACCTTTTAAATACCTCCAACATTGCCTATTTCGTTACCGACGGCAAATCCCAGACCAACTTTTTTGACCCCAGTGACGTTAGTTACCATCAAGATGCCCAAAACTTACGGCGATTTTCCCATGTTCAGGCATTTGGCATCAATGAAGAACCCAATGAACCAGGGGCAGTGACTAGCGGTCAACTTAACTTTGTTGATTCTAACGATGGTGTCTTAGTCAGTGATATCGCTAATCTCTCCGATGAATTAAATAAATCAGGATTAGCAACCGATGTGTCAGAGGTAAAGATTCTGGTGGATGGAGAGGTAGTGGAAACCATCCCCGCAAACCAACTAACCGATAGTCCCCTAGGCTTAACCTATGAAGGAAGTATCGAAAACTTAGATGTCAGCATCGATGCGGAGAATGTGATTACCGCCGAAGTAGTCTTTAACAACGACCTACCCACTACCACCGTAGACTACACCGTCACCGCAGGAGAAGGAGAAACCACAGACAGTAATGGTAATCCCATTGACGAAGAAGCAAACCCAGACCCCTTGGAAAGAATGCGTAACGGTGGGGATGATGACGACACCATCACTCTGGGATATCCCGACTTAGGAGCAAACGGTGGTGCAGGGGGTGACTATATCGTCGGGAACAATCGAGATAATCTCCTCAATGGTGATGCAGGAAGCGATACCATTTATGGACATGGAGGTAATGATACCATCACTCCAGGGTCAGGGAGCGATCGCCTTGATGGTGGAGCAGATATTGATACTGTAGTCTATGATGATGTCGTCTATCAAGGTAATGAAAATAATATATATTTGCGTCGAGTAGGTAATATCCTGAGCTATAACAATACAGATAGTTTAACGGACGTTGAATTTATCCAGTTTGCCGATGTCAGAATCAGTACCCAAACCCTGGAAATCACCCCCACAATAGAAGTTAGGGAAATTAATACCATCGAAGGTAGTCCCGCTAGTTTTAACTTTGAGTTGGCTTATGCTGCGCCTGTAGATATAGTGTTTGACTACAGTACCGCAGATGGTGATGCAGTTGCAGGTTTAGACTATACAGCCACATCAGGACAGGTAACTATCCCCGCAGGAGAGACAACTGCCACAGTAGAAGTAGAAACCCTCGAAGATACTATCTATGACGAGAATACCGAAACTTTTATCTTAAATCTGACGGGACTTACGGGAGCAACTTTTGCCAATAATGAAACCGAATTAGGAGTACCTGTTTATATTGAAAACCAAGAAGCAGCTATGACTCTGGTAGGGGATGGCGAAGCTAATTTTCTAACTGGGGGAAATAATGACGATCTGATTCAGGGCAAAGACGGTAATGATATCTTGAACGGTGGTGATGGTGATGACACCTTAGTGGGTGAGGCAGGAGACGATACCTTAGATGGTGGTACTGGAAGCGATCGCTTTTTTGTCTTTAGTAATCACAATATCACCCTGACAGATACTCAAGTAACAGGAGATGGCACAGATGCGATCGCACTTCTCGAATATGCTCACCTCACAGGAGATAACCAAAGCAACATTATTGATGCCACTAGCGCTACTGAGATCTCAACCCTAGTTAAAGGTAATGGTGGCTATGATACCCTGCGAGGTGGGGACAAGAATGATACCATTCTCGGTGGTTATGGGAACGATGTCTTAATTGGCAATGGAGGAGATGATATCTTAAATGGTCAAGGAGGAAGCGATCGCATTTTTGTAACTAGCGATAATGATCTTACTCTGACTGATACTCAAGTAACGGGAGATGGGACAGACACAATTATCAGTATTGAAGATGCTAACCTCTATGGTGGGGATGGTGCTAATGTAATTGATGCCACTAACGCTCTTGATATCAAAACCTTTATCAAAGGAAATGGTGGCAATGATACCCTATATGGTGGTGCCCAGAATGATGCCTTTCAAGGCAATGCTGGTAATGACATTCTAGTGGGCAATGGAGGGAATGATACTTTAATTGGTGGGGTCGGAAGCGATCATTCATAATGTTAGTGCAGCAGATATTACGGTAGATGATTTTATTAGCATTTAGAGGACATACAAAACCCTCGTGTTTTACCATTTTGAGATGCGATCGCAAGCCAAGGATATTTTAGAATTTGCCGAGCTAGAAAACTATGCCCTCGTACCTGTAAAAGGTTTATCTTCAAGGATTACAGCCCGTTTGGGATTTGCGATCGCCACTGATATCAAGCCAGATATTTTAATCCTCGATTAAGTCTTTAGGTATATTTTCTTATCTTTGATTACTTTCGTTTATTAACCAAGTTTAAAAGATCTGCTTTTTCTTGTTCTAGTTGCCGTACCGTACTTTGTAAAGTTTCAATTACGCTATACATCTCCATCGGATCGAAAATACGCAGCATACTTGTCTGAGTCACAATTCCCAATTCTCTGCCCCAATTCCAAGAGACAACTAATCTACGAACCCGACGACGCTGCATTTCTTGATGAGCTGCCAATAAAGAATCTTCAGGACTCAAGAGAAACAAAGGACTGCTCATAACTTGTCCTGCTTCTAATTTATCTAACCTTGCTTCCAAAAATTGAAACTGTAAGATATCTCTTTCGGTAATAATTCCCGCAGGAATTAAGATGTTCTCTTCTTCGTCGGCTTCAGTGATAATGATGCAACTAACTCGATGTTTAGCCATCAATTGGGCGATGCTTAATACTGTATCTGTCGAAGGTGCATGAATAATATTTTTACTCATCACATCCGACACCCTTCTTAACTTGAGTAAATTGGTGGGTCGCATTGCTTGACGAATAGTTTCTGGAGATATTATACCTAGTAGCCGATCTTGCTGATCGACAATCGGTAAATGGCGAATACGATAACGTCTAAACAAGAACAAGGCAGCAAATATATCCTTAAGATTGCTTTTTGCTAGAGTTACCACTGGTTGAGTCATTACTGAACCAACCGTTACTGATTCAAATGCCAGTTTCTCAGCAGTTAATCTGACAATATCTCGCTCCGTCAAAATTCCTCGTAATCTTGACCCTTCCATGACTAGGACGCAACAGGAATAGTTTTTGTGAGCTAAATTAAATTCTAAGTCTTTGTCCTTGGTAATCTCGCAGCTAATACCCCTGGACTGACCAACGGTGACAGCAGGCTCCGTCGTTTTACGGCGGAGTAATCTGTCACTCATTAAGGCGATCGCATTGACTAATAATGTGTCTGGCGCAATGATTACAGGCGATCGATCTATTGCTGATTCTATGTCTGGCGAAGCGAATAGCTCCTCGTTAGATTCCATACAAGATCATTGTTTTGTTTTTTTTGGTTCAGTTTTCAGAAATGAATTAATCAATTTTAATTTGATTTAACTTCTATTAGGCAATAATTTTCTTGAAGAGAAAATTTGGACTTGATCAGAGACTCTCTCGAAATTGCCTATTCATCAAGAGTTTCTGGATTTTTGCTTGGCTCAATCATAAGCTTGGTTTATCAAAGATATTACCTAAAATAAAATGTTTTTGCTCTTGAGTCTAGCTTTAAGTCTCCTCAAGGTTTATCATGAGGGATGTAACAGATAAAACGAGCAAGCTTTTGAATAACAAGAACTATGAGCTTCTAAGGTGTGCCTTCGGCTCTAGAGAAATGATTAGTACTAGAAACTTTATTGCTTTTACCATAGAGGCGGTCTAAAACCCTCTTAATGGATATTCTGCGCCACTGCTGACCCCGCTTGGTTTTATAGCCATTGTCATTGAGCCAATCAGCAATCTGTTGAAGAGATTTACCAGATTTGTGATGGCGACGAATTAATTCAATAATTTCTTGTTCCTGAGAATTTGCTACTAATTCACCCTTGACTACTTTCTGACCAAATGCAGGAGAACCATAGCCAGCATAACCACCGTCAGCAGCCTTAGCTTGTCTTCCTTTTTCTAGTCTTTGCCAAATTTGATTATGGGTTTCCAGATTTTCGGCACTCATAGTTATTTCCAGCAATTTAAGCATCCCTGTTATTCGTCAGTTTATCAATAAAAGTTTCTAATTCACATTCAAATTTCCCAATAACCTCAGAAAAATTATGGCAACTTACCAAGTAACTCTAGTTAATGAAGCGGAAGGAATCAATCAAACCATAGAAGTAGCAGATGATCAATATATATTTGACGCTGCGGAAGAGAATGATCTTGATTTACCGATATCTTGTCGTTCTGGTTCTTGTTCTAGCTGTGCAGGAAAAATCTTATCGGGAACAGTAAATCAATCTGAGCAGGCATTTCTGGATGATGACCAATTAGAACAAGGTTTTGTTTTGACTTGCGTTGCCTATCCTACTTCTGATTGCAAAATCATGACTCATCAAGAAGATGAGCTTTATTAAAAAAGTTTTTCCAGTAAACAGTAAACAAAGATTAAATAAGAAAATTAAACTAATGACTTCCATTGCCAAAGCTAATTTCGTTGACCACAGTGAATTTGAAAAGTTAATCACTGAGAACAAGCTCGTAGTTGCCGACTACACCGCAACTTGGTGTGGACCCTGTCGTGTGGTTGCGCCTCTAATTGATCAGCTTGCTCAAGAGTATGCTCAATCCGTAACCGTAGTTAAGATTGACATCGATAAAAATCCTGATGCCGCTAAAAAATACGGCATTAGAAGTATCCCCGCTGTCTTGGTTTTCCGAGACGGAGAAGTAGTCGAGAACTTCTTTGGCAGCCAGTCTTATGAAACCTATAGCAACACTTTAGAAGCACAGCTCAGACTTTAGAGTTTACAGTGTATTGGAGGCATTATTTCAAGGATGTTAATCCTTCATCCTGTTCATAAGTGCCTCTATTTCTTTGCAAAAATTTCATTGATAAAAATTTGCTATGAATCATAGTTATAGAGTTCCCTGTCCTAACTGCGGAAGTTTGGCAACCCGTAGTTATTTCACTAGTCAAGAATCAAGATATAGCAACTG
>CBDUCX010000276.1:0-7464 GCA_965365755.1 uncultured Pleurocapsa sp.
GGGTTTACAGTAAGGTGAGTTCGGAGTTCGGAGTGCGGAGTTCGGAGTTCGGAGTTATATTTTTCGTGAGCGGAAGAATTGGTTCTTCAGACACCCAAAATTTAAAAAGTTGCGAAATTTTCAGTTTTTTTGACCTACCTATTTAAGTGTGAATTAGACAAAGGTAGGTCAATTTCCCAAGAATGCAAATCGTCACGTTGATGTAACATAGACATCCACGTCCAAACAATCACGCGGCTGCTTGCCAATACTTATAAGCAGCATAAGCCATGACCACTACTCCAGTTAAAATCGCGTCTTCGTCTATGGCAAACTTAGGATGATGCAGAGGATAGTTGGTTTTGTTTTCATATCCGACTCCGAGGCGAAACATACAACCTGGTATTCCGTCTAGATAAACTGAAAAATCTTCTGCCCCTAAAGAGGGTTCGGGTAAAATTTGTACGCTCTCATTACCCCAAGCTTCTCGGGTTGCCGATTCAATAATCTGAGTTAAATTTTCGTCATTATGCACCGAAGGAACTCCTCGACGATAATCCACTTGGCACTTTGCACCATAGACCTGACAAACTCCCTGGACAATATTGGTAATCCACTGGGGT
Organism: uncultured Pleurocapsa sp.; assembly: GCA_965365755.1. Taxonomy (GTDB): domain Bacteria; phylum Cyanobacteriota; class Cyanobacteriia; order Cyanobacteriales; family Xenococcaceae; genus Waterburya. The sequence goes on from CBDUCX010000276.1 coordinate 603, forward strand.
AAGTTGGCATGACTTTCAGGATGGAGCGATCGCACTGTACCAATCATCTTGACTCGATCCGCAATCACGTTGTGCGCCCTACCCCCTTCTATTTGCCCGATAGACAAGACAATGGGATGTAAAGGATTCTGAGTCCGACTAATTGCTTGTTGTAGGTCAGTAATCACTTGAGCGGCAATCCAAATGGCATCGACCGCCTGATGAGGGCGTGCGCCATGTCCAGATTCTCCCTGAATAATAATTTCTAATTCATCCGCCGCCGAGGTTAATGCCCCATAGCGAATGCCTACCCGACGGGAAGGAATTGAAGGAAATACATGAACGCCATAAATAGCATTTATCCCTTCTGTTACTCCATCCTGAACCATCCATTTTGCCCCCTGGGCAATCTCTTCGGCGGGCTGGAACAAAAAACGAACGTTACCAGGCAAGCTTTCAGGTAGTTGGGATAGCACCATGGCTGCCCCCATCCCTAAAGTGGAATGAACATCGTGACCACAGGCATGCATTATTCCAGGGTTTACCGAGGCAAATTCTAGCTGGGAATGTTCCTGAATCGGCAGGGCATCCATGTCGGTGCGAATTGCTAAGGTGCGGGGATCTTTCCCTGAACCAGCTAATTCTCCTACTACACCCGTCTTTCCTACCGCCTCCTTGACATTTAAACCACAGGAGGACAAAACCCCTGCAATGTAGGCAGAGGTTTGATGTTCCTGACCGCTCAATTCAGGATGGGCATGAAGATGACGACGGATTTCAATTAATCTTGGGGCAAATTTCTCAGCAGTTTCTTTTATTTCAGCAAGCATTTAGACGAGATGCGATCTTAGCGATCGCATACAAAAGATTATTCCTGTTCAACAATAACTACAGTGATATTATCAGATCCCCCTGCTGCTTTTGCTGCATCAATCAATTCTTGGGCAGTTTCTTGACAAGAATTAAGATTCGTTAAAGCGGTTTCTATTTGTTCGTCCGCAACCTCTTCGGTTAAACCATCACTACATATTAATAGGCGATCGCCCGATTGCACCTCAAATTCTTGAATATCAATATGCTGTAGGTCTTCTCTGCCTAAACATTGAGATAAAACGTGCCTCCAGGGATGAAGTTTTGCCTGTTCGGCATTGATCTCGCCTTTTTTGAGAGCCATTCCTACCCAAGTATGATCGTCAGTAATCTGCTCTAAATGAGAACCACGTAAACGATAAAGACGAGAGTCCCCTACATGAGCGCACAAAGGCTGCTCATCCCGAAAAATCAGCACGACTACCGTAGTACCCATATCACGCCTTTCCGGGTGAGTTTGCTGATCTTCAATAATGCTCAGATTAGCTTTTTCTACTGCTTCTTTGAGCAGTACCTCTGAGGCAAGGGGAGAATCCCAATGCTGTCGTAAATAGGCGTATATAACTTCTGTAGCGATTTTACTGGCTTCTTGTCCACCAGCATGTCCCCCCATACCATCAGCTACAATAAAAAAACGGCCCAACTCGTCGTCAACAAAGTAACTATCTTGGTTGGCTGTTCTTACCACCCCTGTATCCGTAAGACCGATAAATTGACGCTTCATAAACAGTTAGTTCTGGTAGCCTGATATCTTTTTAAAACATACGGTCTATGCGATCAAGACGCTTTAATAATCGCAGTAATGCCCACCCAGGCACTATTGCTATCGTAGCAGCGATCGCTGCTACAATCTTGAATTCGCTGACCAAAAGGAGAGTTGCGCAAATTAGTAACGCACTGAATAATACAGTATAGTTTGTTCCTAGCTGAATGGCACTTAAGCGACGCATCACTCGTTCCGATTCTAGAGAACGAACCCGCACTCGCAAATCCCCTCTTTCTAATTTATCTATTGTATCGTCGATTCGTCCAGGTAATCCTAAGGCGGCCGTTCCTACTTCTGCTGCTTGTCTACCTAATTCATCGAAAATACTGTTGCCGTTGGAACTATTGCTATTAGTCATAAGCTGCATTGCGTAGGGTTGAGCTACTTCCATAAAGTTAAATTCGGGATCAAGACCTTTGCCCACCCCTTCCAAGGTAGAGAAAGCGCGCATCACAAAGGTAAAGGTGGCAGGAAAACGAAATGGTTGACCATAGGCAATTTCGTATAAATCTTCGCTAATAGCGTCCACAGACTGCTCTTCAAAAGGCTTGTCCATGAAATTATCCAGCATAAACTGAATCGACCGCCGTACTGAACTCATGTCTCCCGTGGGGACTAATGCTCCTACATTAATCAGAGATTTGACCACTTTGTCGGAGTTTTTCTGTGCCACCCCTACCAGAGTATCCATTAAGCCTTCTCGAATATTATTTTCGATCTGACCCATCATGCCAAAGTCATAAAAAATCAAAGCCCCGTCTGTATTGACCGCGATATTTCCTGGATGAGGATCGGCGTGAAAAAAGCCACCATTGAGAATCTGTTGCAGATAAGCTTTTGCTCCTAACCTAGCTAGCACCTTTCGATCTAAGCCCGCAGCTTCAATCGCTTCATAATGGCTGATTTTAATACCTGGCATATACTCTAGGGTCAATACTTTAGGAGAAGCGTACTTCCAGTAGACACGGGGTACACATACCCAATCTTCTCCCCTGAAGTTACGACGAAAAGTATCAGCATTACGTCCTTCCAAGAGATAGTCTGTTTCTTCCCACAAAATTCGGCAACATTCATCGTAAACCCCGATCCAGTCCCGATTTTTACCCCACTTGGGATGATTTTGGAAATAGCGAGCAATTTGGCGTAATATGGCTAGATCTATGGTGAACAACTGCTTTAACCCCGGTCGTTGCACCTTGACTACTACATCCTCTCCACTATATAACTTAGCTCTGTGTACCTGACCTAGACTTGCTGCTGCTAAAGGGATGGGGTCAAAATTAGAAAATAGCTTATCAATTGGTTTAGCAAAATCTGATTCGATAGTTGCTTTAACCTGCTCATAGGGAAAAGCAGGAACCCGATCCTGTAGCTTGGATAATTCTTCTACATATTCCACGGGAAAGAGATCTGCCCTAGTCGAAAATAGTTGACCCAATTTGATAAACGTAGGACCCAATTCTAAGAAATTTTCCCTAATCCAAACAGCCTGAGATCTGCGTCTTGCTGCCTGTTTTTCTGGAGTAAACCCACCTGAATAAGTCCACTTGCGATTATTGCGCCAATTGCTGAACAAAAAGGAAAACGCAAACACCCAAATGTCTATTCGACGGCGATTTCGAGAATATTTAGGTCGATTCCAGCGATAAGACTTAGGAGAAACTAGGATGGCAGTTTCTTTGCCACCAGGCTTTGATGGCACAACCCTCAAGTCATTCTGGGCTTGCTGGGGTTGATCCGATCCGTAATCTGTTGAATTTTGACGGGAAAAGGCAGGAGACACTAAGTTATGACAAAAAAATTAATTATGATGTTTTTTAGTTAAATAAAATTAACCAAGATTAACTAATCTAAATAGTAACGACTTATCGCCAAAAAAACAGATTCCTGAGTTGCCATACTTGATTGACTAGCTCGAACAAGATGTGGCTCAATCCCCTAAGTATAGGCTATTGCTGGCATAGTTGATAAGCCTAATAAGATTTATGTTAATGACGATATTTTTTTAACTCTGATCTCAAGGTGGCAATTTCGGCTCTTAATTGATCGAGCATTGCCTGAAGATCATCTGGATTATTGCTACTAGTATCAATGTTAATCGTGCTAGCCACCTTGCTCGCACTAGCGCTATTAGTATTACTAGTATTACTGGTGGGGTAAGTAGTGCCCCCTTCTGCTCGTTCGGCTCTTAGTTGAACTTCTTCCATAAATTGCCTTAAGTTTTCTCTTTGCTCGGCATCAAATTTACCTAGATCGCTCATCGCATTGGTAAATGACTCTTCCAGCTTCTCGCTGATTACTTCTGCTAATGCCCGACCAAAAAAAAAGGCGTTGGTTACAGGATTGTTACTCATAAGACCAAGGATAAAGTTTTTTAAACAGCTATTCGTAACAAATTATATCCTGATTCTTTATTTTCCCGATCTTGGTAGGGAAAATGTCCTTGATCAAGCGATCGCGAACTAAGATTAAAAATGCGAGAACTCCTACTAGCTTGGAATCGTAAAACTTAAGTCTTTCAATGTAATACATTATGATATAGGCTAGCAAGAGAAATAGTAAAAGTTTTCTATGAGTTCTTCTACTGAAAACCAGCCATCAAAATCTACCAATAAAAATTCAGCTTCGTCTGATTCAGAGCCTATTGGCGATCTAATTGATTTGCTATTAGATCAAGAAACAGTTCAAAATGACACTCTTCCAGAGGTAAAAACAGCTATTGAGCAGTCTGATTTATTGACAGATGATGATTTTTTGGGATTAGATGGGGTGGCAGATTTAGGTGGTGGCGAGATCGAGGTAGAAATTGAAAGTGAATCGAAACCGACTTTAGAGGAAGCAGTAGAATATCAAGCGTTTCTGCAACGGAAAGTAAACCCCAAGAAAGTAGAATCCAAGACAACAGTATCAGAAATCGCCAACATGAGTTCCATCGAGGAAGTGGCAGCTATTGATACCGAACAAGTCTCCCCAGAGGATTTAGCGGATACCCTTAACACGTTAATCCCCCTAATTGTGGAACTGCTGCAATTGAAGCTCAATGATTCTCAAGAACGAGTAATTCAGACCGTAAGACCAGTATTAGATCAACTAATTGAACAGCGTACCCAGGAAGACTCCCAAAAGATGGCAGATGCGATCGCCAAAATTCTTCCTCATGCCATTACCGCCGAAATAAATGTTGCCCCTGAAGCGATCGCCAAAGCGATCGCGCCAGAAATTGCCCTCTCGATTAGGGAACAGATACATTTGGATCAAAATGCCATTCCTCAAGTTTTGGGCCCTGAAATGGGCAAAGCCATCAAGGCTCAGATCGAATCAGAAAAAGATGCCATGGTGGATGCACTTTATCCTGTAATTGGTAATACTATTTCCAAGTATATGGTGGAGGTGGTGCGAGATATTAATCGTAAGGTAGACAGCGCCCTTAGCCCCGAAGGAATTAAACGTAAAATCAGGGCAAAAATGCAAGGAGTTTCCGAAGCAGAACTAATCCTTCAAGAATCGGTGGGCTATCATGTCAGGGCAATATTTCTGATTGCTAAAGACTCAGGATTAGTTATTCAAGAAATACAAGTACCAGGAGAAGAGCATCTCGATTCTGACATGCTGGCTGGAATGTTGACGGCGATTCGTAGTTTTGCTAACGATTGCATCAGTGCGGGTTCTGAACTGGATTCCATCGACTACGGTGACTGGCAAATTCCTTTGGAAGCTGCGGGATATTGTTATTTGGCAGTAGTAGTGGCGGGAGAACCCCCCAGAAAGTTTATCGCTAAAATTCGCCGAGTTTTGGGTGAAATAGTCATGGAATACGACGATGCCATTCAAAATTTTGACGGTAACATCGCGAGTATACCCATTGGCATTAAAACCAAACTCGAACAACTGATCGAATCAAATAAAGATCAACCAGCAGAATCTTCATCCCCGCCAATCTTATTGTGGCTACTGATTTTTATTATGGGTATGATTTTTATTCCTTGGGGGATAAACAGCTATCGTACCAAGATTGCTCATAGTATTGAACAAACTACCCTTACTCAATTAGACGCTGCGCCAGAATTATCTGTATATCGTCTAGAACCCACAGTCAAAGATCAGAAATTGATCGTCAAGGGTAGAGTCCCTAGTGAATACTTACGTAATCAGGCAGGATTAATTACGCAAAAGATTGCCCAGCAAAATAAGCTTCAGCTTGACAATCAAATCATTACAGTGACTGTACCTGTTAACCCCAGCCTAGTTACTGGAGAGATTCAGCGATTAACTAATTTGTTTAATCAACAGCCGCAAGTAGCTATTGAGACTGATTATCGCCCTAGAGTTTTAACAGTTAAGGGATTTATTTTAGACCAAACTAGTTATAAATCAATTAATCAAGCCTTTCAAAAAATACCAGGAATTGAGCAGATAGTTTTTAATGTATTTGAACAACTTCCTATAATTGACCAGCGAATTTACTTTGACACAGGTTCTAGTAAGTTAGATGTTGCCGATAACTTAAACAAGATTAATGCTACAAAACAACTTTTACGTCAGTACCCTCAGTTACATTTAAAATTAGTTGTGCATAGGGATAGAAGCGGTTCAAATAAGATCAATCAAAGATTGGCTCAAAAACGTTGTCAAGTCGTTAGAGAGGCTCTAATAGAAGGGGGTATTAAGGCAAGTAGACTTGTTTTGGACTGTAATTCTCCAATCACGCCCTCAAATAAAGAACGTAATCGACCATGGTGGTCTAACCGCTATGTCAATTTTGAACCATTTATTCCCCCGAATCTGTCTCAATAAATACTGTTTTAATGTCAATAATTACTAAAAAAATTTGTTTACTAGGAGATTTTAATGTCGGTAAAACTAGTCTAGTTTGTCGTTTTGTCGAAAATAAGTTTAGCGATCAGTATCTTTCAACAGTTGGCGTAAAGATATCTCGCAAGTCGGTAAATGTCAGAACAGATCTGGACATCCATCAAGTAAATCTTTTGCTATGGGATTTGGAAGGTAACACTAAGTTTAAATCCATCAAGCCCAGTTATCTCAAAGGAGCTAGCGGTTCCATTATCGTCGCAGATCTGACTCGCACCGACACCCTGAAAAGTGTAAATCAGCATATCAAGCTATTTCTGGAAGTTAATCCTCAAGGAGCGATTGTCATCGCTTTAAATAAGGTAGATTTAATCCCTGAAGAAAAGTTGAGCAAGCTAATTGAAAACTACCGTTATGATAGTTCCGAACAAATAGTGA
>CBDUCX010000277.1:0-7440 GCA_965365755.1 uncultured Pleurocapsa sp.
TGTTGCAAAAGAAATTCTGGATATATGTAGGAATTAACGGAGAATTCAAAAAGCAGCTTTTCTCGGCTTCTGATGCAGTAGCAGAATCAGCCAACACTAGAGTAGATATCAAGGAATAAGTACTCAGAACAAGATTATTCATTCTCTAACCTATATCCTTCGATCTCTTTCTTGTTATTTTTATCCTGCTCTTTTAGTGAAGCGATAAAGGCTTTCACTTCTTGCTCAAACTTGATTGGAACTCGAATTAGTATAGAATAAAATACGGTCATCCTTATCTCTTTCAAACCCTCCCACTTCGGGAAGGTTAAAGCAATTTAGCTGCTATTCGACATTCAATGGTTTTCACACTCATGACTTCAGCCTATTTATTAATACAAGCTTATTAGTATAATAGGCGATCGCCAAACTAAAATCAATCCCTACACTTTAGTGGAAATAGTTGATCGCCATACCTATATAGCTGCTGCATCTAAGCACAATCATATTGAAGAAGAATTTAACGATAAATATATCGAGCTCTATCTTCGAGTAACCGAATGGCTAGATAAACGTCTACCATTAGAACTTAAATGCGATCGCTTCAGTCGCAAATTAAAAGTTTTGGAATTATGTTTGTGCGATCGCTTGTCAATTACAGGACATCCTCAATCTGAAGTGGTTAATTGTTTGAATGGCAAGAAATTACTCAGTTTGCTAATTTATCTCGGTAAAAGAAGTCAATGGGATGTAGCGCAGATTTTGAAATTGAGTCCTTTGTTTGGATTGTATCGTCTCACTGACGGATCGAATAATAGTTACGCCTGTGCTTTTAATCAGGATGCAATGTTATTAAAAGCCCTGAAAAATAATTTACCCAAAAAGTTTCGCGCTCGCCCTGGTTCGATAATTTTCTAAATATCACCCAAAATAGTCTTTATCCATAATCTGTTCTACTTCAACAAAACTATCTTCTGGAATATCAAAATCAAATAACATAGTAGCGATCGCATCTTGATAGATATCCGAATACTCAGCTTTTAGATAATTATGGAGACTGGGATTTTTCTTTAAAATACGTTTAATCCGATTGCGAAAATTAGTAACTTCTCGCATCCAACTATTCCGACATCTTTCTCTCTCAGTTTCCCAATACTTCAATTTAAGGATATGCTCGATTAATCGCTGCATGTAACTATCAAGCGATCGCTTTTCTGACTTTCCCATATCGTCAATTTCATCAAGCAAATTATCCCAGTCCATATTCTCAAAGTCTCTATTTTGAATAGCTTCTTTTATTCCCTCAACCCACAAGTTGAAGTCTTTTTCGTGTAATTGCTTGAGATTGCTATCCATCGTTCTGTCTTGTTTCAGTTATCAGTCAATAATAAACTGTCTTATTTGTTTCAGTCCCGTAATTAGGATTATAAGGTTTTCAACTGTGATTTTCCCTAAATCAATGCCAATTATCTGATCTTGATTAATAGCTTCGGGATAGTCACCTTGCTTTTCTAAATCTGCGGTAAGGGGGCAGAAGTTGATGCCCAAAATTCATTCCGCCACTAAAGTGAGGGACTTCTTTTGGAAGAGAGTTAAAAAGTTGACAGCTACCCACAGTATTAATTAACTGATATTTTTGGGAATCATAGGCTCAATACTATGTTTTTGGTTATGTGGTTATGGATCAAGAGTTGATTATCAAAACCTTAAAAAGCGCCTGTGGAAATAAGAATTTTAAATTTCAAGTTGTTACTCAAAATGACCAACTCCATATCTACGCCAATCACAGAGTAGATTATCAGCCAGACTATGATGTGTTAGAAGCAACTGTTGGTGTTGCGATCGCATCTTTAGCTTTAGATTCTTTAGGTGCCATCTGGTTATACACCCGTTCGTTGGGAAAACTTGAACCAGACTGGCGAACTTCTGTTGAATTACCTACGCTGGCTAATAGAGAAAACGACGACACCATCGGCAGTACTAAAGATCGAGAATTAGAGGTCGATACTCAATCACTCGAAGAGATCGCAACGGCACGTCAAAGTTTCTCTAAAAAATTAGAAACTGGCTTTGACCAACAGAAATTAGTCCTTCCTGATTCCGAGAATTTCTTGCAGAATGATAGTGTTGGTGATACTGGGTTGCTTCATGATACGGGTTTGATTCACGGCACTCCGTTTCAAGAAGAGGAGATTAACTTCAATACTTTTACAACTGATGATATCGAAATTGAGTCAGAAGTCAGAGAATCTCCTGATTTAGATTTAAATGAGAATTTAAATGACCATCGCTTTGCTCAGTATTGTTTTATAACCAATAGGAAGTTACTTACCAGTGACATCATCTCCCCAAACAAAGAAATAATTCGTCTGGTTAAATTTTTTCATCATCTATCAAAAAATAATCAATATAAACTACTACCAATTTTAGAGCGCTATTTTCTGCACGTAGAGACTCCTAATTTAGAAACAATGGCGATCTCCATCCAAAACTGGTTTAAACAAATTGAGCAATTAAATCTTGAAGATGGAAGAATGTTTGCTACTTGGTTGAGTCGCTACTGTTTTGCTCCTCAGGCTACTCTAGAAGAATTTAAAGCCATAACAGCTAAACATGCGGCAGCGGAAGCTGAGAAGAAAGCTAAGAGCCGTAGCACAGAATATAGCTTTACCCCCGCTAATTCCCACACTTCTTCAGCTCAAAATGAACACCAAGAGGAGTTAACCGAGCCAGGATTTCTCCTACCCCCCATCTTTAAAAAGCTGATCTTACCTGCTGCTTGGATACTGGCTACAGTAATTTTGCTCCTGCTCGGAATAATGAGCAATAATTCTACTAGCTTCATTACCTCCGAACAAATTCCTAGTCTTTGCAGCAATACTTTAGGTTCAGCTAACTATTGTCGTCTAGCGGTTAATTTAGCAGGGGAGAAAACAATAGCTCAGTCACCCCCAAGCCTCTTTCCTCTAACAGAAGTTACCGAAACAGTTGCTACCTATGGTTGTGAACGATATGCCAATCTTAAAGCGAGGATTAAGAGCGATATTGCTCCCGAACAAACCCCAGTAATATCTAGCTATGGCGAAAAGATTTTTCCCCATATTTACGTGATTACCGCCGAGCAGAAAAATGTCCAGCAGCTAGGAAATACCAAGGTAGGTTGCGTTTACACTACAGGACAAGGGCAAAGATCGCCTAAACTACTAGCGGCAGATATTATTCCTGCAAATTGGCCGACAGAATATTATCAAAAACAAGCCAGATTGCAGACTAATCTCTCCTTTGGTATCTTGACTAAACCAATTAACCTGGGCTTATATACAACATTTGCTGCCTTAGGTATAGCGATCGCTTCTTGGTTAAATTTAGGTATCGAAATTAATCGTGCTCAGACAATCTATTTAGTAGCCTTGATTCTGGGTCTAGTTCAGGTTATTGCTTCCTCCACAAGGTTTTTCGGTATAGTTGGCGCGGTTACTCTACCAATTGTGGCGATATTTATGGTCAATTTATTAATCAAAGATTTTCAGATTAACTGGAATCGTGGTTATTCATTGATTGCGACCAGTGTATTCATAATTATTGCAATTCAATTTTTATCCTATGGTATTTGCTTAGGTTTGATTAATGGTTTGTTGTGAGGTTATCAGAATTATTAGGGTTTAAGGCGATCGCTGAACGTTTAAAGACTGCATTAGAAGATATTTGTACACAAGCTTTACCCATAAATCTTCCGCAGATTGTTTTAATTTCTTAACTCGATTATTGTGATTTCGGCGATCGCTACTATTAGATTAAATACGATTTTAAATAAACAATCCCACATCAACCGAGAAAAACTCAGCTAAAGCTTTTGCCTGTGCCTTGCTAATACTGCGTTTACCATTAACCACTTCTGAGACCACACCTCTCGAACCAATTACACCTACTAAGTTTTCCTGCTTGATTCCCGACGCTTCCATTAGATGCAGCAGCATAGAATGGGGTTTCCCTTCGGGAATAGGATAATTTTCGTCCTCAAATTTTTCAATTAAAGTAACTAATAATTCGAGAATCGCATCTTCCTCATTACTGCGATTGGCTTTGTGTTCCAATTCCTGTGCCAGTTCGATAGCGCGATCGTTTTCTATTACTTTGGGCTGATATTTAGCTAGTAATTGAGCGTAGTCTGAGGGGTTAATAGTAAGGGTCATTTTTCCATTTGTCCTTAAAAAGTATTGCCAATGATTCACATCCAAGTTTAGATACTCTTCTCAAAGATAGATATCATGGTGCAGTAAATATTCGAGGTATTCGATATCAGATTCTCTATTCAGTTTGGCTTTAGATATTTGACTTTGAGGTTTGGCTAATCTCTCAGAGTTAAGCCACATAAGAATTAGATGTTAGATGCTGATAATTTGAGAGGACATCACAAAAGCAAGTTAGTAGGACATTAGAAGGATTCGAGCAGATTTTGTTTATGAATGTCAATGTCCCAAATCACTGTACAAGTTAGGCATCTGTCAGTTTACCCTGGAGGATGTGAAGGGGAATTGTTAATTGTTAGTTGATAGTTGTTAGCTCTATTAGTCAAAGTTAGTCTGAGTAATCTCACACCAACTTGTGATCGAGATCATTATTTTTTGCCCTGTGATCGTAGATATTGGATAAGAGATAGAGCTATGCAACAGATACTCTCTGTTACATAAACTCAACCCCAGTTTGGTACCTGGGGTTTTTTTTGACCAACGGTCAGAAAGCGATCGCCTTTCACCTAAAAACCACTAAATTTAGAAAACTAGTTTCTTAGTTATTTGAAGTAATATATATCTTGTTTAAAAACACAACAACTTAAACAAATTAAACAAAAGTTGTGTTTGCACTTCTACTTGATTACTTGAGGAGCTAAATTGAACCTAAAATTTTTCCAACGAGAGTGGTTTTTTAATACCAAACAAGACCTGTTAGCGGGAGCAGTAGTCGGATTGGCATTGATTCCCGAAGCGATCGCTTTTTCGATTATTGCTGGAGTCGATCCCAAAGTAGGGCTTTATACCTCGTTTATTATTGCTGTGATGACGGCTTTTTTGGGGGGAAGACCAGGATCGATTTCGGCTGCCACGGGAGCAATGGCGTTGTTGATGATCGATTTAGTTAAAGACCATGGTTTGCAGTATCTTTTGGCAGCCACTTTTTTAACGGGAATAATACAGGTAATCTTTGGAATACTAAAACTAGGTCGCCAAATGAAATATGTACCTAGAGCGGTGATGATTGGTTATATCAATGCTTTAGCCGTGCTAATTTTTTTGGCTCAGTTGCCCCAACTTACGAACGTCCCTGTTACGGTTTATATTTTAACGTTGCTTTCGTTGGCAATTATTTATATTCTGCCTCGCTTTACTCAAGTTGTTCCTTCTCCCCTGGTAGCCTTAGCGGTAATGACCATAGCAGCGATCGCCCTAAAGCTAGAAGTTCCCACTGTGGGAGATATGGGGGAATTACCTACCACCCTACCTGTATTTGCCTTACCGCAAGTGCCCTTCAATCTGGAAACCTTACAGATTATCTTGCCTTATTCTTTAACCATGGCGATCGTCGGTTTATTAGCTTCTTTTCTAACTGCTGCTTTAGTTGATGACTTAACTGATACTCCCAGTGATAAAAATCAAGAAGCCAAAGGGCAAGGTATTGCCAACATAGTGACAGCCTTTTTTGGTGGTATGGCAGGTTGTGGCATGATTGGACAATCGGTCATCAATGTACAATCGGGTGGTCGAGGTAGATTATCAACTCTTTCAGCGGGAGTTTTTCTGCTGTTTGCCATTTTGGTATTACAAGATTGGGTCAAAGAAATGCCCATGGCTGTACTGGTGGCAGTGATGATTATGGTTTCTATTGGCACATTCAGTTGGTCATCTTTTAAAAATATGTCCCGCATTCCCCGTACTGAAACAGCGGTGATGTTAACTACTATGTTTGTTATTATTTTTACTCGTAATTTTGCTTTGGGTGTGGCAACGGGAATTGTAATGAGTACGGTATTTTTCTCTCGTAAGATTGCTTTGCTCGTGTTTGTGAATAAAACTTTGAGTGATGATGCTACTCACCGTATTTATAAAGTGGCTGGTCAAATTTTCTTTTTATCTAAAGAAGAGTTTCTCAAATCTTTCGATTTTAGAGAACTAGTGGAGCGTGTCACCATCGATCTAACCCAGGCTCATCTTTGGGATCAAGGGGCAGTAGAAACCGTTGACAAAGTGGTGAGTAAATTCCGCCGTAATGGTGCAGAAGTCCAGGTAGTCGGTTTAAATGAAGCCAGTGCGACTCTATTCAATCGATTGGCAGATAATAAAGAATCCGCAGTTATGGAGAATTAAGACTTTTAACCATATTTTTAATCATATTTTTAACCATGAAAAAAATTTTACTTTGTAGTGATGGCTCGGCTTTTGCGGAAAATACCTACCGCTATGGTGCATGGTTTGCTACGAATCTCAAAGCAGAAGAAGTAGATGTTCTCTGTGTGACTGATGTTCGCGGTCAACAAGCAATTTCTCAACAAAACTTAAGTGGTAGCATTGGCATTGATGCTTCAGAAAATTTGCTCAATCGCTTAGTGGAATTGGAACATGAAAAAGCGAAGATTAATCATCAACGGGCGAAATTAGTTTTACAGGAGGCAGCCCAAATCCTTAAAGCAGAAGGAGTAGAACGGATCAATCTTCTCCACGAAACGGGTTTTCTGGTGGATTGTCTGGAGAAATTTGAGGCTAGTTGCGATCTGATTGTCTTAGGAAAGCGGGGTGAAGCTGCCGAGTTTGCTTCGGGACACTTAGGAGCAAACCTAGAAAGGATCGTTCGTAGTAGCCATAAACCCTGCTTAGTAACTTCTCGTCAGTTCAAACCAATCGAACGGGTGTTGATTGCCTATGATGGTAGTCGTAGTAGCCAGAAAATTCTCCAATTTATCGCAGATTCGTCTGTTTTTGAGGGTTTGGAATTACATATCGTTACCGTTGCCAAGAACGCAGCAGAACAAACAGCGATCGCCCGACTGGAATCAGCCAAGGAATTGGCACAACAGGCTGGATTTGAACCAGTTTGTTCTGTGATTGAAGGACATTCCGAAAAAGCGATCTCCAACTATGTTACCGAGCAAGACATCAGTTTATTACTTATGGGAGCTTACGGACATAGCCGAATTCGCCATCTGGTAATTGGTAGTACGACGGCTCAAATGTTACGTAGCAGTCATATTCCAGTTTTATTATTTCGATAATAAACTCAAGTTAATAAAATCTTGCGCCAAAACATATGAATAAGATTATTGCTGATAGTCGATTTATGTCTATCGAAACCATATTATATTTTGTATTACTATTGAACGTATTATAAGCTATGCGATCGCAATTTTTAATGCACCTAAAATTCTCCAAATAGCGATCGCTAATTTTTCTAATTACCAAATAGTCTGAA
>CBDUCX010000278.1:0-7434 GCA_965365755.1 uncultured Pleurocapsa sp.
CCGCGTTCTAGCCAGCGGAGAACTTTTTTATACTCCCATATATTTGTATTTTCATTGTAGCTGAGAACCTTTTTTCCGCTGAGGTTTGGATTGTCGATTCGCATTAATCCTTCATTAGTTTGGATTAGCGAGTCCCCTGTCAAGCATTCATCAATGATGTAAATCTTATAACGACGTTGTTCAATATGCCCGAATATCGATCTTTCAATAATTTCACGAATATTATCAACTCCCGTATGACTAGCAGCATCAATTTCTTTTACAGATGGCTCTGACCCCCTGGCGATCGCTAAACAAGATTTACATTTACCACAGGGATGGGGCGTGGGCTGACTGCTGGCGAGACAGTTTAAAGATTTTGCCAAAATTCTGGCACTAGAAGTTTTACCTGTTCCCCTAGGGCCTGTAAACAGATACGCAGGGGCTATTCTAGCTTGTTTTAAAGCATTGCTGAGGGTTAAGGCGATCGTTGACTGACCCACTAAATCGCCAAAAGTTTGAGGTCTGTACTTGTGATGAAGAGGTTCGTAAGGCATAGTTAATGTGGATTTTTAACTTTCTACTAGTGGGTAGAAAATTATCCCTGTACAATTGAGCAATATTTGGTCACAACTCGTAAAATCAGTATATTTGATCTAAGGTAATGAGTCATACCATTGGGCAAGCCAAGCAAAATAATCAACAGTCAGACTTTAACTCATCTCAGGCCGAACAAGACTCGATCCAGCCTGAATCAAGCATGCCAGAGCCGATTTCTCTCCTATCAGATGCCGACTATGAATTTTTGTTCAACCAATTGTTAGAAGGAGTTGCTCATGGTTGGCACGACCGACGAATCGTTAAGTTTTTTAAACAGTTAGGCGATCGCGGGGAACAAGTGGATTGGGTTGCCTGGCTAGATCGGGTTCGAGTCAAACTATTAAAGTTACCTATTCAATCTAAGAATCAGTTGGGAGCAGTTATGATTCGTCTAGGGGAACTGACTCAATCTGCCACAGAAGTAAGTCAAATAGGAGCAGCCTCTCAGCGTATTGGCAGAGAATTATTATTTGGCAACGGTGAAGTAATGGTTTGGGAATATGATGGGCCAGATCTTGTCCCAGAAGTCCCAAGCTTACAGATAAATACAGAGTCAGAATTAGCGGAGAGATTGCCCACTGATTTTACGGAACTTAATTCTACCCAGGTTGAGGACACAGAGACTGATCTAGCTGCGGAATCCACGGACAACAGTTCCACAGAATTGACTAGCCCATCTCCATTAGATTTAGATTTAACACCTGAGAATTTAAACGATACAGTAGAATCGCCAGCAGAAGAAGAATTAGATGATATTTTATCGATATTAAACAGTATACCATCTGAGCCAGAACGAGAAACAGTTGAGTCCGAAGCAGAATCTACTAATTTACCTGAAATCAGTAGCGATAACGAAGAGTTTGAGTTTACCCTGGATTCAGAGCCGGTCGCTGAATCAACAGCGAATGCGACTAAATCTGAGAGTTTAGAGCTTTCCGAGCCAGTTAACATCTCCCCCCCCATCTCGGTCAATCAGCAAGAAATACCAGCAACTGAGTTGGCATCAGAACTATCTGTGGATAGCCAGGAACAAGAGTTGACAGATACTACAGATACTAGTGAAGCTTTAGATCCGATCTCGGAAAATCAACCATCATCTGTAGAAGAATCCGATCTTGACGATCCTGACCCTGTGGCAATTGATATGGAGCAGGTAATTCACCTAATTCAAGAAGATGATGAACTAGCTCAACAGATATCCCAAAAACTCAATGTTGCTCTGGTAAAACCGTCAAACACCGAAGCTATAGAGCAATCAAGTAATACAGTAAGAGATGAACTTGATGAATCTAGTTTAGAATTAATTGAAGGTTGGTTTAATTTAGGTCTCAAACAGGTTAGTGCGGGAGAATTCACCAAAGCGATCGCCTCTTGGGAAAAAGCCCTAAAAATCAATCCCAACCTATCAGAAGCATGGCACAATCGGGGCAGTGCCTTAGGTCGTCTCGGTAGCTACGAAGCAGCAGTGGAGTCTTTTCAAAGTGCCCTAGAAATAGACCCCCAAAACTACCAAGCCTGGAATGACCGCGCCCACGCCCTATATCAGCTAGAGAATTGGGCAGAAGCAGTAGATAGCTGGAGCAATGCGATTGACATTATGCCTGGAAATCATCTCTTCTGGTACAACCGAGGCTGTGCCTTAGAACAGCTAGAAAAATGGCAAGATGCGATCGCTAGCTATGAAAAGGCTTTAGAGATTAAACCTGATTTTCAGCCAGGACGTTCAAGATATATTAACCTAGTAGCAGATAATTCTCCCCCAAATTAGCTAAGATGACGGTAATCAATATATCGGGTAAACTTTATTATCCTAAAGATGTAAAATTACATCTTCAGCATTAGTGATCAATTATTATTTAAATTTTGGCTATTTATGACTGAATCATCGAACAGCACAATGGAAGAAACCAGAATATCGAGTGAAGAAAGAGTAACTCAGTTGAGAGATCTTATTGACACTCTGAGAATCGCTGAAGAGATAGCTGCTAAAGGCTATCTGATTAGTAGTTCCGAGCTTGCAGATCTCATGGACATCAACGCCAGTGCTGTAACTAGCAGAGGTGATCATTGGTCTTGGCGCAATTGGGTTGTATCTAGAGTAAGACGAGAAGGTAATCAAATTTTGTGGCAACTAGAAAGGGTTGATTAATTAAGAAACCATGACTTTATCCGTACCTAATAATGAACAGCTAATAGTTCGTCCTCTTCAACATCGTGACGTGGATGCGATTAACGCCTTGGTGAGTGAATGTGTCGCCAAAGAAACTTCCAAGCGTCTGATAACTATCGATAGAGAACTAGAACAAGTGGGTTCTTGGTACGGATTAAAAAGATTTCTAAGTCTTTTGCCCCGTTCCTACTATCATGGTTGGCGAGTTTATGTTGCCCAGCATCTGGAAGAAGTTCTGGGCTTGATTCAAGTTTCCTCTCTCAACAGCACCCATAGCACTTGGAGAGTTGAGCGGGTTTTGCTTAATAGCAATTCTCCGAACCTAGAGCTACTTAAAACTCAAAAGGAAATTGGCTCACAGTTACTGCGTTACTGCCTCCAAAATATTTGGGAAGCCAGAACCTGGATGTTGGAAGTGAACATCAATGAGAAAAATCATTTAGCTCTTTACCGAGAAAATGGTTTTCAACCATTGGCACAGATGACCTACTGGCAAATATCGGCGGAACTAATATCTCAGTTGGCACAGCAAGATCCCGAACTACCCAACTTTTTGCCCATCAGTAATGCTGATGCGCCATTACTATATCAATTAGATTGTGTTTCGATGCCACCCCTCCTGAGACAGGTTTTTGACCGTCGTGTCGAAGATTTTAAATCTAGTATTTTGCAGAATGCCGTTAGCCAGATTAGGCTCTGGTTAAATGGTACAGATGTAGTTAACGGTTATGTATTTGAACCACAACGCAAAGTGGCGATTGGCTATTTTAGGCTAGAGTCTTCTAAGGACGGTTCTCGTCCTCACCGAGCGCAGCTAACGGTAAATCCTGCCTACACTTGGCTTTATCCTAAGCTGACGGCGAAAATGGCACAGATTGTTCAAGAATCTCTAGATCGAAAACACGGTTTAGCGGATGATAATCAGTTGCATTCTCAACCCTTGGAAATAGTTTCTGCCGATTATCAACCAGAAAGAGAAGAATACTTCAACAAAATTGGAGCTACTTCCGTAGAACAAACCCTATTAATGTCTCGTTCAGTATGGCATAAAATTAAGGAGGCGAAGCCATTGGAAGGTTTACAGCTATCTGATGTACTTCAAGGGTTTAAACCTGCCCGAGCACCCATTCCTTCCCGTATTTCCTGGTTGAAGTCTCTTTCTAGTTCCTATCAAAATATTGTCAGACAAAAGAATATTTTTCGTTCTAAATCTAGCCAATTTGCGCCGATAGAGAAGCCCAACTCTGGCGAATCTTTTAAACCTCCCCGTGGTGGCTTGGTATGAATTGGCGACTTTCAAATTTACTAGTTTTTAGTAGATTATATTAATAAATAATTAATAATTAATAATTATTGTCTAGGGACGTGAAGAGAGTTGCAGCTTTAGGATTAGATGTGGGAAAGAGACGTATGGGAGTAGCTGGCTGTGATGGTACTGGTCTGATTGCCACTGGCTTAACGACTATTAACCGCACTTCCTGGGCTGAAGATGTTAGGCAATTACAAGACATCATTGAACAACGAGAGGTAGAGATCCTCGTCATCGGTCTACCTTATAAGCTGGACGGCACTTTAGGGGCTCAAGCAAAGCAAGTACAGAAATTTGCCAGCAAAATTTCTCGAAGTTTACAGATGCCTGTCGAATACGTAGATGAGCGTTTAACGTCTGTTGAAGCAGAATCCCAACTCAAAGCTCAGAAAAAGTTTTCTAGTCGTAATAAAGGGGCTATTGACCGTCGCGCAGCAGCTATAATTTTGCAACAATGGCTTGATATGCGACGGAGTGTAGCAACAAAAGATCAAGAATAAAAGAAGTCAGATATGTTATGGCAATAGACAATCACATTAGGACACTTGCTTACTTATTACTCGTTACTTGTTACTCTAATTCGAGCAATTAACTAAACTTGTCCTAACCAGCTAACGTACTGCGATATCTTTTCCTCCGACCTCAAATTACTCCTTACTTCTAAATTGGCTAAATTGGCATCGCATTAGAGATACTAACTTTGGCAACTGGTTTGTTGGTTAAGCAATGCCAGTGGCAAGTAAATAAATCAGGTCGTTGTGTTTTAAGAGTTATCAAGGCAGGTGCAGCAGGAAAGGGCCACAGTCGGTCAAATACAATTTCGCCGTTATACAGGCTAAATTGGAGTAAATAGGTTGCTGGTGGTGCATCCAACGAATCTAGTAGTTGCTCTGCTAAACCATGGAGAGATTTTTGCTGACGTTTTGGTATCGATACGGGATGTTCATAGGAGTTAGGCATTGAACCTTCGCCGATTACTTCAGCAAACAGAGGTTTATCTGTCAAAATTACGGGTAACCAGAGATGACCCAACCACGAATCACCAACACTAGTTTTGAATCCTAGGTTTTTTTCAACCCAGCGTCTCCTCGCATTAATATCTTTACAGGCAGAATATATTTTTCTCTGGGGAAAATCAAAATACTCTGGCAATTGGATTGTTAGGGGACAGTAGATTGCGTCGATGTTCTTGTCTTTCTTCACAGTTCTAGAGTTTCTCGACCAAAGAGTGGCAGCGGAAACGATTTCTACAGTCTTGGATGGTGAATGGTTTGCAATACTATGCTGCAAAGCTTCTACCATCTTTTGAGTCACGGGTGACGCTGAAATTAACCTTCCTTGATCGCTAACTTCGGCGTTGATAATAATTACAACTTTTTCCATTCCCCTTCCATCATTATGAGATTTTGCCATTGCTGTTGTAAGTCGAACAGTATTTTTTTCCCTGGTTTAAATGCGTTGTTGAGCTACTCTTACTATCTCTTCTACTTCTGATAAGCGAAACAACAGTTCGTAATGTTTGTAGGGCATAGTTGAATTATGAATTTATCTATTTGAGAGTTGAGAGTTTAATGTACCTACTAACCAAAGCAGTGAACTTTGGGCGATACTAGAACATAAGCTCGGAACATCAGCCGACAATCTCGG
This sequence comes from uncultured Pleurocapsa sp., assembly GCA_965365755.1. GTDB lineage: Bacteria > Cyanobacteriota > Cyanobacteriia > Cyanobacteriales > Xenococcaceae > Waterburya. The sequence goes on from CBDUCX010000278.1 coordinate 5,706, forward strand.
CATAGTCATTATATATGCTTCCTACTTTCAAGCAACTATTTCCTTGAGGAAAAAGTAAGCTTTTAAGCAGTTCTTATCATAATTGCTTCAGGACTAGATTTTCAAGATAATAGGTAAATAATTTAATAATTCAACAAAATCTAACTATAAGATCACAAGTTATCCCAATTGTAATGAATTAGCTACTTTGAGCTATGAAGAAAAAATAATTAACGATATCATCAGTCGATTTTTGCCAAATATCATGCTATACAAGCTCTCAATTTAGTTATGCTGTAGCTGTGAGGTAACCAAGTTAACTGTACTAACCATCATTCCGTTGTTGATGAATGTCAAGTTAAAGTGATATATTCCGCTTCAATTCTTAATTAATAATAAAGAACATTTAGAATTTAAAACATGGAACTACTAGAGTATCAGGCTAAAGAATTATTTAGAATGGTAGGTATTCCTATTTTACCTTCGCAGACTATTAAGGATTCTCGAAAAATTAAGCAGTTACAAATTCCTTATCCTGTAGTCCTCAAGTCTCAGGTTAGGTCTGGAGGTAGAGGAAAGGCTGGAGGGGTACGTTTTGTCGCCAATACAATTGATGCGATCGCAGCTACCCGCAGTATCTTTAATCTATCTATCTTAGGAGAGTATCCAGAAGTTGTTCTGGCGGAGGCTCACTACAATACCGAGAGGGAATTATTTCTGGCGATTGTTCTCGATTATGATCTTCAATGTCCTGTCTTGCTGGGTTCTGCTTTTGGTGGCATGAATGTCGATTCATTATTGGCAAATTTACAGCAGGTAGAAGTAAACGGCGAATTTTCTTTATTTTTTGCTCGACGTTTGGCTGCCAGTATGGGACTGTCAGGAAAACTGATCTGCTCGGTCAGTGAAATTATTGCCAAAATGTACCGTTTGTTTCAAGAAAAAGATCTTGACCTGATCGAAATTAATCCGTTGGGGGTTAATAGTAAGGGGGAATTAATGGCTTTGGATGGCAAAATCACCATCAATGATCACGCTCTGGCAAGGCAACCAGTCATCGGAACTTTGAATTTTTCCCAGCAACAAAGAAATAGTAATCAGCATAGCTCATGGAAAACAAATAAAGATTTTAGTCAGGTTAGCTGGCGTTGGCTCGATTGGCACCATAAAAATGGCAAAGTGGCAATGATTTGTAACAGTTTTGACTCGGCATTATTAACCTGGGATTTATTAAAACAAAATAAAGTCACTCCTGCTCGTAGTGCGGTCTTAGAAAATAGTCTAATTACTGAAGCCGATAATTTACAGCTATATCGAGAACAGTTATTAGAAATTTTGACGGAATTAGAATCCTGCAAGGGAATTAAAGTAATTGTGCTCAATATTTGGGAAACGGAAGCCGTCAGTCGGGAAATTTTGCAGACTATTATTAATTACTGTTCTGCTCAGGAAGAATCAGCCCTCCCCACCAGAGAAGAGCCAATATTAGTCAACAGCGCGATCGCTCTAAGGGATGATAAATTAAACTATCAGCAGTCAGGGGAATCTGACCAGAAACCTCTATCCCAGCCTTATTTCGTTTTGCGTCTCTTAAATAAAGATAACCTTGAGGATTTGTCCATATCGGGGGGAATTTATTTGTCTAGCAACTTAGAGGAGGTAGTAGACCAAGCGAGCCGTCGGGTGCAGAACATATAAATCGTGGGTTAGGATAAGTTCGGAGTTCGGAGTTCGGAGTTCGGAGTTCGGA
>CBDUCX010000279.1:0-7428 GCA_965365755.1 uncultured Pleurocapsa sp.
TGAACATACTACGGTATCTCCAACCTCTTTCATAACGACTCAACATTTGCTCGTCATCAAAACGATATACATTATCAGTTTGCCAACAAATTGCCTCCAAAAAAGGTAATGCTTCTGGTACTGACTGCTTGTTTTCGTTAGTAGCAATTACCATAGCTTTCCTCCTACTGTTTAAAGTTGGTAATTTATCTGCTAGTGATATAGGATAACTTGATTTTAACTAAATAATCATAATCGAGTAGATAATACCCAAAATCAAAAACAATTCTTTAATTTATTTAAATGACCAGTGTTTTCTTCTTAAAATTTATGTTTGGCGATCGCAACTATCAAATTGAAGCTTTCACTTATGTAGTTTTAAGGGCAAAGTAATACTCCTCAAACTTATTGCTGCCTGAACCTTTCAAACACCTCAACTCGAACAAAAATTAACTATGATTGATTCACAATTAAAAAATACTGCCATCTTTGGCTTACCAGCAGATCGGGGAAGATGGTTGTTAATTCCTCTGGGAATGACAGTTTTACTTTGTCTGGGGAGCGTTTACTCTTGGAGTATTTTTAGAACTCCCTTGGAAGGGGAATTTAATATTGGTGCAACTCAAAGTCTCTTACCTTATACGGTGGCACTAGTTTTTTATGCAGCCCTAATGCCCATTGCTGGATTTTATATTCCTCGCATTGGCACTCAAAGGATGACAGCCATCGGGGGCATATTTGTCGGGGTAGGGTATATTCTCTCCAGCTTTGCTAGCAATATTGAGATGATGACCCTAACCTATGGAGTCATTGCTGGTACAGGTGTGGGCATAACTTATGGCGTACCAATGGCGGTAGTTGCTAAGTGGTTTCCCGACCAAAAAGGTCTGGCGGTAGGACTAACGATTATTGGCTTTGGGCTTTCTCCCTTAGTTACTGCCCCTTTAGCCAATAGCTTAATTGATCTCTACAGCGTTAAATCTACCTTAAGAATATTGGGTATTGCCTTTACAGCTATTATTCTCTTAATTGCGATCGCTCTAAAATTACCCCCCAAAGAATGGCATCCTCAACGGAATTTATCTGTTAAAGCCAAAGTTACTGCTAAACCTAACTATCCCGCAAATATAATTAACAGCCGCTCTTTTTACGGACTATGGATTTGCTATGCTATTGGTACTCTGGTGGGATTGAGTGCGATTGGCATTTCTAGTTCGGTAGGGGAAGAATTGATCAATATCGATTCCAGATTAGCAGCAGCTAGCGTTTCCTTATTTGCGCTATTTAATGGTATTAGTCGTCCCCTGTTTGGTTGGTTGAGCGATCGCTTTAAACCTCATTATGTAGCGATCGCATCTTATACCCTGATTATCATTGCTTGTGTAATGATGGTGAATGCCCAAGAAGGACAAGTTGCCACTTATTTAATATCTTTTTGTCTGTTTTGGTTTTGTTTAGGCGGCTGGCTGGCGATCGCTCCCACTACTACTCTACGCTTTTTTAACCCTGACAAATATGCTCAAAATTATGGGTTGGTATTTACCGCCTATGGGGTTGGTGCATTATTAGGCACTTTGACCACAGGACGAATTCGAGATTGGTTTGGTAGCTATACTTATGCTTTCTATGGAATGGGATTATTAGCAATTATCGGTATTGTGACTGCCAACATCATGTTAAAACGCGATCGCATATCCGTAGGGGACAAAATTAGTTGATTGTCGATAGATTTCTTAGCGACTTGAGTATTCATTATATAGTTGTTTCGTTGTTTCTATTTGATTAGAGCGATCGCCCTTATCGATCTCAATACTAAAGCGATCGCCCTGGAAGAGCAATTATTCAAGCTCCAAATGAGCTTTAACTACATCTGCATGCCTCTGAATCTTGAAATTTAACTTATTGCACATATGTTGCATGGTGGTGTTTCCCGTCAGAATTTCGGCGTTAATTCCACTCAGCTGTTCCTGGCGACCGATATCAATTAGGGAATAGAGTAACTCTGAACCCAGGCCAATACCGTGTTCGCGATCGCTTACTAATATGCCAAACTCTGCTTCGTTAGTGCCGTAAATTTTGCTCAAGCGACCGACACCTAGGATTTCATGTTCTCCCGTATCGGGATTGCGGTAATCTGCCACCAAAGCCATTTCGCGATCGTAATCAATAAAACAGATGCGGGTTAATCTTTCATGGGCCACTCTAGTTTGTAGTTTGATGGTATGAAAGTAACGTAAATAAATGCTCTGTTCCGAAACATATTGGTGGAAGTTAACGATTAAGGGTTCATCTTCAGGGCGAATCGGACGAATGGTTATCTGTTTACCATCGTTTAGCGTCCAGGGTTTTATGTATTGGCTGGGATAGGGACGAATAGCAACCTGAGATAAGTCTGACTCCTTGGTATCTCCATGATGGAGAATTACACGGGCATCTAATGCCAATAAACGATCTTCAGAAACCATTAAAGGATTGATCTCAATTTCTTTAATCCAGGGTTGTTCCACCACTATTTGACTAAAACGCACCAGTAATTTGGTTAAGGCAGTTAAATCTACCGCCTCTCTACCTCGAACTCCCTTAAGGGCTTGGTAGATGCGGGTTTGTTCGATCATTCTTAGTGCCAGAGTTGTATTGAGGGGTGGTAGTGCCAATGCTCGATCTTTAAACACCTCTACCAACTGTCCTCCTGTGCCAAATAATAGTACAGGGCCAAATTGCTCATCGAGACTACTGCCGATAATTAATTCATAACCATCCAGTCGGACCATGGGCTGTACAGTAACACCGAGAAAATCTGGAGCTGTATCTTGTAAGGGCAAACCGTTCTGCTGATGGGATACTTCCGAGCAAGTTGGCTCATGGGGGTTTTCCTCAAGATCAACCTTTTGCACTTTGCTTAAGGCGAGAAAGGCTTGAGTCGCATCTGACAAGCCACTAGAGAGTTTTTCCCCACTCTCCTTGACGGTATTTTTAATGGAATTAAAAGCATTTCTGACAGCAGCAGCATCATTAAGATTGAGTTGTACGCCGCCAACATCAGTTTTGTGAGTAATGGTTTCGGAGTGGAGTTTCAAGACCACGGGATATCCAATTTCTTCGGCTAATGCTACAGCTTGGTCTTCATTAGTAGCTATTTTGGTAACTACGGTGGGGATGCCATAGGCGGTTAATAGCTGTTTGGATTCATATTCAGTTAGTAGATTCCGTCCCGTCTCTTTTACCCGTACTAAAATTTTCTCGGCTTCGAGTTGGCTGTTGATGCCATCGCCATCTTGAGCTAATACAGGAGTTTCGTATAAACCTTTAAGATTATAGCTATAGTTCCACATCAGATTAAAGAGATGGGCTGCCGTGTCAGGATAAGGCATGGTATAAATTCCCGCACGGTTAAGGATAGCTTCTCCTTCCGCTACGTTTTCTCCACCCATCCAGCTTGCTAATAAAGGTTTGCCCTTAAGTTCTTTGACCATCTCCCGTAATTGAAAGGCTATTTTCGTAGGATTAGTCATAGCTTGAGGAGTCAAAATGACTAATAGCCCATCACTATTTTTATCTGCTGCTGCTATTTTCAGGGCTTGGGTATAGCGCTCTGCTGTAGCATCCCCCAAGATATCAATCGGATTACTGCGACTCCAATGGGTAGGCAATATTTTATCCAACTGAGCGATTGTTTCAGGAGATAATTCAGCTAATGCTCCCTGTTCCTTAACCAAAGCATCTGTTGCTAATACCCCTGGTCCCCCTGCGTTGGTTAAGATAGTTAGTCTTTTACCCTTGGGGCGGGGTTGTTTGGCTAGCAACTCGGTCATATTAAATAAGTCTTCGATGGTATCGACTCTCAATACCCCACAGCGACGAAATGCGCTATCGAGAACTTCGTCACTACCAGCTAAAGTCCCTGTGTGTGAAACTGCTGCCTTAGCTGCCGCCCCAGTGCGACCACCTTTGATCACTATAATTGGTTTGGTTAATGCCACTTCCCTGGCTGCGGAAAGGAAAGAACGAGCATCCCCAATCGATTCCATATAGATGGCAATACTTTTAGTCGTGGGATCGTCGCCGAGATAGTAAATCAAATCCCCCCAGCTAATGTCCAGCATCGAGCCGATGGAGATAAAGGCACTAAAGCCTACGTTTTCCCGAAAACTCCAGTCTAAAATTGCGGTACACAATGCCCCGCTTTGACTTATAAAACCCACGTTTCCAGGACGTGCCATCGCGCCAGCAAAGGTAGCATTCAAACCATGATGGGGATTCATTAGTCCCAGACAGTTAGGACCTACAATTCTAATGTTATGACGACGGGCTTCAAAGAGGATTTGCTGTTCCAATTCAATTCCTACTGTCCCTATTTCTTTAAATCCTGCTGAGAGAATAATTACCCCTTGTACTTCCATGTCGCCACATTGACGAATTATTTTGGAGACAGTATGTGCGGGGGTGGCAATAATTGCCAGATCAATTTTTTCCGGGACGGCAGTGATACTTGCATAGGCTTTGATCCCCAGTACACTATCACGTTTGGGATTAACGGGATATACAGTACCACCAAAGGGATTACTAATTAGATTCCACAGTAAAGTTCTGCCGACACTTCCAGGGCGATCAGTTGCCCCAATCACTGCTACAGTCTTGGGAGTAAAAATAAAGTCGAGGGGTCGCCGTCGATAATTAGCAATGTCGCGATCGCGATCGACAGCCAGGTTGAGAGGAGTAGTCATAATTCTGGTTGATTGTTAATCGTTTGTACTTAGTCATTGATCATTAGCTACGAAGAACAATTAACAAAGAACAAAAGACAAATAAGTATTATTTTTTCTACTCAATTGTAGTCAATAGTTTTTTTAAATAATGTCTTGGATTTAGCTTTTAATATTTTATTAACATTCTCGGTAAACAATTATTTAGTGATGCAGAATACAAAATATATTTAGCGATCGCAACTGTAAAACTAAAACAATATAATTGTTGTTTATTATAAAAATTAGTTCATTTTGTTGTCAGTAAATGTTTACAGCAATTGCTTCTATAGCTTGCTGTGTAATAATTAGGAGATATGTATAGTATAATTGCCAAATCTCAATATTAACTATAGAGAAACTTGTCGTTCGGTACATTTAATATATATTTAATTTTACCATTAATAGATAGAAGAATGTACTCAAATGTACTCAAAAAAAGATTTAAAAAACAATAGCCATTTTTCAAATTTTTGTTATATTTATAAGTGACTTGAGTCTAGTACAAAGTAAGTTCAACGATAGACAATCACTAAAGTAAAATATAGGAGGTGTATCTAATGTTGCAACAATGGAAAGGCTTCGTTTCAGGTAAATGGACGAAAGAAATTAACCTCCGCGACTTTATTCAACAAAATTACACACCTTATGAAGGGGACGGTTCTTTTTTGGCTAGTACTACCGAAGTTACTCATCAGCTTTGGGACAAGGTTAAAGATTTGATGGCAGTCGAACGGGAAAAAGGTATTTTGGATACGGATACCAAAGTGCCGACTTCCATTACTGCCCACGCCCCAGGATATATTGATAAAAACTTAGAAAAAATTGTTGGTCTACAAACTGATCAACCCCTCAAACGGGCAATCATGCCTTTAGGTGGCATTCGAGTGGTTAAAAGTTCTCTCGAAGCCTATGGCTATCAATTAGACGAACAAACTAAAGAAATTTTTACTAAACACCGCAAGACTCATAACGATGGTGTCTTTGATGCTTATACTCGCGAAATGAAGTTGGCACGGCATTCGGGTATTATTACGGGATTGCCCGATGCTTACGGTAGAGGACGAATTATTGGCGACTATCGACGAGTAGCTTTATATGGTTGCGATCGCCTGATCGAAGATAAGCAAGCACAATTAATCTCTCTAGAAGTAGACACCATTGATGAAGAGGTAATTCGCTTACGAGAAGAAATTTCCGAACAGATTCGCGCCCTCAAAGAATTAATTGAGATGGCTGCTGGTTATGGTTGCGATATTTCTCAACCTGCAAGCAATGCAACTGAAGCTATTCAATGGACTTATTTTGGTTATTTAGGTGCAGTTAAGGAACAAAACGGCGCAGCTATGTCTCTGGGTCGAGTTTCTACTTTCCTTGATATCTATTGCCAGCGGGATTTAGATAACGGCGACGTTAGCGAAGGGCAAATTCAAGAATTAATCGATCATTTTGTCATGAAACTAAGGATGGTGCGTTTCTTACGTCATCCTGCTTATAACGAATTATTCTCTGGCGATCCTACCTGGGTAACTGAATCCATCGGCGGTATGGGAGAAGATGGCAGAACTTTAGTAACTAAAAACAGCTTCCGCTTCTTAAATACCCTATATAACTTAGGTGCAGCCCCCGAACCCAATTTGACTGTCCTGTGGTCGGAAAAACTACCTGCTGGCTTTAAACGCTTCTGTACTAAAGTTTCTGCTGACACTAGTTCGATCCAGTACGAAAACGATGACTTAATGCGCGGTTATTATGGCGACGATTACGGGATCGCCTGCTGTGTATCGGGAATGCGGATCGGTAAACAGATGCAATTCTTTGGTGCGCGGGTTAATCTAGCTAAAGCTTTACTCTATGCCATCAACGGTGGTAAAGACGAAAAAGCAGGTCAACAAATCGCCCCCATGTTTGCACCCATAACTTCTGAATACTTAGATTATGCAGAAGTTACCGCCAAATTCGATCTGATGATGGGTTGGTTGGCAAAACTCTATGTCAATACCCTCAATGTGATCCACTATATGCATGATAAATATTGCTACGAAAAGCTAGAAATGGCACTGCATGATCGCGATGTTTATCGGACAATGGCATGTGGGGTAGCTGGTTTATCTGTCGTCGGAGATGCTTTATCGGCAATTAAACACGCCAAAGTAAAAGTAATTCGTAATGAAGACGGTTTAGCAGTAGATTATGCCATTGAAGGAGATTATCCCAAATTTGGTAACAATGACGATCGCGTCGATCAAATTACCGCCAAAGTTGTCGAAGACTTTATGAACAAAGTCCGTCAACATAAAACCTATCGTGGTGCAGTACCTACCCAGTCAATTCTGACCATTACCTCTAATGTCGTTTACGGTAAGAAAACAGGTAATACCCCCGATGGACGCAAAGCAGGACAACCCTTTGCCCCTGGCGCCAACCCCATGCACGGAAGGGATACCAAAGGTGCGATCGCCGCTTTAGAATCGGTAGCGAAACTACCCTATGAACACGCCCAAGATGGTATTTCCTATACTTTCTCGATCATTCCTGACGCTTTGGGTAAAACCGAAGACAGCAAAACTAATAACCTGGCAGGAATGCTGGATGGTTACTTCCACGATACAGGACACCATATTAATATCAACGTCCTAGATCGCGAAACTTTGATCGATGCCATGGATCATCCCGAACTGTATCCCCAGTTGACTATCAGGGTATC
>CBDUCX010000280.1:0-7413 GCA_965365755.1 uncultured Pleurocapsa sp.
ATGTTTAAATTGATGGCATCATAGCCCCAATCTTCGCCAATTTTGGCACATTCAGCTAATTGAATTGGGTTATCTCCTCCTAGTTGTAATACTAAAGGTTTTTCTTCGGGAGAAAAGTCTAATAGCTTAGAGCGATCGCCGTGAATAATTGCCTGAGAAGTAATCATCTCTGTATAGAGCAGAGTACGACGGCTAATTTGGCGCATAAAATAGCGATAATGACGATCAGTACGATCCATCATCGGCGCAATACTCAAGGGCAGATTTATCTTGGACTGTGCCATCATCTAATTATATTTAACATGCCTATCTATCTTAGATTGGATTTATCACGATCAATATTAGCGATCGCTTTAGCTAAAACTTCGTTGGCTTCTTTGCCACTGGTGTTAACCGTGCCCAGGGAGTTATTGAGCTTAGAAGTAATCGCCATCAGTTTCTGAGTAATAATCTGAATCAATTTAGTATCTTTGATCGTCTGTGCCGAGCTATTTTGATTAATTTGATTAATTTCACGCTCCAGCAATTTGTTGAGATTATTAACTTCTACCAGAATTTTGCCAGTATTATGCATCGGTTGTCTAATCTGGTTGACTTTGGACTTAGCTATTGTAATTAGGGTTTTAATTTGATTTAGCTGATCTAGTCCTGTTTCTATTGTCTGGGACTGCTCTTTAATTTTCGCTTTGGATAATGATAAGCCTATATGACAGGCAATGTCCTGAAAGTATTCAATTTCTGTTGGTTGCCAGTCTTTAAAATCAAAACACTGATGAGCTACTAATAAGCCATATATTTTTCCATTGTCCCAATTGATCGGGACAACTAAATTAGATTTAACGCCCATTTTAGCTAGATTTTCTACATAACATTCCGTCATCCCCGCTTCGTATATATTGGGAATCGAACTAATTCTACCCTGCTGATATTGATCTCTGTAGCGATATTCAAAACAAGGATCTTTAATTACGTTACCTAGGATTGGTGCTAAAGCAGGAGCGTTGGCTTCGGCGACAATTTCTCCTAGGTTTTGATTCTGCAAACAGTAGACGATAACGCGATCGCATTTGAGGATTTCTTGCGCCTGTTCTACTCCCTGTTGCAATACTTCTAAACTAGTTTCGGCAGCGTGTATTTTGCGAGCAGCATCGATGATTAACTGTCGAGCCTGCTTCATGTTTTCAACCTGGGATTTCAAGGCTAAATTGGTTTGCTGCTGAGATAGTTGTTCAATCATCCAACTAGCTACTTGCAGGACAAATTCTACCTCTGGCTGTTGCCATTGCCGTTTTCCCGAACATTGATGCATCACCAGCAATCCATATAATGAATTATCCTGACGCACCAGAGGTACAACTAAATTGGATTTAACATCAATCTGTTCGAGACTTTCGATATGACAAGGATTGATTCCCCCTTCATAAATATCAGTGATTGCCCGTACTCTACCCCGACGATACTTTTCAATATATCCTGCTTCAAAACAAGGATCTTTAATGGTAGTACCTAAAGTCTGAGCGTATCCTGGGGTAACCGCTTCGGCGATAATTGTACAATAGGAATCTGACTGCAAACTATACACCACAGCGCGATCGCATTTGAGAGTCTGATAGACGATCTCTACTCCTGCTTGAAGAGTATCTGTTTCTGTTTTAAGGTTTCGCAGTTTTTGGAAAATTTCCGTAAATATACTGTTCATTGAAGCACCATTAGCTGAGTTTTCAGGTAATGATAATGATGATTGAATCGTCATAAGATGATTATTATTGTTATATTTAGGTATTCTCTTTGATTATTTGAGCAGACTACTTTAAAGAGTAATTTGGACTGCAAAAAATGTAGATATATTTGTTACTTTTATAATTATTATGTATAACCACTGAGAATTTTAACCTATTTGAATAATAAATTCTTCTGTATTTCTAGATTTAAGCGCTTAAAATTAACGGATAAGTATGCCATAGGATCAAGGGCTATGCCAAGGTAATTTCATAGTTAGTAGTATGCCCTACGGGCACGCTGCGCGAACGGAGTTCCCAGATCAAAAAAAGTATTGATATAAATTCTATCCAGATTGAAAATAGTAGTTTTGCTTTCAGAAATATTTTAATTATCTAAATATCTAAATGTTTGCTACTCGTTACTTGTTACTCAAAAACTCCAAGTTTTAAATGAGACGTCGTTTAGTTAGTAGCTGTCTGATCAATTTGCTTAACTTTGAAGGTTGTTCAAAATGAACATTATGTCCGCTATCTTTGACTATGTTTAGATTTGCTTGAGAACAAAGACTCAGAATTTGTTGATTGATAGCAATAAATTTGGCATCTAATTCGCCAACAACCAAGATTAGAGGGATCTGTATATCCCCCAAATGATTCCACAGTGTAGGCTGCATTCCTAAACCCATCAAGCGCAAAGATTTAGCTAATCTAAACGGGTTATTATCTAGCCTTCGGGAAAATACTTGCTGATAATCAGGATGTTGCACAAATGACTTAAATAAAGGATTACTATACCATCGTTGTATAAATTGATACAGGTTATTCGATTCTAGCTGTCTAGCCAGTTGCAAATCTTGGGCGATTCGGCGATCGCGCCCTGGCTGAGTTTTTAATCCTGGTGAAGTGGATTCTAAAATAACAACCTGAAAATATTGAGGAAAATAAACGGCTAAATAAAGAGCAATTCTGCCTCCCATGGAATAACCCCATAACCTGCACTGCTTGATAGCTAACTTGTCCAAAAGTCCAATCAATGCCTGTGCCACATTAGCCATCTGGTAATTAGTATCCTGCTTAACTTCTGTCTGACCGTGACCAGGTAAATCAACAATTAGGCAGCAAAATTCCCCAAACTGACTAACTATCGCTGAAAAGTCATGACAATCCCCCATAAAACCATGGAGAAACAGAATCACAGGTTTATGGCGATCGCCAATTAAGAGATAATTGAACTGATAGTCTTGGTTAACAATTGCTAGTTGATTCATCATTTGTGACAAGTTAAAGTTAACAACTAACAACTAACGACTGTACAGACAAGGCATGCCTTGTCTCTTCTCAAGCCGCAGAAACGCCATATTCACTATCTAAGACACTACGATAATAGCCCCGTAGCTGTTGAGTTGCCGCAGCCCACCCCCATTGTTCAGCCTCTTTGCGAGCATTACGACGTAATTCTTCCCTAGCTTGAGTAGCTTCTAAGAGGGATTGGGTGGCAGTAATTGCACCATCAGGATCGTCTGGTTCAAATAAATAGCCGTTGACACCATCGGTCACAATATCAGGAATGCCTCCTGAACGAGCAGCTACCACAGGGCAACCAGCAGCCATTGCCTCTAGTAAAACTAAACCGAGAGTTTCGGTGCGGGAAGGGAAGACAAAAGCATCAGCAGAAGCAAATGCCGAGGCTAATTCTAAACCTTGGAGGTAGCCGACAAAATTAGTCTTAGTACCAGCAAAATGAGCCTCTAAAGCCTCTCTGTTAGGCCCATCTCCGACAATTGCCAAACGTGCTTGGGGTATCGCTTCGAGTACAGGTTTGATCTGGTCAATTTGTTTTTCCGCTGAAACACGACCAACATAGAGCAATAAAGGATCATCAGGATTGCCTTGAGATAGACGCGATCGCATTTGTGCTGAGGCGAGGTGTGGCTGAAACATTTCCGTATCTACTCCTCGTTGCCAAAGATCTACCCGTTCGATGCCGTGATTATCTAGCTCGTTAACCATGGCGCTGGAGGTGCAGAGATTTAATCGTGCTTTATTATGAGCTGCTTTTAATAATTCCCAGAGGACTCCTTCTAATGCCCCTAAACCATAATGGTGAAGATATTGGGGTAAATGGGTATGGTAGGAAGCTACTAGGGGTATATTCATTGTCTTAGCATAATATATGCCTCCTACTCCTAAAAACGCTGGATTAACTACATGAATTAGATCTGGCTGAAATTCCTCAATCGCATTTTTCGTACCTAAAGGAGGTAAAGCTAGCTTTAACTCTGGATATAGGGGCAGAGGCATCCCAGGTACACCATGAATTTTTGCTCCCTTATATTCCGTCAAGCCCCCATCTGGAGCTACTACCAAAACGCGATCGCCATTGCGTTCCAAATGCTCAATTGTATGACGCAGACGGGTAACAATACCATCAACTTTGGGTAAAAACGTTTCGGTAAATAGGGCAATACGCATAGTAGATAAATTACAAAATCTCGTTAATTATAGATTTGAAAAATTAGAGAATACATAATTTTGTCAGTAAATATGTAAACCAAGTAAAATTTTACAGCTTGTTCTGACAGATGTTGCTAATAATGTTCCTTTAAAGTGAGATTAACCTTAAAATGATATTGACTATTGTGTCAATCCATTACTCAAGCAGCAATGGCTAAACAAATCTAACCAATAATAAATTCCACTCCTTTTAAAGGTGTAATTGCTCCCAGTCAATTAATTTCACTTAGACTCAGATATAATGAGAACTCTTATCTTCTATATTCACGGAAAATATTAATGGTAAAAAAATGCTTTTATAGTTTTCATTACAAGCCAGACAATTGGAGAGTCTCAAAAATAAGAAACTAGTAGGAGCGTTTATAAGTATATTGCAGACGATATTGAGAAATAGATAGAAGAAGCGATTAGGGTACGTAAATCCTATAATTTAGGATATGCAAATTCTATATAATATAATGATTAATTTCTAATCTGCAACCAACCTTTCAATTAAACGATTTGTTGATCATGCTATTGGGATTTAGTGACATATTTTATAATTCCAATAGCATATTAATATTATTTAGATATAACATCTCTAAGGAGAAAAGATTTGTCCGTCTTGTACAAACTGCTTATTCTGGGTAATCCGTCTGAAACACAGATCACTGAACTTAAGCAACTGGTATCTCAAGCCTTAGAGCCTTTTTGTCTGCAACTGGGACAAGAAGTTGCCTGGGTACTTAGCCCTCAAAAGTTAAAACTGGAACCATAAAAAGCGATCGCCGCCGTGTTTTTCGGTGGTAAAGATGCACCGACAGATCACTTAAAACTGCTCTTGGATAATAATATTCCGATACTGCCTGTTGCTTCCCATCCAAAGCAGGTAAAGGAGGAAATTCCGGCAATTTTATATTCGTTGAATTGTCTATTTTATAATCAAGTAGGATCTCAGCGAGTTGCCACAGCCTTACTGGAATGCGTCGGATTATTACCACGTCAACGTCGAGTTTTCATCAGCTATCGCAGAGATGAGGCGAGACAAGCTGCACTACAGTTATTTGATGAACTTTCTTCTCGATTATTTGATGTATTCTTAGACACCCATAGAATTGCTCCCTCGGAAGATTTTCAGACTATATTATGGCAACGTCTTTGTGACTCCGATGTATTGATCATGCTGGATACACCAGATTATTTTGAGAGTCGATGGACTCAAGCCGAATTTGGACGAGCATTAGCTAAAGGATTTTCCATTTTACGCATTGCTTGGCCGAATGTTAAGGCATCGCAACGTACAGCTACGGCGAATACAGTTAAACTGTTAGAGGAAGATCTCGATATAAACTCTGGTCTACTTGCGGACAATGTTATGACGCAAATCTGTTCCAAGTTAGAGGTTGTAAGAAGCCAAAGTATTGCTGTACGTAATTTGAATTTAGTAAGCAGCATACAATCTGCTGTGGAACAGATCGGAGGAAGTATTGTCGGGGTAGGTATTAACAAGGCAGTTTACATTCGATTGGCTAATAATCAAGATGTGGTGGTTTATCCAACTGTAAATACCCCAACTTCCCAAACATTACATAATGCAGCAAAAAACTCCCCTAATTCTTCAGTAGCGATCGTTTTTGACCATATAGGTATGCATCCAAACTGGTTAGAACATCTTGACTGGTTAGGTAATGAGATAAAGTCAGTCCGCTGGGTTAAAGCAGCGGAGGCAGTTTGGCAGTTTGCTGACTGGGAGGTGTAAATAATGAGTGCTATTTTTCTGTCTGCTAGTATTCCTGTTGAGGGACGAGGTAACTATTACGAAACCGCAGATCCTTTCTTAATTCAATTTGCTGTCAGGGAATTGGTGAAAGCGGTGATTCGCCAGACAAAAATTGTTTGGGGTGGTCATCCAGCTATTACGCCTATGATATTGGCAATCTGTCAAGACTTAAATATCGACTACTCACAATCTGTTATTCTTTATCAGAGCCGATTTTTTGCAGATCAGTTTCCTCAAGAAAATTCCCACTTTGAGAACATTATCTTAGTTGATGCGGTAGCAAATGATCGTGAGGCGAGTTTGTTAAAGATGCGCGAACAGATGCTTTCTCGCCAAGATCTAAAAGCTGCGGTTTTTATTGGAGGAATGGAAGGTATGGAAGCTGAGTATAAATTGTTCAGAAATTTTCACCCTACAGCAAAAGTGTTACCTGTTGCTGCGCCAGGTGGTGCTGCACGACAACTCGCTGAGATGATTAGCCAAAATGATGAAGTTGATCGATATAGTAGTGTGGACTTTGCCCGTTTATTTCACACTGAGCTAAATTCACTCCTTAGTAAACATTGAAACTTTTCAGATATCCTCTTAAGCGCTCAAGAGCGATCGCCAAAAGAGCAAAAATTATGGGTAAACAAAGTTTAGGTTTAAATCATCAGTTATACGAATACTTATTATCGGTATCCTTACGAGAGCCGAAAGTATTAACCAAATTGCGTCAAGAAACTAGCCAGCATTCCGCTAGCATCATGCAAATCTCTCCTGAACAGGGACAGTTTATGGCATTGCTAATTAAGCTCTTAGGAGCGAAGAAAACCCTTGATATTGGCGTATTTACGGGCTATAGTTCTTTGGTTGTCGCTTTGGCATTGCCTGAAGACGGTAAAGTAGTAGCTTGCGATCGCGATCCTCACTCAACAGCGATCGCTCGTCGTTATTGGCAAGAGGCAGGGGTGGCAGACAAAATTGATTTTCGTCTGGCGCCAGCACTGGAAACTCTAGATCAGTTAATTACGGAGGGAGCATCTGGCAGCTTTGATTTTGCTTTTATTGATGCTGATAAACGTAACTATTCTAATTATTACGAAAGAGCTTTAACTTTATTGCGTCCTGGCGGTATAGTTGCGATCGATAATGTCTTGTGGTTTGGTAGCGTTACCGATCCTGAGGATACGGATAAAAGAACAGTTGCTATTAGAGAATTAAATCAAAAACTCCATCAAGACTCAAGAGTAGATATTAGTATGCTTCCTATTGCAGATGGTTTAACTTTGGCACTGAAACGGTGAGCATTTTACCTTGAGCATTTAATATTTAACAGCATATTGATATTGTAGGGTAGACATTGTATTGCAACATTAGGGATTTCTGCTTAATCAAAAAGTTGGATTCCCCCATAATAATAGGATAAAAATAATTTAG
>CBDUCX010000281.1:0-7358 GCA_965365755.1 uncultured Pleurocapsa sp.
ACTTCAGCAACACTCCAAGCTTGAGCAAAACAACCTCTGGGGGTAAAAGGCGCATTGCCATCAAAAATTTCGCTCACGCTGCCGATGCAACCATTCATGAGATGATTGGCGATGGGTTCAATAAAACTACGGGCTAATTCAGGGTTTTGATATACTTGCAAATGAGCTTGAACATAGTGACCAATTAACCAGCCCCAAGTAGTTCCCTGGTGATAGCTGCCGTCCCGTTGTAGTTGATTGCCGCCATAGACTCCAACGTAATCAGAGTGATGGGGAGTCAGCGATCGCAATCCAGAGGAGGTTAATAATTGTTGTCC
The DNA here is from genome assembly GCA_965365755.1 of uncultured Pleurocapsa sp. Taxonomy (GTDB): domain Bacteria; phylum Cyanobacteriota; class Cyanobacteriia; order Cyanobacteriales; family Xenococcaceae; genus Waterburya. The sequence goes on from CBDUCX010000281.1 coordinate 318, forward strand.
CACTTGATCGACTACCATTTTCCCTTGTTCGGGAGTTAGTAAAGGAGAAGAATATTCATCCAAAGCCTTTGAAGGCAAAGAAACAGCGAATATTTGATTGGGGCGGAAACTAGGATCATCGCCATTAGGAGAGTCGATTACGTCATAGCAGTAACCACCCTCTTGATTCCAGAATTTAGCAAATTGCGATCGCGTTTGGTCTGCTAGCTGTTGATACTTAGTCTGAGATTCCCCCAATACTTCAGCAAAATACACCATACAAGTCAAGGCGTTGTACCACAGGGCATTTACTTCTACGGGCTTGCCAATGCGTGGCGTGACCACCCAATCTCCTACTTTGGCATCCATCCAGGTAAGCTGTACTCCAGATTCTCCAGCATAGAGTAAGCCATCACTATCCACCTTGATGTTGTAGCGCGTACCTCTAATATGCCAATCAATGATATCCGTTAAGAGAGGAAATAATTCCGCTAAAAACTCTTGATTCTCTGTAGCTGCGTAATAAGAGCGAATCGCCTCAAAATACCACATAGTTGCATCTACCGTATTGTATTCTGGGGTTGCTCCTGCATCGGGAAATACATTGGGCAACATTCCCTGATCTACATACTGGGCAAAGGTGCGGAGAATAGTTTGAGCAATATCGTAACGTCCTGTAGCGATCGTTAATCCTGGCAACGAGATCATTGTATCTCTTCCCCAGTCAGTAAACCAGGGATAACCAGCAATAATGGTTTTGCCTTCTGGGTTATCCGTAAGGGGGCGATCCACCACAAACTGATCGGCGGCTAATACTAACTGGTCAATCCAACTAGTAGAGTCAGCAGATAAGGAATTAGAAGTATACCAATTATTCAGTAATTCACTGTCGCGATCGCTTTTTTGTTGAAGACTAACCTGACTAGTAAATTGAGGCGGGTTTTCCGTGCTAGCGACGATATCGACTATATCTCCTGGTTGCAAAGTAACTTTACCAGTAGCAGCATGAAGATGATCTTCCACATTATCCAAACCGCGATACTGTTCAACTGCCAAGGCAAAGTTGCGATCCCAGGTATTGTGGATTGACCAACTAAAATTATTATTCTGATTGCCAGTTGCCCCTAAATAAAAACTGGTAGTATTAGGAAAAACTTGAATTTTTAAATTATTAGCATTTATTTGCTCAATATTAGCTCGATCATTAGGATTACTATGAGTACCGCCATGATAACTGCGATAGTTAACTAATGCTTTGAGGGATAAGCTGAGGGGCTGACTCCCCCTGAGATAGCTGTAACGAATATAGGTCGTGTTTTCTCCCTGCTGCATCCAAATCCGTTTTTGCAGTAAGCCATCGGCAAAGGCAAAATTCCATACAGGGCTAGTTCCATCCAACCAAAAACTTTCCAGATTAAGACATCCTTGTGACTCAACTGTCCCACCTGCCCAACGGTTACTGAATAGCTGGTAAGCCTGTCCATTATAGTCAACAGTCTCATCTAGTTTTGTTAAGAGTAAAGTTCTGGCTACAGGGGGTTCAAGGGCAGCAACCAGTAAACCATGATAATGTCTAGTTAAAACTCCTGCGATCGTTCCTGAAGCATAACCGCCAATACCATTAGTAATCAACCATTCCCTAGACTCCGCAATTTGGAAGTTACTAGAAACTTCTCGCCCAAATTTAAGATTCATGGTTTATTTCTCTATTTTCCTATATTGTTGATGAATTCAATTTAGAACTTGTATCTGAGGCTGAGGTGAAAATTTATAGCAATACTTAAGTAGGTAGTAGGTAGTAGGTAGTGGGTAGTGGGTTAAAAGACACTTACTCCTGACTTTGTTCTTTTTTATTTTGGTTTGATATTTAATTCTGCCTACCTACTTATTTGTGTTAGGACTCTGTTACTCGTTAGTCGTTACTTTAATTCGAGCATTACATGCGGCGAACTAAGCGCCTTTGTTTGCGCCTGTCGGCGACGCGGAGTCTCGAATTTACTTTCGATCCTATATCCTGCTTGTCCTAACCCAACTTTATACGGCTATATTATCCCCCAGTGGCGAAACCTGGATATAAAGTCATCCCACCATCAACAAAAATAGTCGTACCCTGAATATATTCCGATTCATCTGAAGCCAGCCAAACTGCGGCTTTGCCAATATCTTCGGGAATACCAATGCGGTCATAAGGAATTAAGTCTAATAATTTGGCCTTGGCTTCTGGAGTCTCCCAAGCACTGCGATTAATCGGGGTTTTAATTGCTCCTGGGGCGATACTGTTGACCCGAATTTTATAAGGGGCGAGTTCTTGTGCCATACTTTTCATCAATAGCATCACTCCGCCTTTAGAAGCAGCATAGTTGCAATGACCAGCCCAAGGTATCACTTCATGTACCGAACTCATACAGATAATAGAACCCGCTACATTAGACTTTTCGGGAACCACACCCCGACGCATAAATTCTTTCACTGCTTCTCTAGCACAGAGAAATTGCCCTGTTAAATTAACGCTGATTACCTTGTTCCAATCGTCAAGGGTCATGTCCACAAAAGCAGCATCTTTCTGTAAGCCAGCATTATTAACCAAAATATCGATGGTTTCGTAGGTATCAAAAATCTGCTGAAACATACTTTTCACCTGATCCTCTTGGCTGACGTCTGCCTGAATGGCGATCGCTTCCCCACCATTCGCCTTAATTTCCTCGACAACCGCATCTGCACCTTTTGGACTACTAGCGTAGTTGACGACAACTTTGGCTCCTTCTGCTGCCATACAGGTGGCTACGGCTGAACCAATCCCCGAGCTTGAACCAGTGACTAAAGCTACTCGATCCTGCAAACGTTTCATAAGTATTTTTTCTCTATATCCTATTTAAAGATTATAGGAATTAATCAGGAAAAATGAACCAAATTAACTATTTTCCGCAGCTTTTGCGTGAATCAGTCAGAAATTGCTCACCCCCTTAAATATTGGCAATTTAGAGTAAAAATAATCATTTCTCAACAATTCAGTCTCTTAAGAATAACTGAATCATAAAACGCCTTAGTTCGATAGTTTTTCACCTTTTTGTTGCTGGTCACTTAATCTTTTCAAGGTTACTCTGAGCAAGGCAATAAGCTGAAATTTACCAACATCTAGTAGAGGAAAATTTTGTGTTTAAGGATATTACTAATAAAAGCGGTATTAACTATACTGGTACTTCTCATGGCGTAGCTTGGGGAGACTATAACAATGATGGTTTTATCGATCTCTGGGTTGGTAATCATGGGGCGCCTGCAACTTTATATCAAAATGACGGTAATGGTACATTTACTGATGTGACTTCCACGGCTTTTGGCAAAAAGCTAACGGGAGACTTTCATGGAGCAGCTTGGACAGACTTTGATAATGATGGGGATTTAGATTTAATTCAGTTAGTAGGGGCTGCCGTAGGTAAGATTAGTCTCTCCAATCCGAAAAACGCCAATCGGCTTTATGTCAACGATCAAGGAACTTTTAGCGATCAAGGTATCGAGTTCGGATTAGGATATATTGGTTCCCGAGGCAGAAGTCCTCTTTGGTTCGATTATAACAATGATGGCTTATTGGACTTATTGCAGGGGGCTGTTAAACGTAATGACGGCAAAGTTCCTACGACAATTTTTCGTCAAGATGGAACAACCAACTCATTTGTTGACCTCAGACCTGAGTTAGACTTTGACCTGACTTCAACTCAGGCTGGTATATTGTCCGATCTAACTAATAATGGCAATCCAGAATTAGTTCTGCTCAATCGATCTACAGGAATCTCAATTTACGACTCCACAACTATTACAGATATTACCGACTCGGTGCTAACAGCAGAATATCAGGCAGACGATCTGGTTTCCGAGGATTTCAACGGCGATTTATTACCAGATCTGTACTTAACTAATAGAGCATTGAGTAATTCTGCCTTTAGGGCTCCTGATCGTAAAACCTTAAATCTTCAGCTCACTGCTCACCAAGAAGGACAGGGAATTACTTTCAAAACCGCGGGGACAATTACCCTGGATCTTTCCACGTTTGGCTTTGCCTTTGACAAAATCGAGACAGAAGATATTTATATTGGTGCATCTGCTCTCACTCCAGAAGATCTCGATCTCGTATCAGATACGGAGGACAAAACCATGGAAAAATTAACCCTCTCACTAGATCCAGAAGATAAGCAAGTTCGAGGACTGGCACCTATTACTGATGGAGAAAACGAAGGTCTCTATATTGGCTTTAATCCTATTTTAAAACAATGGAAGCTTCACCTTTCGACCCCAGATCTAGACCAGGTGGGAGCAATTATTCAATCGGAGCATAAAATTACTGAAACTAAGGCGATTGGCTTTGATAATGACTTAGAGCCTGATCTCGATAGATTGCTACTCAATGAAGATTCAGGATTAGTCGATCGCACTGATGCTTCTGGACTCAACAGTGTGAGGACATCGGGGGTAAGTACGGTGGCAGGAGATTTTGATAATGATATGGATGTGGATCTCTATATCGTTACCACCAATGTTGCGGGGAATGAACCAAACATTCTTTATGACAATCAGGGTGATGGTACTTTTGTGGCAATAGAGGATTTAGGGGCTGCCGAGGGTAGTAATCTAGGTATTGGCGACACTGTCAGCACCTCGGACTACAATAACGATGGTTTCCTCGATTTATTTATGACGAACGGCGGTGCTTCTTCCCGCTTACTAGATCAAGATGCTCCTTATCAACTGCTAGAGAATGAGGGCAATGATAATCACTGGCTACAAATTGACCTTGAAGGAGTACTTTCCAATCGAGATGGGATTGGCTCTAAAGTTTATGTCACGGCGGGAGGTGTAACTCAGCTACGCCAACAGGGAGGAGGAATGCACGAGAAGGTTCAGAATGATTCTCGGCTGCATTTTGGTTTGGCGGACAACACCATGGTGGAAGAGATTAAAATTGAATGGTCGAGTGGCGTTGTACAAACTATTCAAGATATAGGTGTTGACCAAATCTTGGATATCGTTGAGCCAGACCAGCTATTGTTATAAAGGTCTTCTTAGAATAAGAACAAACTGGTCATCGGCTAGATTCTAACCATCTAAATCTCCTTCCATAACAGTTGAGAGTGCTTTACCTGTGTTGTCCTTAAATTCGGCGATATCAACGCGATCAAGAATGGCGATCGCCCAAATCACCCCGAAAATTTGCATGGCAAATACTAAGCCGTAAGATAATACAGGAACAGCAAAGATATTCTTGCCAATATCTAAAAATATTCCTCCAATGAAAGTAGCCAAGCCCCTAGACAATGCTTGAGCCAGTCCCCAAGCGCCAATAAAAGTTCCTGCGCTGGTGGCGGCAGTTAGGTCTAACATTAAGCTAATACTACCAACGGTGGCTATCCCCGCAGCAATACCGAATAAGACCATCGCTGATTGCAATATTTTTGGCTGTTGAGTAAAGCCAGCCAAGATGATTAAGCCGAAACAGAATGCCACTGAGATACAACCAATTTTCGTCGTACGTTGTTTGCCCAAAGTAGGAATAATTTTGAACCCCGTCAGACTATAACCAATTAAAATACCTATTCCCCAAAAAGAATTAAGTAGAGTAGTTTCTCCGATACTCATGCCAAATACTTCACCACCATAGGGTTCAAGTACTGCCTCCTGCATAAATAAGCCCATAGTCAGGATAGACAAGAAAGCAAAAAAGATACCTGTTTGACGGCTAGTTGTTAAAACTTGAATTGCATGACCCATAGTGATATTATCCTCTCGGTCAATCTGAGTATTGCTGGTAAAACGAGAATACCTTTTTTCAACTCCCCAGGTGGCAATAACAGCCAAAGCCAAAACTAAGAAGGGAACAAAGCTAAACACAGAATTAATTGGTGGCTGTAGTACTTCTAGGGGAATATTTCCTGCGGCAATTCCATCTACTTCAATTTTTTTCAAGACAATGCTACCAGAAACACCGCCAATCACAATTCCCACCATCAACATTGACCAAATGATGGCAATTAATTTGGAACGTGTTTCTTCTTCGGTAATATCTACTAGTAAAGCAGTAAAGGGAGTAGAACTAGAGCTAACTGCCAAACCATAAATAGCCATAATTAAACACAGTAAAGCACTCCAACCAACAGTTTGGCTATTCCATACCCAATTCCCACTAGCCTCAACCACTGCTCCCAGTTGCCATACAACCTGTACCGCTAAAAATACTGCTAAACCGAAGATAGCTGTTCCCAACAATACATAATTGGTGCGATGTCTACCTAACAACTGCTTCTTATCCGATAGTTGTCCAAACCAAACCCTTGCAGGAGCAACAAATAGGGAAGTGGCTAAAATTCCCCCAGTAATGCCAGCGGGGATACCTAATTCACTAATCATCACCCGATTTAATACTGCGAGGGTAAGCACTGCCATCAAGCCTAATCCCATATTAAACAAGCCCAGACGAAAAACAGTGAGCATTCCTACTTGTCGTTTTGGGCGATTGTTATCCTCGCTAGATTCAGAAAAATCTTCAATAGTCATTTTTAATAGTTTTGACGTTACGTATAAATTTTTTAGCTTTTAGCTTTTTGTTGTCGTACTTAATAATAAGCATAATAAGCCTCTTCTAGAGTGCGCGCCCAGCAACTTCAGGCGCAACACCGTAGCAATCGATTTCAGAGTTGGGAGTATGCCCTACGGGCACGCTACGCGAACGGAGTTACAAAACAATAATTCTAATTTTCAAAAGGTTGGTATTGCGATCGCCATGCAGCTTGGCTGTCTCATTGAGGATGGTAATAATAAATTTCTTTGTTCGATTTGTCACGCCAGACCCAAATTCCCCAGAAAAAACTACCTACTGTTCCAATGGTAGTTAGCAGCTTTATTACATCATCAAAAGAAGAGAGTGATAAACTCAAGGTCTTTCTAGTCAATTTCCTTTAAAAGGTAAAATAGTCTGATTACGCTCTACAGTTAGAGCATCGGCAGAAATTTTGCTAACTACGCCTGAAAGTGTACCGTAATCGGGATAGGGACAAGCAGAAATTCTAATATCCA
>CBDUCX010000282.1:0-7345 GCA_965365755.1 uncultured Pleurocapsa sp.
CATCGCCCACAGCCCAACCAGCAGCTTCTAATCTTTTCCGTTTTTCAGCGTCCATTACTATATCCTCTACCTTTACTAAATCGCGTCATACTGCTTCAATCTTTTCTGACATCGCTCGATAACTGCGTCTGGAGTTTTATTCGTCTTCTTGGCAAACACGTCCACAACTACTATGGCATCTTCATCAATACGATAAATAATCCGCCAAGTATTACTCTCATCATTAATCCTTAACTCATGACATCTCTTACCAATGCTAGGCATCGGGCGAGATTGAGGCATAGATAACGATTCTCCCTTTTGAAGCAGTCGCAGGAGATAACCCGCTTCGATACGAGCTTCACTGGAAAAAGGAGGTGTTTTCACCTCACCCGAAAACCAGACCAGCACTTTATCTTTGGGACTCATTACCTTGTGGATTGCGTTTGTTTATCTTCATATATTATGTCAGATTTGACATATTGACAATTCGCAAATACATTATGGGCGATACTAAAGACTACCAGCTTCGTTGAGAAGTTTTCGTACCTGTTCGCTATCGTCTTGGGTAAGTAGTCGATGTTCAACTAGGTTTTCTTCGTAGACTTCCCCAGGCACTTTTCCCCGTAGGACGGCGATCGCTCTTTCTGTAGCTTGTTTACCAGTTTGCACCCCCGACTGGTCGATAATGGACTGAAGAGGATTAGTAGAATCTAACAGACGTTCTGCTTGTTCTTGCGAAAGATCTAGGATGCCAAACACCGCCACCTGATCAACCATACCCAGCTTTTCTACTGCTTCAATAGCTACTTTTGTTGCCATATTGGAGCCACCCCACACAACCTGGATTTCAGGATAAGCCGTTAAAATTTCCTGCACTTGATTAGTCTCGTGGAGATCCGTAACTCCCACTGATGCTACAGTTTTCCAGGACAAAGGAGATTCCTCTAGTGCAGCCATTATCCCCTGAAGATAAGGATAATTGCGATCGTGAGCTGCTCCATCTACAAGAGTGATATTAATCGGCTCAGACTTCGGGGTTTGTTGTCCGATGATATTCTGCTGCGCCCATTTGCTTAAATAGACTCCCGAATCATAACCCATTTTCTCGCTATCTGTATCAAAACAGGCAACTGCAACGTCTTCAGCTACTTCTCGCTCCAAACAAGAGTCAACAGTGACAATCGCTAGCCCTGCTTCACTCGCTTTTTTTAATGCAGGCAAAGAACCCACAGGATCGCTAGGGCGGAGAATTATTGCATCCATAGCCAGCTCAATCATGTTGTCAATAGTAGCTGCCTCTTCCGTAACGCTTTCTTCTGACTCAAAACCCCAAATATCTACCCGTCGATTGGCTGCTCGTCGCATTCCTAGTTCGTATGCCTCAAATAAGCTGCTCTTTTCTTTAGGCTTGATTAAACCAATACGTAGTGCGGGCAGCATTGCTAAGGTTACTTTCTTTTCCCATTTGGGATTTTTGTTAGTTGTTTGCCAGTTTTTGCCCCGCTTAATTTGAAAGACATTAGCCCATTGAGCGCCCCAGAAATCAGCCCTCCGCAATTGAGCGCCAAAAAACTGAGTTCGTCCCCGCAGGTTGGTAAATCGCAGCGAAGCATCCTCCAGATTAACCTTGTAAAAATCGGCATCTTCTAGATCAGAACGATTGAAATTAATTTGTTGCAAATTTGCTCGGTAAAAATTCGCTCTATCGAAATAGCTCCAAGGGGCTTTGGCGTTAACCAAGCTGGCATTGGTAAAGTTAGCCTGGGATGCTGTAACACCATAGAGATTAGCCTCATCTAAGATCGCGCCTGCTAAATCTGCCTTAGTGAGATTAGCCCGAGATAAATCTGCACCTGCCAAGTTAGTTCCTCGAAGGTTAACGCCCCGAAGATCTACTTTTTGTAAATTTGCGTTTCTGAGATCGCTACCTGCTAAATTTGCCCCCCTGAGATTAGCGTTACTCAAATTAGCTCCCGCTAACACCGAATAGGATAGATCCATCGGCTGCCAAGAACGGAAAGATCCCTGAGCCAGACTCTGGGGACTAAGAGACCAACGGGAACAACCGACGATAACCAGATTCGCTAAATAGGCATTAGGAGACTCCAAACCAGGATTACCAGCACATCCCTTATCCAGTACCTTGAGGGCAGCAATGCGAGATTCGTCGTATTTGTGATCGGTATGCAGCAGAATTTCCCGTGCTTTCTGGACTTGTTGTTGTTGACGACTAGGAATAGTGACGATGTAGGAAATCATCGCAAATAGTAAAGCACTCTCCCCCAGGACAGTGGCTAATTTCACCAAGGAAAGCTCTTTAAGCAAATCCACAAAGTCCGAAACTTTGGTGTCCAGAAGAGAAACTGGTTTTAACAAAGACGTTACAGGAGTAAGAGTTTTTGCCTCTGTTTGCTTGTTTTGGCGCTCCAGGTAACGCTCGAATTTTTGGCGGTAAGATACCTCAGATAGTTCAAAAATAGCAGAAGCCTCGCGAATTTTCTGTTGGCGTACTTCCTCCTCTGCGACAGCAGCGATCATCTCAAAACTCTGGAGTAATTTGTCCATTTTCTCATCAGAATTATCAGAGCATTGAGACTGGTTGGAGAAATCAGATGGCGAAGTCATAAGCAAACAGAGATATGCTGGAAGGCAGAATATAGTCGGCAAAATTATTTGAGCATGGAGGCGAAGTCAGAGAGTTCTATCTCTGTAAACCCTTGATGTTTAAGCTGGCTAACGACAATCAGATCCGACCCCTGGTTATCACCATCGGTGAAGTCAATCGGAATTCCCCCCAGATTGAATCGGGACTTTTGTACCTGTTGGAGAAAATTTTCGCGAGTAAGTTCTCCTGGGATATCTCGCAGAATTTGTAAGAGCATTTTTCCTACTACATAACCTTCCAAAGAAATCACCCCAAAGTTTTCCCCCAGGGCGACTCGTGCCTCTTCGACAATAGGTAACTTAGAATCCAACAGCGGTACTACCTGAGTCATGATAATGCCATCGGTCAAATTATATTCTTCCAAGTCCCAGTGCAGTTCATCCGCACCAGTGAAAGAAAGAGCAGAAATAAGCCACTTTTCGGTTTTTTGTCGCGACATTTGGACAAAATAAGCTAAATTACGATAAGTAGCAGCAGTTAGCACCAGCTTGCAGTTCACTCCACTCTCCAATTCCCATTTTTTTAAGGAATTGTAACCAGGTTCGCTATAGGGAGTATTGCGGGTATAGAACCCGACAGGCCCTAAATTATTGCGATCGCCAGTACTAGACAGAATCTCTTCGTAGCGTTCGATGATCTCGTTACTAGCTCCAACTTGGGAGAGGGTTTGTTTAAGATTATTGAGGGCATCCAGTCCGTAACCATCGTTTTGAATATAGGCACAGACTTCCCCAGGAGTAATGCCAGCAGCGATCGCCATTTCCACAACGGCAGCTATTTCCTGACCATAGCCAGCTCGGTAATTGACTATCGACCCTGGAGGGTTGTCTCTTAATAATCTTGCTCCCGTGAAGAAACCGACAGCAGGAATATTATGCTCTGCCAGAAGAGGCAAGGTTACTTGTGCCGTGGGGGTTCCGACGTTACCAAGAGCCAGAAAAATATCTTGTTCTTCCAGTAGTTCTTCAGTAGCTATGCGGGCACTGGCTGGTTCGTAATAGTCATTTTTGAAGATCAGTTCTAGCGATCGCCCTTGGACTTTTTCCCTAGCTAAAGCAGCTTCAATCCCTTGTCGCACGCCATTACCCAGAGCTTCGTCTTGACCCTGGAGAACCAGAACTGAACCTAAACGGATAGTCTTGCTCGTCACACCAGGACTCTGGGAAGAATTATAGGTATAACTATCACAAGCATTAAGCATTCCTAGACAGGCTAATGCTAATAACCGTAACGCCACCAGCAATCCAGGGTTGTATTTTTTCATGGCAAGATGGTGAAAGCCAAAACTTGATCAACTTGATTAGCCTATAGGGAGCAATCTAATTTAAATCGTCAACAATAACGACTTTTGTTTTTAAATAACTCAAGTTGCTAGTCACATATAAATCTAAGGTTGATCGCAGATTTCAACATCAGTATTTCTACGAAAAAAAAGTGAGGGCGGAGTTCCAACTTAAAGAATAAAGACTATATTATCTTGAGACAAATAGGCATTTTTCAATCTACATTTTTACTTTACAATTTAGTATAAACCCCATAATAAATTCACATCATAATATTTAAACTTTTTGTCAGCACTCATTAAATAAAAGTTCTCGACAATTGCTGTAGCTATCAATATGCGATCAAAAGGATCGCGATGATGTAAAGGAAGTTGGTAAACAGCAAAGGTATGATAGTGTTTGATATCCAGAGGTACTATTTTAAGACTTGCCATTCTGCTGGAAATATATTTATCGGGAGGTTCTGGAAGAGGAAGCTTTTTCAAACTTGTTTTAATTGAAATTTCCCAAGAACTAGCAGCAGAAAGATAAAGTTGATTTTCTTTGCTTTTTAATAAAGATTGAGCTTTTTTGCCCAAGCGTTTTGGTTCTGTTAATGCCCAGAGAAAGATTTGAGTATCCAGCAATATATTCAATCTATACTACCCTCAAAAGCAGATAAAATATCTTCTGGTAAAGGATCGTTGAAATCATCAGGAACGGTAAATAGCCCTTCATCTTGTCCTAAAATGCGGTCTTGAAGAGGTTCTTCGACGGGTACGAGTCTCACTATTGGCTTACCTGCTTTGACAATAACTATATCTTCTCCTAAGACAACACGAGAGAGTAGTTGTGATAAATGAGTTTCGGCTTCGTGAATGTTAACTTGTACCATCTTGTTTTAGGTAGACTAAGTTTTTAGCTAAGTTTATTTTAGCCAACTGAGCCTGAATTATATCTAAATCACAATCTTTAATAAATATCTCAACTATCTCGTATGTCTGCTGTACGCCTATTACACAGTTGGCAAGGGAAATCTCGCTCCAGCTATATAATCGGCAAAATTTTGCTTAAAATACTTCCAAGAAGTGATGTTTTCTCTTTCTAGTATCTTGGCAGGAGCTTCTTTATATAGGGGAACACGGTTATTAATTTCTGTTTGCAGCCACTCAGGTAGCTCATCAAAACTAGATAGTTTTGAGCCATGAGCGCTGTAAATTAGTTGTCCAGGCTGATCACCCATTTTCATCCAAGGTAACCAAGGACCAATACGATCCCAACTCAAAATTACTTGAGATACCTCGCAAATGTTGGGGTCGAGGAGTTCGGAGGTAGGCACAGTTAGCTTAAATAATTCAGTCGCCTGATAAATTGACTGAGGGCTATACTCAATAAATCTAGGATCTCCTGCTAAGGGATTAGGATAGTCAGTAAATAGATCAAAAACAAAGGTTGTTGTTTCACCAGTTACTTGAGCAGGAAAATTTCCTTTAAATAGACCTTGAACTGGATTATTAGCAACATGAACCACAGGCAAAGTTTCTGCTGTCCAAGGATTCTGCCACTGATGAATTACTTGCTCTGTCTTAGGATCAAGATAGTAAGTTAGTTCTCTCGAAGTAAAATCCCAACTATTATCTTCATTCGGCAGACAACGACTGACACTCATTCCCACAATTTTAAATAGGTGTTTTTTCTTTTCATTAGGAACAAAAGCATAAACAGAACCTGTCCAGAGCAAAAATGTCGAATTAGAAGATAGAGAATTACGAGTCTTAACCCAACAGGAAACATCCAACTCTTCTTTATGATTGATTTTCTTAATTGAATTAACCATGGGCTTAATTATTGGAGAACTTAAATCGAGGCACCTCAGCGCAGTCACATTTACTTGAGATACTGTAAATGTCGTGAGGTCAATCACATCTTAGCAATTATTGTCTATTTGTTAACAAAAATTAACTGTTGAGAAATTACATGAGACAGATAATTTCTCTCCATTGGTTAAAACAAATGGACATAGCCCCAATCATTGATCGAGAGCTAGCTCAGCCTCATGGAAATCGAAAAGGATTGAGTTATGGTCAATTATCAGGGTTATTTTTAAGTTATGTACAGTATTTGAATTGCTACTTGCTACTTGTTACTTGAGCGTAGCGGTACTAGTACAACCTCAACAGAAAATCGACATAGCCCAAGACCATGCTGATCGCGATCAATTATGCCCTCTTGTATCTTGATGATGGTGAAAGCTTGTTCCAGGTCTTGTTGATTAGCGATCGCCTGTCGCTCAATTTGTAGCCAGTCATGACCCAGATTAACTTTTTTCGTTGTTAAAATTATCTAGAGGAATCGGAGTTAAACCAATGAAATTTGCGAGCAAGATTATCCCACTAATGATCGGAGGGGCAGTAGGTAGTACTGTTGCCCTAACTCCATTACTTGCAGCGATAAATTCGCAGGAGGCGAGAGCTGTTGTTCAATTAGCTCAGGCTCTTTCTCCAGAAGAAATCAATCTTCGTGCTAAGCAGATTATTGTGCGGATCGACGGAGCTAGTGTTGGCTCTGGGTCAATCGTCGATTACTCTGACAATGTTTATACCGTGCTCACTAACTGGCACGTAATGAAAAACCAGGGAAACTATATCGTACAGACTATTGATGGTAGGAAACATCAAGTTAATCGTGCCACGATCAAGCAGTTACCAGGGCTAGATCTCGCAGTATTTCAATTTACCAGCAAGCAAAATTATCAGATCGCCGAATTTGGAGACTCTAGCAATTTAAGTGAAGGGCAAAATGTTTACTTTGCAGGTTATCCAGGAGAGCTACGTCGAGAAGATAATCGTTATTATCGGTTTTTTTCCGCAAGTTTAGTGGGAATACTTCCAAAATCAACTGAACAAGGCTATTCTCTAGTGTACAGTGGCGAAGCTTTTCCTGGCATGAGTGGCGGGCCCGTATTGAGTAAAGAAGGTTTAATGATTGGAGTCCATGGTGAAGCGAATATTCACGCTTTGTCGGGAGGTACTTCTAACTATGCTATTCCCATTAGCAACTACCAAGAAGCGATCGCTAAACTCAATAGTCAACCCACGGCGAAACCCCTTGAGCCTCCCGCAGCAAATCCAACCGTAGCGACTCCTGATACAACTCCTGAAGTGGCTACCCAGCCAGATGTTGAGCCATCTCCCACAGGAGAAGATAGTTCACCACCCCTTGAATCCGATAATAATAAACAGCCAGAGACATCTCAATCAATAGATTCAGATAATATTTCTTCTGTACCTACCTTTACGCCCAATTCTTCGCCAAAAACGACCGCCCCAGAAACTGAAACAGAGCCAGAGGTAATCATTGAATCTGAATCGGAAGAACCAGTCGCAGTAGAACCTGAATCAGAACCAGAAGAACAAGCAGCAGTAGAATCTGAATC
>CBDUCX010000283.1:0-7343 GCA_965365755.1 uncultured Pleurocapsa sp.
AGGGATAATTCTTAGTGGAGGGAATATTGACCTGCCGATTCTGGCGGAGATTGTGCAACGGAGTATGGTTCGTTCTGGTCGATTGGTTCGACTGGAAGTTGAAATTAGAGATGTACCTGGAGTGTTGTCAGATGTAACACGCTATATTAGTGAAACTGGTGCCAATATTGTTGAGGTTCACCATCAACGAGAATTTTCCTGTCTGCCCCTCCATTCAGCGGATCTAGAATTGGTACTGATGACGCGAGGACTAGCTCACGTAGAGCAAATTATGGCAATACTGACAAAGGCAGGGTATAAGACTCGTTTGCATTCGATCTGCGGACATTAGTGATAGTCATCTGGGAAATCTGCAACTATAGCATTACGGATTTATGTTAGGACTGTTACTACCCACTACCCACTACCTACTACCTACGAGCCGATAATCTGAATATTTCCTGTCTTGGTGCGCGTTCCCTTGCGTCTTTCGCCGACGCGGGGTCGCACCGCTAATCTAACTTTGTACGGCTATATTAAAGCTGCCATTGGAAAAAATCAACCACATTACCCAAGATTCGATGTCGCCACCAAGAACGCTGTTTCCACTCTGAGTAAGTGACTAGCTCACTTTGAGCAAAACCATTTTCAAACACACGTTTAATATGATTAACTAACTCAGGTTGGGGACTAGCGAGGTCTAATTCTTCGTTGTGGTCGAAACTGCGGGGATCGAAGTTGGCGCTACCTGTAATTGCCCAGCGATCGTCAATTAATAGCATCTTGGCATGGGTCATACTGGGTTGATATTCATAAATTTCTACTCCACCTCTAAGTAATTCGCCGTAGTGTTCGTAGGAAGCATAGTAAACAGGTTTTTTGTCGCTGCGTTTGCTAGTAGTTAAAATGCGAACATCTAGTCCCTTTTTCTTAGCTGCTACTAATAAATCTTGAGAATTGGGATCGGGCAGAAAATAAGGACTCGCTAGCCAAATGCTTTTGCGAGCAGCAATAATACTGTTATATTTTAAGGCTTTGATGGGAGAAAAGCGATATTGCGGGTTTACTCCTGGAGTAACTAAGATAGGATACTGTTTTTCTTTAATAGATGTGGCAAATTTTTCCCGAGTAAGATTGGCTCTACCTCCACCGTAAGTCCAATGTTGAGAAAACACACCTGCTAGATAGAGGACGATATCTCCTTCTAAACGCATTTCTACATCTAGCCAGGGTTTTCTATCGTCAGATTTTTCTGTACCATCCCAAAGATCGGAAATTCCCGCACCACCTACTAAAGCTACTTTACTATCAACTAATAATAATTTGCGGTGAGTCCGCCCCGCATAATCTAGAGGAGCTTTCCATTTAAAAGAATTAAAGAAATATAGTTTAATACCTAATGCTTGCAAACGTTGCCAATATTGTTGAGCAATATCTTTAGTACCGTAACTATCAACAATAAGTCTAATTTCTACCCCCGCAGCAGCACGTTCGGCGATCGCCATAGCAAAGTTATCAGCTCGCTTCCCTGGAGTCATAAAAAAGGTTTCAAAGTCAATCGTCTGTTGTGCCTTACTAATGGCATCTAGACGAGCTTGTTGAATCAAATCGGGTTCTGCCCAAAAATTTGTAACGATGCCTTGGGTCAGAAATGAATTAGTAATGCTGGCTAAAGTTGGGGCAAAAAAAACATCTTGAGGATCGGGAGGACAATCTACATGATACTTAACGCGATCGCGAAATGCTCCTTGAAAATAAAAACCTACTAACAAGATTAAGCTAATTATTACTAAGGCAATAGTTAGCCACCATAGAAGAGAAAATATTACATTCCACATATAAAGTTGGACAATGGTTCGGACATTTTTAAGCAGAGAGAAAAAAGCTATCCATTTGATTGAAGGTAAAAGTGTTGAAAGATTACCCCGCAATGGATAGCGTTAAAATAATTATACAAAGTCTACTAACTTGCTGTGAGATATCTACCACTACACAGAAGATTCCTGTTGCTGATAGAGATAACAATAACGTCCTTTTAAATCCATCAACTCTTCATGGGTTCCCCGTTCAACAATAGATCCAGCATCCATCATGACAATAGTGTCAGCATTTTTAATTGTGCCTAAACGGTGGGTAATAAAAAATACAGTGCGTCCTTTAAGGGCTTCTTTGAGATTGCGGGATACCTCTTGTTCGGTAGCAAAATCCAGGGCACTAGTTGCCTCATCCAAAACCATCATTGCAGGAGCTTGTAAAATGGTTCTAGCGATCGCAATCCGTTGTCTTTGTCCCCCAGAAAGGGCGGAACCTCGTTCTCCGACCCTGGTATTATAACCATTAGGAAGAGTCATGATAAAATCATGGGCAGCAGCAATTTGAGCCGCCGCAATAATTTCTTCTGTAGTAGCATCGGGGTTAGTTAAGGCAATGTTGTCTAAGATTGTCCCTTCAAATAACAAAGTCTCTTGAGGCACAACACCAATCTGCCGACGCAGGGAATATAGTTCGACACGGTTAATGTCGTAACCATCAACCAAAATCCTACCTCCCTCAGGTTCATAGAGTCGAGATAACAACTTAGTCATGGTGCTTTTACCTGCACCACTCTCTCCCACAATGGCGACAAAAGTACCAGGAGCAAATTCAGTAGTTACATTTTTTAGCTGTAGGGGACCACTATTTTTAAAGCGGAAGGACAGATTATCGTACTTGACTCTACCCCTAATGGCTGGCATGGGGATGTTACTGCGGTCTTCTTCTCCTTCTTCGGGATGGTCTACAATATCAGCCAAACGTTCTAAGGACAGAGCTGTTTCTTGGAAGTTTTGCCACAGAGTAGCTAAACGCATTACAGGGGAAGTTACGTAACCAGCAATAATTCTGAAGGCGATTAATTGACCCAGGGTGAGTTTGCCTTCCAAGACGAGATAGGCACCCATCCCGATAATAATTACCCGAGACAGCTTGTTAAGAAAATCACTGGCAGACTTAGCTAGGGTAGAGGTGATTACGGTTTTGAATCCCGTAGAAATGTAGCGGGCATAACGTTCCTGCCATTTCCAGCGCGATCGCAATTCGATGTTTTGCGCCTTAACGGTTTGGATTCCTGTGAGCACTTCAACTAAGTAAGACTGAGTTTCGGCATTGCGTTCTGCTTTGGTTCTTAATTGTCGGCGAATCGTCGGCGAGAAAATTAAGGTCAAGCCGATAAATACGGGAATAATCGCTAGGGATACTGCGGTTAATAGTGGGCTATAGGCCAACATTACCAGTACATATAGCACAGAGAACACACAGTCTAGAACTACCGTTAAGGCAGTTCCTGTTAAAAACTGACGAATCTTTTCCAGTTCGTTAACCCTAGTGGAAATCTCTCCCACAGGTCGCCTTTCAAAATAGCGCAGAGGCAGCCTTAATAGGTGATCGATAATCTCGGAACCCAAACTCAAATCGATTCGATTAGTGGTATCGACAAAGAGATAGGTACGCAGAGTAGTCAATAAAGCTTCAAAGACGTTGATCGTTACCAGGAAACCAACTAGCCACCACAAAGTATCAGGACTATTTTGACTGATTACCTTATCGATAATCACCTGAATCATCAGAGGGTTAGCCAATTGGAATAGCTGTACAAAGAAAGAAGCAATAAAAACTTCAATCAATACCCGCTTATATTTTTTGAGGGCGGGATAAAACCAATTTAAACCGAATCTTTCCTGGGGAGTCTCCTTGGTTTTCTTGAGTAATAAGACCTCTCCTCCGCCATCCCCCCAACTGGCAATAAAGTCTTCGGGCTGGTAACGACGTATCCCCAATTCGGGAACAGCGATCACTAGTTCTTTTTCACTCAGTTCGTAGATAATGGCTAAACTATCTTGCCAAACAACCAAACAAGGCCCTTCTAAACGGGTAATTGCCTCGGCGGGAACATTAATTAACTGAGGACTTAGCCCCATTAATTCCGAGACTCCACCACAAAGAGGTAAAGATAAATTAGGAGTCCGCTCTAGCTGTTCTTTTAAGACCCGTTTAATTACCTCCCTACGGAAAGGCATGCCAAAATATTTGCTCAACATTTGAAAACAGGCTACACCCACTTCCAAAGGAGTTTTACCTCTGACAAAGGGATAGTCTTTCTTCTCTGTCTCCACGGTTTCTTCTTCGCCGTGAAAAGTATAGCCTTCTCCTAAGCCTTCGGAGTCATCAAAGTCAGTATCATCCAGTTCTAGACGGGGTACAATATCCCCTTCATCTTGCCCCAATTCATCAAAAACATAAGATCCTGGCCCTTGATTTGCTTGATCATCAAACCAATATGCCTTGGGTATAGAGAGCAAGCGAACAGGCTGATTCCCTTTCACCGTAATAGTTTGACGATCTTTGGTTAATTCCAGGCGATCGCCCACAGAAAACTCATCAATAGCTCCGCCACTGACTAACCACACCAAATTTGGATCTGTTAAAGGTTTTGTTGTTTCCCCGATTAGCTCATGTTCCCCTGGAGGTAGGTGATATACCTCGGCAACTTGCATCACCTTATTGGCCAATTCTGCCAGTTCCCAATCTCCCTGGGCTTGCTTTTCCAGTTGAACACCTAATAAATCAAAAACTTCAACTTTGGCTGGTTTGTATTTATATTCTGCGGCTAACTGAGGATACCTATCAATCAGTTCTAAAAAGTATTCATTATCTAAAGCCAGGCATACTACTTCAGTACTTGCCATTGCTGTCTCACAAGGCAAACCACGAGCCAGATTAACCCAGCCAATAATTTGTCCCGGCTTAAGCTTATCCAAAGTATTGGGCATTTTAGTACGAGGGTCATAACCCAGCAGCCTTACTTCTCCTTCGGAAATAATTGCCACCTGTCCCTGCATTTTTTCCCGCATGATCATTACCTTCCCCACCCCAAACCGCAATGGTTTCAGTTTAGGAGCAATTTCGGCGATCGCCTCAGGAGGAAGTTGATTAAATTGGGGAACTAGAGAGAGAAACTGTTCGACAATTTTGATAGTATCAGTATTGGTATTAGTATTAGTCATAAGTCAAGTACGCTTTAAGAAGTTACGGGGCTGGGTAAAAAAGATACTTTCTGCTGAATTGCTTCATTGAGCCAGCGACCGAATAGTTCGTCCAGCATTCTTTGCCTCATCGGATTATCCAGCTTTGCCGAGAGATAATTTTCTAGCCTGATGATCACAATCCATTCTCCCACACGAGTTGGCGGGACTAACTGACCAGGTTGACAGGTGGCTAGTATTTGAGCAATTTTGGGGTGCGGAGCATTAATTTCTACTGGTCCGATCAATCCACCTGTTTGAGCTTCTGTACCCTGAGAATATTCCATTGCCAAGGCGCTGAAGGTATTCTCATTATCTTTGATGCGGAAATATAGCTCTTGAGCTACTTCTGGTTTTTCAACTCGAATTAAGGAATAAACTACACGGTCTAATTGAGATTTGCGCTTAATAAAATGGGCATCTACCTGATCGCCCCAGGTTTCTTCCTTATATTTATCTATTCTCAGTTTTTTAGTAATTAAGTTTTGCAACTGCTCGCGGTTCAGTCCCTGCTTGTTTAGCCATTGCTGTACCTGTTCTTCTGAGGTAAGCTGATTTTGTTGACAAAACTGCTCAAAGATTTGAGTATTTTCTGCTTCACTACATTTAATTTCGGCGATCGCTTTGTCAGTGAGAATTTCCTGAGCCAGTTTGGGCAACATTTGGTACTGAGTCAGCAGAGGAACTAAATCTTCCGCAGTATAAACTTGGTTATCTACTTCTAAAACTACACTCATATTTTTTTGAGTTACTGATAACGATAGGCTAATAAATACAGATAATTACAATTAATTTTATACCTGTAACATCAAGGCACAAATTTACTTAATAATTTTTAGGCTTGATGCTCCTAGGAGTTAGCTTGGTTAAAGCGTTTCCCCCAATTTTGCTACCTTAACTTAACCTACTTTGCTTAGAATGACACATCATTTCTGGTTTTTTAACAGCTTTGAGAATTAAACAATATGTTTTAATTACGAGGTGATTCCCAATTTTAAGCATTAACTAATAAAGCTACTGCATAGGCACATATTCCTTCTTCTCTGCCTACAGGGCCCAACCTTTCATTAGTAGTAGCTTTGATGCTAATCTGATCAATTTTTATAGCCATAGTTTGGGCGAGAGTAGAGCGCATAGACTTCAAATGTGGTTTAAGCTTCGGTTGTTCAGCAACAATAGTTGAGTCTATATTGCCGATGTTCCACCCCTGAGACTGAATGATTGACAAAACTTGTTGTAGCAACAGCAGGCTATCGGCTCCTTTCCATTTTGGGTCGCTGGGGGGGAAATAATGCCCAATATCTCCCATGCCTAAAGCTCCTAATAAAGCGTCCATAATGGCATGGGTTAGAACATCAGCATCGCTGTGTCCTAGAAGTCCTAGAGTGTGTGGAATAGTGACTCCTCCCAGAATCAATGGTCTGTCCGCTACTAATTGATGAATATCATAGCCATTGCCAATACGAATTTTCATTGTTTCAATGAATTATCTTAGATCAGTTTGTTTATCTATTGTTTATCTAGTCTACTGTTGGAGTATTAAAGTATGCTTAATCTTTTTCGTCTTACCGTCCAACGAACAATTTTTGCCAGCATTTTAGCCGCCTGTATGGCAACGATATGTGCTGAACCCGCCTCCAGTCAAATCTCCCCAGAAATTTGGGGGACAGTTGGTGCCATAGATGATTTGATCAGTTATGGTGCTGGAGCGAGATTGGGGAGTACTGGTATTGAAGTTGGTACAGGGGAAGAAGGTGCTACAGGAGCAGATTTCCTCACCTTTATTCGTTTCCCGATCATTTCTCCCTATTTAGGAATAGGTTACTATTCTGGGGACGAAAACATCGCTTTTTCAGGCGGAGGTCATCTTAATTTTGGCGGCATTTTTGTTGTCGGTGGAGGCTACCATTCTGTTAGAGGCCCTAATGGTAAATTAGGTTTAGGTTTAAGATTTTAGAACTCGCTGCGCTCAAACAAGCTCTAAGCTCTAAGCTTAGTAATTAGGTAGGTATTTTGCCCCTAATTAATTGCTTGTACGTTCTGACGATGGGGAATTAAACGTGAATTTAGCTTAAAGCTCGTTAAACCATATTCTGAGTCATATTTATCGAGAGCATGTCAGTCTTGTAAGAACACTTGAACTATATAGCTAATTCATCGACTGTAATCTTTAACTGTCGTAACTATATTCACTTGTATCGACATAATTTGACATGCTCCCGTTGTTCATTATTCAGTACTTGAATACCCAGAAGTGTTGATTGTCAAGAAAAAAGGTAATAAATAGACTAAAAAATAGTAAAA
>CBDUCX010000284.1:0-7286 GCA_965365755.1 uncultured Pleurocapsa sp.
TCATAATGGTATTTGGAACATTCTGCAAAGTTTCATTTAAATCCTTGAGACCCTGGTAATACCCTATATACCTGAAACAGACGGGAGTTTGATAGCCCTCTGCTTTTAAGCGAGGGTGGAAAAACGACGCGGGGAATTTATTCCCGCGTATCCTCTTCTAGCTTAAGCCTATCAATCCAGTCCTCTATTAATCTGGTCATAGACTTTTTTTTCTGTATGGCATATTGCCTGAGCTTTTCCAACCTTTCTTTTTCAATCCTCAAACTCAATCTTTCTTTATCCATGCTACCCATTGGCTAGATTGTGCTAGTATTTTATCATGGAGTATAGAACACAAAAAATTCTGTTAACAGGAAAAATAAGTGACGAGTTGAGAGATTATTTTGTTTGGTTATGCCACCAGTCAAACAACCTCTACAATTCTGCGTTGTACCAAATCAGACAAGCTCATTTTAAGAATTGTCCAACCTATGAGTATTTTGATGAAAATCAGATGTATCGTACTTTGTACAAAGACAGACTGGTTAAAGCTAGTTATGCTCAACTATGCAGCGAGTTCAAAGACAATAAGCATTACCAGGCACTAGGAGGACAACAAGCTCAACAGTGTCTCAAGTCAGTAGTAGAAGGAATTGCTAGTTACAACAAACTGATTCGCTGTTGGTGGAGAGGAGAATTAAATAACAAGCCTAGAATCCCAAGCTACAGAACTTCTGGAGGTTTGTATCAAGTAGCTTTTACTGCTCAGAATTCTGATTATGATGATGTAGCTGGTAGTTGCCGATTGTCTATATCTAGAGAGAACAAAAACGAATTATTACTCAAAGAAATAATTATTCTTTCTGGCAGCCAGTTTAAATCAGAGCAATTATCTGAAGTCAGGATAGTACCTAGTAATGGTCATTTGTGGGCTGAATTTGTCTATAAAGTTGAGTCAGTCAAGGCTGATGGATTAAATTATTCTCACGCTATAGGAATTGACCCAGGAGTAACTAACTGGCTATCAGTTCTCTCTACTAAGGGTAAAAGCTTTATTGTTTGTGGCAAAAAAATCAAGTCGATTAATCAACGTTACAACAAAGCTGTAGCTTTGTACAAAAAAGGTAAACCTCAAAAATATTGGGATGATTGTTTAGCTCAATTGACCCACAAGCGTAATTGTCGAGTTCGCGATTTTATCAATAAGGCTGCAAGGTTTGTAATCAATTACTGTCTCAATCATGGCATTGGCAATATAGTATTTGGTTGGGGACAAGGAGTAAAAACCGATTCCAATTTAGGTAAGGTAAATAATCAAAATTATGTTCAGATCCCTACTTCAAGACTTAAGAATCGAATCAAAGAATTAGCTGAATCAGTAGGAATTATTTTCACAGAGACAGAGGAGGCGTATTCTTCTTAATATATACAATATCTAATTTTTGAAGCTGTATACACTAATATACATAGCTTTTATCTTTGTTTATTGTTTTATACAAAGTATCTTTTATCTTCGTACCATTGTAACTATACTGAATCAAACATTCCAATACTAGGATCGAAAGAAACTTTACAAGTGCCAGTTGCACCATTTCGATTTTTACCGACAATTACTTCCATGACTCCATTATCTTCGGTATCAGACTTATAATACTCATCTCGATAAAGCATTAAAAGCAGATCGCCGTCTTGTTCGATGTCGCCACTGTCTTTCAAGGAAGCTATGTTGGGACGTTTATTGCTTTGAGACTCAACACCTCGATTAATCTGAGCTAGGGCTACAAACGGCACGTTAAATTGCTTGGCAATGTCCTTACAAGCACCAGAATACTTACCAATAGTTTGCGCCCTATTACCTGCTGCTCTGTCTCCAAGCTTTTGAATATAGTCGAGTACAACTAATCCTAGTTCTCCCCTTTTAGATTGAATTCTCCTAAGCTCAGAGCGTATTTTAGCAGGGGTTAATTGTTCTGCTGGAGTATCATTAATCTCGATTGGTAGTTCTGCCAGATCGCTTAAGCCTTGAGCTAAAGATTCATATTCATCTTTGTAGATGTCATTGTTCATCAATCGCTGAGAATCAATACCCGCGTGCATGGCTAAAAATCTTTTGGTTAGCTGCTTTCTGGACATCTCGGCAGAAAAGAAAACTACGGGTTTTTTCTCTGAGGTGGCAATGTGATTAGCTAGATAACAAGCGAACCAAGACTTACCCATACTCGGTCTGGCAGCAACGATGATTAAATCCTGTTTGGTTAATCCGCCAATGAGAAAATCCAAATCCTCTAAGCCAGTAGGGTAGAGAGGTAACGTACCTTGTTCTAGTTCGTTGAAGATATCAGCCAGACAATCGTTAATCGGTTCGGTGGCAAATTTATCTTTCTTACTAGTAGTCAGATTGAAGATTTTATCCTCTGCTTGGTCAAATACAGTTTCTAATTCTTTGCTAGTATCGTATCCCAAATCAACTAAATCGTGACCAGCAGCAATCAAGCGACGACGCTGGTATTTATCAAAAACCAGCCCAGCATAGCGGTCAATATTAGTGGCTGAAACAGTACGATTTAGCAGTTGAGATAGTTTGGTTTTTCCTCCTGCTTTCCTTAGTAATTTGTGGTCTGATAGCCATGTAGAAACACTAATCAAATCTATCTGTTTATCTTTGGCGTGTAGCTCTAATGCTGCTTTATATACCTGCTGATGTTTGTTTATTGAAAAAGCTTCTACAGGCAGTAGTTCGGCAACCACAGTAATAGCTTTTGGGTCAAGTAAGATTCCTCCTAAAATGGCTTCTTCAGCATCCAAGTTGGTTGGAGGTAAATTATTGTCATTCATCTTTGTTAAAAATACTGCTTAATTTTTTGAGTTGAGTTAGGCTAAGTTTTTCTTTTTGTGGTTTGTCAGAAGCTTTAACAATTCTGTCTTGAGGTCGAGGTGATTCTTGCTTGGTAATGCCTTTTTCAGCCGTCCATTCTTCTTTGATAGCTTTATTTAGCCAACCACCAGGATTAGGAATATCTGACTTTTGTAATTGCTCTTTGAGAGCTTCAATAGCTGCCAATACTACTTTTTCAGTTTTACTTTTGATTATTTTGGTTAGTGTAGGATTAAGATTAATTTTTAGTTGGTCTAATTCGGCTTGAATAGAGTCACTGATAGAAGTAGTTTTTTTATTGATAGAGGTAACATTAGATTTAGACTCTGATGTTTGAAGCTGCCGTTCTAATTCATCACATCTATCTCGTAAAGACTCTATTAAGATACTCGAATCAGGATTAGTTCTAATTTGTCCATAAGCCATCTTAAGTTGCTCTTTAAGCTCGTCAATCTCTTTATTCTTTTGTTTTATTTTGTTTCTCAAAGCAACAATGATGGCATCTTTGGAAGCAGTAGAAGGTTTCCTACCTTCATCAAGTTTTATCTTTAGTTTTTGCTGTTCTCGAAGCTGTTGAATACGTTCTTTGATTTCTATCTCTTTATATAACCAGGGAACAGATACGTTAGCAGCTTTAGCTACTGAATGAAAATTAATTGGTTTATTCTCTTTAATAAGTTGCTGAATTGCTTTTTCTGTACGCTCTGCCGTCGCTTTCTTTTTCTTCTTAGCAGCTTCTACAATTCCCGAAGTGTTACGCTCCCAGTCTTTTTTTTTAGACATCTTTTGACTCCTCTATTGACTCAATAACTTGTTTTAATTCTTCAATAGATGAAAGCCCCATTTTGGTCATTAACTGCTGGACTTGAGCCAGATTCAATTCTGCATTTGACTTTTGATTATCAATACTTGTTTGGATAGTTTTTAGATCTCCGCCACACTTGGCAATGATTTTTTCTAACTGCTTCAAGGTATTGTCATAGTCTTCAATGATACGCTTTTGACCTCTGACTTCTGCTACTTTCTTACGAGCTAGCTGAACTTTATATTCATTAACATGAAACGGTAAATGCTCTGGTGTGGTAACGAGATGTGTACAAGATAAACATTTATGCTTGTGAGGACAGGGAGATAACATTGCTGGTAGAGTGCAAATCCCACCATCAACTGTTTGAGCTTTGGCTAAATTACCTTCTTTAATATATTTCCAATGCTCTTTAAACCTTTCATCTTGGTCTAGTTTAATTGCTTTTCCCGTATGATCTATAACTTGATTATTGTCGTTAAATTTCTCAATTTTCTTTTGAAGTTTCCGTTCGCTTAAATGCGAATATTTCATGGTCATATCAATTGATTTATGACCAGACCATGCTTTTGCACCAAATACTCCTATATTGTCATCGTTAGCTAGCTTACTAATTCCAGTATGCCTAAATTGATGAGGATGAAAATGCCAGTACCTTCCGTTTTCATCTTTAATATCATGCTTGATTGCTATTTCCTTAAGTGCTTCCCCAATTAAGGTAGCACCTACTTTTTTAATCTTTCCTGGTTTGCTACGGACAGAAGGAAAAAGAAAAATACATTCATCACCAAATTTATTCTTTACAATCTCTTGCTGTTCTCGAATAAGATTAATAATATCTTCTGTTTTATGAGTTATCTCAGCAAAAGGTTTACTATGTTGTTGATCTAATTTAGAATCGTAAAATTGTAAGCTATATTTGCCGTTACCCATAGGCTTCAAGCAGTCAAAGGCAAGATGACACAACTCATTAATTCTCAAGCCAGAATTAGCTAATAAAATTATCATCTTTTGTTTGTAACTAGGTAGCTCATTAAGATGCTGACATAGCTGATTGATTACTAAATCAGGAATAACCTTATTATCAAAATTTTTGCTTTCAGTACGTTTAGGGTAATCTTCTGGGAAGATAAGTCTTTCCTTAAAATTTAGGTATTGATATAGTTCGCACCACACAAAAAAAGCATTAATTCTAGATATGTAATTTATTCGACTCTGCTCTTTTGGAAGCTCTTGATGTAGCCAATATAAAAATTTTTCAAAAATAACACGATTGGTTTCTTCTATTTCTTTATTGGAATATTGTTTATATATAAATTCTGAAAACTTATTAATTGCACCTATAGCAGCATAAGCTGTACTTGGCTTAATACGTCTAGAAATCAACCCTTGTTTTAAGTATTGTTTTAAAGTATTTTTGAGTTTTACTTGTTTAATCTTAGAGAAATTAAGATTTCTTGATTTGGCATAATAAAGCCCCAGTTTTTCAATATTCCAACAATCCTTATCCCATTCATCTCTATTATCATAAGTTTCTTTAATTAGTAAATATATTCTATGGAGATAAGTTGAATATCTTGTGTAAGTATCATGGAAATTGGTTTCCCCTTTTTTGTTTGTATATTTATACTTTCCATGAATCTTTGCTCCAATCTCAGTAAGATAAGTGTTGAAGAGAGTTTCCCAATAACTATAATCTTTTTCTAATAAAGACTTATACTGATTTTTGGTTTGTGATAAGCAATCAACAATTCTTGTGAAAACTTGAGGTTGTCCAAAAACAGTCGCAAGTGACCAATCTTGTAAGATTATCTTTTGATAGATAGCAAACTTAATTTCTGTTTTTAATGAATTTAATATTGGTTGGTTAAAGTAAATATATCCTCCTTTTTTTGCTCCTGGTATTGGACACTCATCCCACTTCCAAATATCTTCATACCACCAGTAGCCATTATCGGCAGACCTTAAGACTTCTTCCATTTGCAAAAGTACGTCTTGTGAAGGTTGAATTTTAAATTCAGCTAGTTCCATTTCTATTTAATTATCTTTATTTCTTTCAAAAAAAGTTTCTAAATGTGGTCTTAAATCTTCTACCTCTAAGTGAGAATAGATATCGATGGTTGTTTGAACGCTCTGATGTCCTAAACGCTTTTGCACCCACTCCATTCCCATATCATCTCTAATCAATTCTGTAGCGTGAGTATGCCTGAATTTGTGAGGAGTAACGAAATCTATACCAGTCCTTTTTCTCAAGCTTCTAAATACTGACATTGCAGCGTTGTATGTTAGTGGTTTACCAGTTTTATTTTTTAAGGTTACAAATACATAGTCGCTGACTATATCGTCTAGTTCATCAACTAAATAATTCGTATATAATTGCATCAACTCTGGCGAAACTGTAAGCGTATTTGGTCTATTAGATTTAGCTCTAACTTTGTTTACGTTATCGAATCTTGGAATTACTTTTATTTCATTATCCCAGGTACTTATATCTTCGTGTCTTAATCCCAACGCTTGACCGATTCTCATTCCACTTTCGTAGAGTAATTGGACCAGAAATTTATCTCTAATACTATGACAAGCCTCAATTAACTTTATTGCTTCTTCTTTTGTTAATACTTGAGGTATCTTCTTCGGTTCTTTAATCTTAAATAAGCTATTTTTAACTGGCTTACTTTGATTAATATGATAGAGAAAATCTTTGAATTTACGAGGCTGTCTTATGTATTTAAACAAAGGAATTTCTTTGATGTTCCCTTGCATTGAATGATATTCATAGAAGCTTGTAACCGCAGAGCGAATCACGTTAATTGTTGATTCACATCTTTTGTCTTCCTGCTGTTGGATTGATATAACAGTTGGTTCTGGGCTTCTCAACCAATAAATAAATTCAGCTATATGTGTTGCATCTACCGCATCCCAAGATAAACGATAATCTCTCAAAAACTCCCAAAAGAGCTTTAGATGATGTGCCTTATTCTTGATTGTGTATGGAGAGCGTTCTAATGACTCCAGGTATCGTATATACTTTTCTATTGGTCGAATAGGTACATAATTTTCATCCAATACCATCCAGCTTTCTTTGCCAGATGCTAATGTTAATGATTGTACTTTCACTACTTAAAATACGTTGTATAATTAGTTGATGATTTTACTATACAAGGTATCGAGGTGATAATCAATTACTTCGTTGAATACTTAATATAATTTTGTTGTTGTTGTATATATTTTCTTCCAAATCAAGTTTTCTCGATCTGGACCTCGTACCGAAATATGGTGAAAAACCCAAGGGGTATAAGTTCTCAGGTAGAAGAGTAAAACGAGGTTTGTATCGTTCAGCCAAAGGATATCTGGTTAAGGCAGATCTCAATGGTGCAGGATCGATTTTAAGAAAAGTAGCCACACAGCTAGAGATTTCACTAGCCGAGGTGGGTAAGGCAGCTTTGACACTGCCTAAGCGATATCATTTACACTTGATGCGTAGATCGTATCGTAAAAATGGAGAGATGTGTCTTCAGACCATCTCGAAATAACATTTTAGAATCCCTGTGTTTTCAAACCAGGGAGATGTCAAAAAATGATAAAAAGAACGCTACTTCTAATTCCAATACTTATCGTTTAAGATTT
>CBDUCX010000285.1:0-7282 GCA_965365755.1 uncultured Pleurocapsa sp.
GTTAGTAGTTAGTAGTTAGTAGTTAGTAGTTAGTAGTTAGTAGTTAGTGGTTAGTGGTTAGTGGTTAGTGGTTATAACTTACTTTATCCTTGATTGAGAATACTAATGATTTTTTCTGGCAATTCTAGAGGACGAAAGGGTTTCGTAATTACACCCGCTAAATCTAATTCCGCTAGATCAGTGGCGATCGCCGATTGTGTTTTAGCTGTCATCAGAATTACGGGAATACTTGAGGTACTTTGATTGGCTTTCAAGTGTTGCAGGGTTTCTTTGCCATCCCATTCAGGCATCATTAAATCTAACAGAATTACCTCTGGTTGAGTAGTTGCTGCTAACGTCAATCCTTGTTTACCCGAACTTGCAGTAATGACATTCCAATCTGCTGCCATTTCTAATCCCATTTGGGCAATATCTTTGACATCTTCTTCGTCATCAATAATTAAAATGCTTTTACTCATGCTCTTGGATTATCCTATGTTAAATTTAACTTATCTAACCTAAACTGTAATCGGGAATAACTAGAGAATTTAGCACTAATGATCAAAGCTTGATATAGCAAATGCCTGAAATCATCGTCATAGATACTAAACACCCAGAAAAATCAAAGACGATTAATGTTTCATGGTCAACGCCAGTTACCGAAGAATGGATTATCGGCAGAGATAGTGGCTGCCGTATTGCGTTACACGACAAACTGATCAGTAGAAGACACGGCAAGTTGATCCTGCGTCATAATAATCTTTATTATTGCGATTTAGATAGTCGCAATGGTTCCAAAATCAATAATAAAACAACCAAACCTCATCAAGAATATCTTCTTAAACCTCTAGATACGGTTATATTAGGAAATCATTTATTGTGTATCAAAGCAATATTAGGGGTAGTATCTTCTAGTGCTTCTGCTCCTAATCCTATTTCCACAAGTATTACAGTAGGATCTCCTGAGTCCACCTCAGAAGAAGAGGAGTTTTCGACTGATAAGATTTCATCTGAATTTCAGGAGGAGCCATTAGTATCAAATGAATTGCATGATAATGCACCAGAAAATTTTACGGGAATTCTAACTGAAACTTCTATGCCTTTTCCTAGTTATCTCGTTTGTAATAATTGCAGTCATGATAATCCTATTAATGGCAAGTTTTGTACTAAATGCGGCAGCAAGTTAGTTAACTGATGTTACGCACTAATTAATTTATGAAGATAGGGAAAAGGTTGAAGGTTAAGGGGAAAGGATTTTATTATTTTGCTTTTGTAGTTGATTAAAATTCCACAATTACAGGGGCATGATCGCTAGGTTTGACTAGTTTTCTAGGCTCAATATCAATCCAGCAGTTAGTAGCTTGTTGATACAGTTTATCTGTTAAATAATGATGGTCAATCCGCCACCCTCGGTTACGAGTAAAACCGCCTGAGCGATAATCCCACCAACTAAACTGTCCTGATTCGCTATTAAACTTGCGAAAAGCATCCTGAAAACCCAAGTCTAAGATTTCTCGGAGAGCTTCCCTTTCGACGGGAGAAGACATGATGTGTTTGTCTCGTCCTTTATCAGTGTAAATATCTTTATCTTCTAGAGCAATATTAAAGTCCCCACAGACACATATTTCCTGATCTTGTTCTTGTAAAGTTTGCAGATATTGCCCCAAAGTTTTCAGCCAGCTAAGTTTATATTTATATTTGTCACTGGCGATCGCCGAGCCATTAGGGACATAGAGATTAACAATTCTGACTCCATCAACCACACCACTAATAACTCGCTTTTGCTGATCTAAATCCCCTACATCCCCGATAATCGGACTAAATCCACAGCTAACCTCAGTCAGCGGATTTAAACTAAAAAGAGCCACGCCATTGTACGATTTCTGTCCTGAAATATAAACGTAATAGCCCAAATCCTCAAAAGGCGATCGCGGGAAATCGTGATCCTGAACTTTAGTCTCTTGTAGACACAGCACGTCTACTTGATATTTTTGCAACCAGTCTGTGACAATTTGTAGACGAGTCCGAATTGAATTAACGTTCCAAGTAGCTATTTTCAATGATTAAATCCTAATATTAGCAATCAAATTAATTTATCAATTATCTAATGAAACCTGAAACTTCAATCCTTGATGTTTTTGTCTATGGCACTCTGAAGCCTGGAGAAGCCAACTATCCTGCTTACTGTGAGGGAAAAATATTGTCCCAAATTCCTGCTTATACCTGGGGGGATTTATATGCTTTGCCCGTTGGTTATCCTGCCATGGTTGAGGGGAATAGTAAGGTTCAAGGGGTTTTGTTGCAGCTCAACAATCTCAGTACTTTAAAAAGTTTAGATCAACTAGAAGGTTACCAGGAACAGAGAAGATCTAATCTCAATGAATATAATCGTCAGCTAGTGACAGTTTATCGTCTTGATGATCGGGCGATCGCTCAAGCCTGGGTGTATTTTATGACTCTGGCGAAAGTTAAACAGTACCAAGGAGAAAAAGTTTCTTCAGGCAATTGGACGGGGCTATCTGTTTAGTAGTAGAAATCGTGATTGTTACTACTAGGATAAAAAAACTAGTACAAAAGTATTAAACTTATCTTGATTTTGATTTTGGTCAACAAAAAATCAATCAGAAGCTAAACTGGGGAATGCTCTCAATCGCCTTTGCCCATGTCCAACCTCAAAGAATTGCCCAAACCCAACTCCGATATCACTGATTATGAGTGGGGAGTTACTCCTCATCCCGTTAAAGCAATTATTGATCAGCTACAGCAGCATCTTCAACAAAAGCAGCACAACTTAGAGAATCTACAACGAGAGAACAATTGGTTACGCCATCAGCTTGATTTAATTTTAGACAAGCCCAATCGTGCTTATGTACCATCCCTACCAGAAGTTTTACTTTGGGCAGCGATCGGCTTAATTTTGACCACTGCTGGCACTTTTATTCCAGCTTACGCTATTGCTGCTCCATGGTCATGGTGGGGCGATGGATTTGGGGTGCAAACTTTGGGAGTAAGTTATCAGGTAGGGGCAGTATTATTTACCGCTTGCTTAGGAGGGAAAAATGCAGCTTTAATATCCCAACTTGCCTATGTTTTATTAGGTTTATCAGGATTGCCAATATTTGATCGCGGTGGTGGGACACATTATCTACAGCAGCCCCACTTTGGTTATCTGATCGGGTTTATTGTAGGGGCTTGGCTATGTGGTTGGTTAGCATTTCAAACCTTGGTCAGATTTTCCAGTTTAATTGCCAGTTGTCTAGCTGGGCTAATTGTGATTCATCTGGTGGGGATAGTTTATTTGACAGTGATGTATTTTGTCACTGGTTTGGGAGAGGGGATCAATTCTTTAGGACAGGCGATCGCCATTTACTCTATTCACCCATTACCTGGTCAATTAGCTGTAATGTGTGCCGTGAGTTTGGTTGCTTTTGTCATGAGGAAAGTAATGTTTACTTAAGCTAAATTGTGGATTTATCACTTACTCAATCAAACTCAGGTGCCCACACCTCGATAACAGGCAATTCCCACCCAGGAAGTAATTCTGGTAGTTGCAGCACATCCCCATCCTTGAGGACAACCATATTTTCATTAAGGCGATAAACTTCCATTGTGCAAGATCTAGGATCTACTAACACTCCAACTTTGGTTCCCAATTCCAGAAACTCCTGTATCTTCTGACGTAATTTTGCCAAGCTATAAGTTTTAGATTTTACTTCAAACATCAAGTCAGGAACTAACTCCGCGTAATCTTCTGTAGTACGAGGGAAACGTTGAGCGAGGATAAAGGAAACATCGGGTGCGCGAACATCCCCATCTTTATTAGGCAAACGAAAACCACCGCTAGAACCAGATACTCTTCCTAATTTGCGAGGTCGCACCCAGTTACGAAGTTGAGCAGCAATTTCGATTCCCACTTCCTCCGACTCTAAACCTGAAGGACTCATAAAAATAATTTCACCCCCTACTAATTCCATTCGATAATCAGGATGTTCTACTTGTAGCTTTTCTAAATCTTTAACCGTTAAATTAGGCATTTGTAAAACCTCTTATAAATGAAATGAGCTTTGATTGTTGCTGAGAATGCAGGGGTGATTGGTTTGTTTGTGGATACAAAGAATGTCTCAGCAAAAGCTTATTATAAGTGATGTGAGGATACTCAAGAGCTTCTATTATTGTTGTTTTACCTTCAGGGTAAGCACTAGCAAGTCCCGCAATTCATCCACCGATAATCGCAATGTATTTGGGAGTATTGCCTCTATCATAGCGACAAAGATAACTAGGATGACGATAGAAGCGATCGCTTGAAAAAGGACGATACTAACTCTTGTGTATGGCGATGAGAATTAAACATTGTTGTGCTAGCTTCTGATAGTAATGGAAATAGCACAGTACAAAAAAGACGCTCTAGTTAATGAACGTCTTACTAAATTATCGATTACTCTAGTTTCTTGAGATTTTTAATTCCTCCCAAGAATTGATCAGTTAATAGATTCCAAACAGTACGGTTTTCATTTATTCTGACGTTAGCTTGAACTTCCATTCCAGGCTGAATAAATTTCTCTTCACCCTTAACCATTAAAGAATCTTTCTCTAAATCTACCCTGACCGCGTAGCGGAAGAAATCGTAGGGAGGTTCTGGCTCTAAAGCACTGGCGCTAATAAATTCAACTTCGCCATCAATACCGCCATATTGCCCAAAGTCAAAGGCACTGATGCGAACGTCTACCGACATTCCTTTTTCCACAAACCCAATATCTTTGGGCGAGACAAACACTTCTGCTATCAGGTCTTCTGTTGGTACGATTTGCAATACGGGGCGGGCTGCTTGACCAGCAGGGGGAACATAACCAGGATAGGCGCGGAGGTCAAAAACATCTCCTGTAACAGGGGCAACAATCGTTTGATACTTGAGATTTTGCTCGGCACTGCTAATCTGGCTGTTAATTTCGGCAATGCGCTTATCGTTTTCGACAATAGTTTTATTTAACTGACTATCGATTTCAGCAAGGCGTTTGCGATTTTCTGCTCTTTGGTCATAAATTTCTTTTTTGGAGAGTGTGGTCGTATTGTTTAGCTGTTCTCTTGCCTGAGAAATATCTAACCTTAAACGCTGTTCTTCTTGCAATAGACGATTGATTTCCGCTTGCATCGTCGTTGCCTGCTGTTGCTGGCGATCGCGCTCTAGGTTACCTTCTTTCATATCATCTACCATGGCGGCATTGCGATCGTTGACTCTTTGTCGTTGTTGATCGACCTGAATTTTGGAGATCCCCCCCTCTTTATAGACGGGCATAATTGCTTCTAGAGTCTCTCGTTCGATTTTTATACTTTCTTCTGCTTGTTGTCTAGCTTCTTTATTACGTGCGATGATTTCGGCTAAATTCTGATTAGCCATCTTCATCTGTGCTCGACTATCTTCTAACTGAATTTTGTTTTGTTCTAATTGTCTTTCTAGCTGTTCCAGTTCTAGTCTGGCTGACGCAGTTCTTTCCCTCAGATCTGTTTGAGATGCCTCCAATCTTGCCTGTTGTTCGGCACTCAGTTGACCCCCAGAACCACCCAGAAGACTATTAAACATCGCGTTTTCTTCTCGTAGTTCGGCGCGATTACGAGTCAGATAAGCTACTTCTCGGGGAACTTCTAAGGCAGCGATCGCACTATCAATATTATTAGAATCTATATCCCCTGCCATCAAGGCTCGATAGAACTTATTTTCCTGCTGCAAAGACTTGCGTACCTGACTCAAAGAATCTACCTGCGCCTGTGAAGTAGTAGAGTCTAAAACCAATAAAACATCACCTTTTTCAACTCGCTGTCCTTCCTTGATCTTAACTTCCTCCACTACCCCATTAGTCGGAACTTGAATTTCCTGTATTTTTCCTGTGGGCTGAATTATGCCTTGGGCGGGAATTACCTGCTCGATTTTGGCAAATCTAGCCCAGATGAGAGTAAATGCGGTAACCCCCATAATGCAACCCATGGTTAACCTAGACCATTTAGGTGAAGGACGTAAGATTACCGTCTGTTCAAATTTACGGGTATTGATGGATGCAGGATTTCGTTTCGCTAAAGCAGAATCGTCTTTTGCCGCTTTGGTGCGTACTAGTTCTCCTGGGGGATAGGATTTTTCTGGAGTTTCTGTTTCCTGAGTACGACTTGCCAAGGGAGAAATCGCTGGTAGCTTGGCAGTTTCCTCTGGCTGAGGCAAAGATAAATTACGATAAATTCCTGGTCCAATTTGGGCGTAACCACGGTGAACTGATCTAATTGCATCGGTCAATTCCTGTGCTGGTGTACCTTTTAGCAAATAACCCATTGCTCCAGAGTTGAGAGAACGAGCTACGTATTCTTGGGTATCAAAAGTACTAAGAACCAAAACTTTGACATCAGTAAATTTCTGGCAGATTAGTTTGGTAGCTTCCATTCCATCCATTCCAGGCATTTCCATGTCCATCAGGACAACATCAGGACTAAGAGCTTCTACTTGATCGACGGCATTTTGACCATTCTCAGCAACACCAACTATTTCAATATCACTTTCAGTTTTGATTAAGGCTTTTAATCCCTCCCTAATCATTTTTTGGTCATCGACGATTAAGACGCGAATTTTAGCATTGGAGGGATCAGTGACATCAGTGACACCCTGAGTTGCCTGGGCACTTGTTCTTCCGTTCAAGGACTGACGGTTCTCAGGAACGTAATCACCATTGGTATTGCTGGATGAATTCATAATTTAAATATCGAGTAACTTGTTCAAATATTGGGTTATCAGCTAGCTTCTTAAAGAAACATATAGTTATGGTTAATTAGTTTTCACAGTAGATATATAAGCATTTTGATTGAGAAAGATTAAAGCAACTTAAATATTTGACATAACTAGTCCGTTATAACAACAAATATTTTAAGTGTTGGATCTGGTTGAATTTTTGCGGGGTCACGAGGTAAATTTTTGCGACATCTTACTCTTTCATCATATTATTCCCACCAGGGTAATGTTATCTTGCAAAAACTGACAATAAAATCAATTTGGCAGACATTGACATACAATTATCTCTATCTATATCTTAGACTCTTGAACATATAAAATTATGACTACGGCATCAACATCTACAGGTCAAAACCAGGACAAAAATCTGGAATCCATGAGAAAATTTGCCGAAAAGTATGCTCAACGCACAGAAACTTACTTTTGCAGCAATTTATCAGTCACGGCTGCGGTAATTAAAGGATTAGCCGAACATAAACAAGAGCTTGGTTCTCCTTTATGTCCCTGTCGCCATTACCAAGACAAAAAAGCAGAAGT
>CBDUCX010000286.1:0-7276 GCA_965365755.1 uncultured Pleurocapsa sp.
GCGATCGCATTTTGGTTAAATAATAATAATTATTCTTCTCCTATTTGGAAAACTGCATCAGCAGTCAATTCAAGTTTGGGAAAAATACTAGACTTTAAGCGATCGCTTTTTACAAATTTTTCCATCTGATATTCCCCTTCAATTAGTTTACAGATGGTAATTGTAGGTTGTTTCGGTTTGCCAATGTAACGCACTGCACCTAAAGCACGATAATCTACAATCCAATATTCGGCAATTTCCATTGCTTCGTATTCGACAAATTTATGCCCGTAATCATCTCGCCAATTTGTGCTAACCACTTCAATTACTAAGGGAACTGTTGCACCATTTTGAATCACTGATGATTTATTCCATAAAGGTTCATCTTTGATTTTTTCGCGATTAATAACTGCTACATCAGGCAAATATCCAGAACGAGGTGCCAGGGGTTTGAGTAGGCAGTTTTTAGGAATTGAATAGGGTAGATTTTGTTTGCGAATCTCAAGGTTTAACTCGGCAATCAAAAAGCCACTAACATCTTCATGAGAACCTGTAGGCAACATCTCAACAATTTCACCTTCAATTAATTCGTAACGTTGATTGTCTTCTGGATACCATTCCAGAAACTCTTCAAAACTCAAAGATTTTGCATGTGACGTAACCATTTTTAACACCTTGCGATCGCTACTCCGAATTCCGAACTCCGAACTCACATTTGACAATCTAAGGGAATTCTATCAAAGGGGGATAGCAATTGGTTAATCTGGGAATTTGGGAATCAATCTCGATAATCCAACTACTAAGAATAGGGATACTTTTATTTTGCCATTATTAGGTTTACATCCTAAAGTTTCATGATTAATATTCTCTGGTATATCCAATCCTGAGTAAACCGATTATGAAAGCTCCCCCAAGTAGAAAGTTTTTAAATTCAATTAATTATTTTCGTGGTATTGCTATCATTATTATTGTTATGACTCATTCTTACGGAATAGCCCATTGGAATGTGTATCAAAATGCTAGTTTATTTGAAAGATTATTCTATTCTCTAAACTTAAATGGGAGCGTCTTCTTTGTTTTTATTTCTGGCTATTTGTATAACCATATTTTCTATCCTAAATTTAACTATAAGAATTTTTTAATCAAGAAAATAAAGTTTGTTTTAATTCCTTACTTAATTTGTTCAACACTACCAATTTTGTATACAGTATTTGATCTTAATAATGAATGGATTTTTAATATTGTTTTTGATAGTGGTGGGATCGGCTTCTTACCAGAGAGCATCCAAGATAAACCTTTACTGGCAATATTATGGTTTTTAGTTACGGGTAGGGCAGTATATGCCTATTGGTTTATTCCCATGATTATTATGGTGTTTCTTCTCTCTCCCTTGATTAATTATTTAATTAAATCTCAGCATTTACTTCACGTAATATTAATGTTAATTCCCATAGCCATGATTGTTCATCGTCCGATACAAAATATGAACCCATTACACTCGCTAGTTTATTTTTTACCAATATATCTATTAGGAATTTACAGCTCAATTAATCGTGAAAAAATACTGAATTATTTACAAAGTAATCAGAACAAGATAATTATTTTACTTTCATCCATCTTATTATGTTTAATTCAAGTTTTAATTTTTAATGTTTCAGGTAATTTTAGTAAGAGTTTTTTAATGATTACCGTACCAGATATCAATATAATTCAAAAAATACTCTTATGCTTTCTATTCATTGCAGTCTTAGAAAATTGGGAACACACTGAAATAAAAAGTCTCAAAAAAACCGCAGAAACTAGTTTTGCCATTTATTTTATTCATCCTTTTTTAATCAGACCACTAACGCGACTATCAAGAAACCTAGGATTTGAGTTTCAAGGTAATTTATTCACTTTATTAATTGCTACTTTCCTCATGATAGTGACTGCGATCGCGATCGCCCAGATCCTAAAACTAATTCTTAAAAAGAATAGCCGTTATCTAATCGGCTGGTAATTAAACATTGACAATTAATCCCTAGTTTGGAGAACCTGCAAGCGATCGCCTTTTTTAATAATTCCTTCATTGAGGGGAATCATATTTACGCCAAACATGACCCCTTGCTCACTTAACTGTCGAAAAGTTCCTAGAGTATTAAGGGGTTCTTTCAGCTTATTTTTCTCTCCTTGTTGTTGATCAACCGTAGTAATAATACAGCGACTACAGGGTTTTGCTACCTTAAACTGAATTTCGCCAATTTGAATTAAACTCCAACTATCTTCGATAAAAGGCTCAATGGTATCAATCACTATATTGGGGCGAAAACGATTCATCGGGATGGCTTGGCTTTGCTGCTGATGAATTTCAATAATTCGTTGATTAAGTTCTTCCAGAGAAGCAGTAGCAGTTAGCATCACAGGAGAGTTATCAGCAAAACCCACAGGTTGATCATCATCTTGGGGATTTTTCTTGTTCATCAAACGAATATGATTCGGAGATTGTCTGACCAAGCGACAAATTTTATCAGAAGATAGATTTAAAAGTTGATGAAACCATCCTGCTACCTCATCCCCTTGATCGATGGCTAAAATGCGATCGCGCCAAATTTCTACGACCGTTGCTGCGCCGTCGAGACTAGGCATAAAAGTCAAAGCAGGAACAGCATTATCCTCTAGCTGAAGAGTAACATTCTGTTCAACGAACGTGACTTGAACTTTTGCTAACTGAGGGAATTGTCTTTGAGTAATACATTTGCCACTACCAGAGACAAGCATCATCTCTCGATCTCCAAGAAACCCCTTGGTTTTAACTTGTGCTTGCTGTAGCTCAATTCCTTGACCGGACTTAAGAGGATAAACACACAGTTCTGAGACAATCATAGGCTTTGATAAACTGGCAATAATAAGGCGAATAATCTATATGGGCGATCGTGTTTACCCCACCATTTCCCTAGAATTACCTAGAAACAAAAATTGGAGAATAAATAAGCTGACTAAGAGCTATTTCTCTCTGTTTTGTAAGGCAAAAATCTCGATTCGTCCACTTTTGTAGCCAATTAATCCGTTAATCAAAACCAATTCAACTAATTACTAGCTTGATGATGTTTCTCTTGCCTTTATGGGAATTATAAATATTAGAGTTTTTAACTAGTTTATATGCCTAGAAAAGCCGACGAATACGCCGTTCATATCTTGATTTCTGGCGGTCACAGAGAAGAAGTTCGATTTAACACGGTTCAAGAATTTCAGAAATGGTATAGTGCCGAACTAATGTCAAAATTCGATTCTGAAGAATTTGTCAATGTACCGATTAAAAATATTCAAGGAGAATATATGGTGGTACGACCTAAAAGCGTTTTGGCAATTAGAGTAGAACCTGTATTTCTGGGTAGCGTAGAAAGATTTTAGATCTATATATCTAAAGCTTATTCAAATAACTAAGCAAATCTGCCATTTCTTGTTCGCTGGGCTGAAATTTAGGCATGGGGGGCGTTCTACCACTAATTACCTGGGTAATAATATCTCGCTGAGATTTGCGCTTAGAAACATTCTCTAACCTTGGCCCCACATTTCGCTCTGCTTGCAAGTTATGGCATCCTGCACAGTTAATCTGGAAAATAGCCAATCCATTCTGGATATCTCCTTCCAGAGATAAAACTTCGTGAGCGTAAGGATCAGAAACTTTTTGCCAATAGATCCCCAGAACTCCCAACCCTACCACCAGCATTACCGTCACGATGATTAGTAGCAGGCGGTTGAGCCAAAAATGAGATTGGACTATCTGGTTATCCACTGTTAATTTAAGAAAATTTGTTAACGTTTACTTATATTTATTATGATTTATAAATATAGTGTAAAACTAAGGGGCGAGGCTAGGCAAGGGATAATTGTAGTTTCCGAGAACGCCAACGGGTAGTACTTTGCTTAAAATCAAAGCTTAAAATCAAACAAGTTAATGGTTCTCTCGGTTCCCATAGAACACTTTCGAGATGACAGGGACACCAAAATTAGCTTAGGATAAAGGCTAATTAGATAATTTATTTTCAGGAGACATATAACTGTGATAGAACCTTTACTTTTAGGCATTGTTCTTGGTTTAATTTTTATTACCTTGTTGGGACTGTTTTTCGCTGCCTACATGCAATACAAGCGTGGTAACGAGTTAGGCATTGACTAGATACCAAGCATAAATTTTTATTTAAAATAGTTGACATAGTTCGCATTAAAGTATATTGAGCAAACTATTGATCAAGCAAGGATGAAGAGACACAAATAAGTTTCTTCGTCCTTTTTAGTCTTGAGCAGCTTCAGCAAAACTTTGGATAAACTTTAGATCGTAAGTATTGTCACCCCAAGATTGGAAAGTCGCTTGTCTGCCTTGAGATGTAGTGGCAATTAGTTTAATCTCCAGATAGTTTGATGGTTTAATGGATAGTCGTTCTGACCATTCGATCGCTGTAATACCAGGCTCCACTTCAATACCTTCCCAATATATTTCAGGATAAATACTATTCACTTGGTTCGGTTCTAGGCGATAAAGATCCAGATGATAGAGCGGTAAGCGACCATCTAAATATTCATTGATCAGAGTGAAAGTTGGGCTAACTATGGGTTCGGAAATATTAAGACCTTGACCAATTCCCTGAACCAGTGTGGTTTTTCCCGTTCCGAGATTCCCTGTTAGCAAAAGAGTCGATCCTGATGAGAGATGTTTACCCAGCAAATAACCCAGGTGCAAAGTATCTTCAAATGTAGGCAAGAGAATTGTCAGCATGGGGCCAAAGTTTGAGACGAGAAAACCGCAATAACTACTATGATCTGAATCATTGAAAGATCGCAATTGATCTGAATCAATAACTAAATATTTTCGCTCTAGAAAAAGTTCATCAAAAGTTTACATTAATCGCTGGTGTAAAATACAATTCCTTCATATTCAATTGATAGATTATGAATAAGCCAAGTAACTTTAAGTTGGGATAACAAAGTAAAGCGGGCTAATTAGACTGTAATACTTTGTTACTTCCCTTTATTTCTTTTTACTACCACCAATATTTTCTAATTGATCGAAAGAGGCAATAGCTACAAGAAGATGCTTTCTTTGGACTAGATTTTCGGCTGCCACTTGCCACTGTACCATCGAAGCAAAACTCTGGCTAGCTGGCTAGAACTATGGCGGACATGACCAGTCGCT
The DNA here is from genome assembly GCA_965365755.1 of uncultured Pleurocapsa sp. Taxonomy (GTDB): domain Bacteria; phylum Cyanobacteriota; class Cyanobacteriia; order Cyanobacteriales; family Xenococcaceae; genus Waterburya. The sequence continues at coordinate 5,153 of CBDUCX010000286.1, forward strand.
AAATCCTCCTCCATGACGTTGGCCATAACTATCCTACGGTTTAGTTTGGCAATTTCCTGACGATCTAAAAAAACTGGATGGGAATTTTCCAACTCATAACGTTGTAATGATCGGGGGCTAGGGGGTTTACGATGTACTAGTACAGCATCAAACAATTTTGTCTTACTCACACGATCTATCTCTCGAATATGATCGGCAACACTGTAGCCTTCTGTTTCCCCTGGCTGGGTCATGATATTGCAAACATAAATGCGGGGAACATCGGCTTTAGCGATCGCATCTCTAATATCAGGAATCAACAGATTAGGAATAATACTGGTGTAGAGGCTACCAGGGCCAATAATGATATATTCTGCCTCTTTAATTGCCTTGACTGCGGTGGGAAGTGCTGGAGGATCAGCAGGAATACAACCAATATTCTTAATTCTGCCCTTCGCTTCAGGGATATTAGATTCCCCTTCAATTAACCTGCCATCTTCCATTTCTGCCCATAAACTAACGTCACTAAGGGTAGAAGGCAAGACTTTCCCACTAATAGCCAAAACTTTTGAGCTAGCAGTTGCAGCTTGTTCCAAATCTCCCGTAATTTCGCTCATCACGGTTAAGAACAGATTACCAAAGCTATGACCAACTAAACCATCTCCCGCTTTAAAGCGATATTGGAATAATTCCGTTAGTAATTCTTCCTCGTCGGCTAAAGCTGCTAGACAGTTGCGAATATCCCCTGGGGGTAATACTCCTATTTCTCTCCTCAGCCTACCTGAAGACCCCCCATCATCGGCTACGGTGACGATCGCGGTAATATTGCTGCTATATTCTTTAAGACCCCTTAGTAAGGCGGCTAGTCCAGTTCCCCCGCCAACTACGACAATCTTCGGCCCACGATTGAGACGGCGACGGTCTAGCAACATATCAACTAGTCTTTTGTTCTTATCTACTCCCAGGACATCGGTGATTGAACCCACAGTGCGAGATTGTCCCCAATAAATGAGAAACACCCCTAAAATTAAAACAATCGGCCCCGAAATATAGCTAGGAACGACAGTAGTTAAAAATTCTAAAAACTCCGAGGTAAATGACAACAAACGATAAATCGGCGTTAGCTTACTCCAAATTGCCGTACCAATCACAGCCAAGACAAAACCACTGGCACTTAGGAGTAGCCATCGTTTAATAAATAATCCAGGAGACAGCCATTTAAATAAGCGATTTCGGTGACGAGGATTTTTGGGGCGCGAGAATGAATTTTTCATCCCAGGTTAAAGAACGTTTTCTAGATAAATGCCAGAGTCGTTATGATAAACATATACCATCGCGGGAGAAACGACTCGTCAGGTTGAGATAAATAAGATAATAATCAGTAATTTAGTAATTGAAAGAGTTTATGGTTTTAAGGTTAATCGTATCTTGTGCGAAATGGAAATCAAAATCTTAGGATTAGATCCAGGAATTGCTATCTTAGGCTTTGGTACGATTATTTGCCATACATCTAATCAGATTAACCCTAATACCGATTTAGTGAAACTCGACGACTTTGGTACGATCGAAACCCCAGCCAAGACTCCTTTTGGCGATCGCTTATGTACTATCTATGATGATCTACATACTTTAATCGAGGAAATTAATCCTGATTTAGTAGCGGTAGAAAAATTATTTTTTTATCGCATGAGTCACACAATTAACTTGGCTCAAGCCAGGGGGGTTTTGATGTTAGTTTTGGGTCAGACTTGTCTACCTTACGTCGAATTTGCACCACCAGAAATCAAGAAAACCCTCACCGGTTACGGTAATGCCTCCAAAACGGAAGTTCAATCGGCTGTAGCACGGGAACTAGCTTTAGACTACATTCCTCGTCCTGATGATGCTGCGGATGCTTTGGCGATCGCTTTGACTGCTTGGTTTCACACGTGAGATATAGTTATGTTGAGCTAGTTATCTGGTTCAGTATATTCTGGGCTAAGAATCATCAACTCACCACTTCCATTTGCTCGAATGGCTAGAACAGGCGGACGTTGATCGCGCTCTGGGTTTGGGGATAGAGCAGGGAAAAAATAAAACCAGCCGTTGTTTTGGGAGCATGTCAAATATGTCGATACAAGTGAACTATAGTTACGGGTGTTAAGG
>CBDUCX010000287.1:0-7264 GCA_965365755.1 uncultured Pleurocapsa sp.
ATTCCGTCTTCTAGGGGTAAGGGTATGATGCGTGGTGGTTCAGATAGATCAGGATCAGAGTTTCCGCCAAATTGAGCAAATTCAATGTTTTTTAATGTATCTTCACCATCTTTTTGTGTTCCTCTAGTATGACTGAAAGTGATAGTTTTTCCATCTTCTGATATTAAATAGTCGTAGTTTTCAAAATCATCTGTGAATATTGCTAAATCTTCTTCAGTACCACCGTTTAAACTATCGTTATCAGAACCGCCGTTAAGAGTGTCGTCTCCACCTCCACCATTTAAAATATCATTATCATTGCCTCCTAACAGTTCATCTCCAACAGCATAACTAGTAATTGTGTCGTTACCATCTCCACCAACCATAAGTAAGTTAGAAAGAAAAGGTGTATTGGGAACAGCAAACGGATTCGATCCATTGAATTCAATACCAATGTCTCTAAAGACACCAATGTCATCTGAATCAGGAGTACCGTAAATGACTTTGGAATTACCTCTTTCGTAGCGAAAAAATGGATCTGAGTCTATATTTCGTAAATAGGAACCCGCTAAAGTAGTACTAACTGGGTTTAAAAATTGACTTATGCCTAATGCTAATTTGGCTGCACCCGAAACAGTATCTTTGATACTTACTTGGGCGGTTTCATAAAGATCATCAGCAACCCAGTCAGCACGAGAGTAAGGATCTGAAGAAGTGCCGTGTGTTCTACCATTAGTAGAGGTTGTAAATTTAATCGGGACTTCTCTATTTTGGGGGTTTGTGGGGTCAATTCCTAGTCCGTAGGGGTCATAGGCAGGTAGTAAAATTATATTGGCAAGATCATTAATTAGACCAGCACCACCTCGGAAATCGAAATTATCATCCTTGGCTATTACCTGCATTCCTGTAATAAATTTATTATTATTAGCAGTCACTTCAAATTCAGCATTAGTGAGATCTAACTTGAAATCGGTAGTGCCGAAGATATAAGCACGTTCTGCAAAGTCAAGACTTGTAGTGTGTGTACCATATTGCCATATTGATGTTTCTGTTGCCTCTTTAAAATCGATATTATCATTCAAACCTAGTTCTTCACGTATATCGGACACATCATATGGTTCATCTTCAGGGTTTGGAGGAATAATCGAAGTAAAAAAATCATCAATAATTGGAAATACCGCAGGAGTGGCATACCTTCCAGCACCGTTGGTTAAATAATCCAACATATCGTATTCAACTGCTGGCGGCTGAGGAGAACCAAATGGTCTTATGTGTTCGTTGTAGTCATCATTAGTAGAAAGAGTACCAGAAGCTGTATCTCTGCCAAATACTTGTCTCTGGGTAAACAAAATGGGATCGTAATTGTTCATGGTTTATGTTCCTGAAATTATAATTTGCCATCTTCACGATTGTTCCCACGTTTGAAATTAATAGAGCTATAAAGGTATCAAAGATCACAATTATTTAATTACAATGAAATTTTATGTATTATTTGCTATGTCATTAGTTCATCAGTTTAATTTTTCAGAAATTCGCTTATTAAAGATCGAATCAATACTCAGAATTATAGTAATTTTAATCGGTATTACTAGTAGCGTGAACGCGCAAACTCTCAATGAATATTGCCTTTCCACAGTAGGTAAGATAGAGACAACGAACAAAAAAACTACAGCATTCGATCCAACCCCACCGCTGCCACCATTTATCGATTCGGTTGAAAATCTTCCCGAACTATATAAGAAGCCTTGCACTAAGTTCTCTCGGTATTTTTGGGGATGCGATCGTCAAACGTTTTTTTCCTATAGTCCAACGTTAAATAGAGTTTTTATTCAGGGTTATCGCCAAACAGATTGGGGAAGAGATTTTGCTCATTTAGAAATTAGCCCTTCAGGAACTAAATCTGTACTAGAACCGCTGGTAAATTCGGATTTTTCAGAAGATATTCCTAAACTGAATGGAGTTTTATTTCGAGGTGACTCAAAAGGAGAGGCTCTTTTTTATGATAGCAACAAAGTTACTAATCTTTACGACCGCTTTCCTAAACTAAAGAAAAATACACTGCCTCATAGTTGGCTTTACAGAGAAACTTCTGAAGGAAGAGTGTTTTTAGCTATTGATTTTGTACGTACTAAAGCCTATCCATTTATTATGGAGCTAAAATCTGGACTCTGGTTAAGATTTATATCTGTTCCAAAAGAACTTAAAGACACATTAATAGATCTGTTCACTTTACAAAATGATTCACGCTTATGGGTCAAAGCAGGAAGGAACATACTTGCAGAAGTTGAAGGAGAATTGCAAAATATAATCGTTGTCCCTTCTTTACCAAATATTTCAGGACCTATCAAAGTTGAACAATTGACAGATGGTTCTATTTATTTTCAAGTGAAAAATACTAAAACTGAATCAACAATAAATTACTTCTTGAGACAAGCATCACCAACAGCTAGTTGCGAAATAATGCTTGACCTCAATAAGCCAGTCAAGTTAGGTGCTGAATTAAGTAATTAGTCCATCTTATTTACTATGCCATTAGTTTATCAGCTATTTATTCGCCAAGTTCGCTTACTAAAAATAAAATCAATACTGCGGATACTAATAATTACAATTGGTATTAGTAGTAGTGCAAGGGCACAATCTGTTGATGAATATTGCCTTTCTACAGTGGGACAAATAGAAGAAAATACCAAAACTAAAGTAGAAGACCTAACTCAACAACTGCCATCTTTTATTGATTCTGTCGAAAATCTTCCCGAACTATATAAGAAGCCTTGTAATAAGTTCTCTCGGTATTTTTGGGGATGCGATCGTAAGACGTTTTTTTCGGTTCTACCGAACTTACTGTGTAAAATCAATAAAGATTTTTAGTTAACCAAAAAGGCGATCGCCAAATAAAAACCATACCAGGCTTGAATTTTATCGATATAAAGGTGTCAGGCAGTCAGGCTGTTAACTGTTGATGTTATGCCCCTGTGGTACTGTTGACTGTTGATTGTTAACTGTATCAGGAGCGACACATCGTAAGTATTCATCCACCACATTTTTAGTTGCACCAATCATCTTCAATTGTCCCCTTTCCAGCCAAATAGTTTTGTGGCAGTTTTTACGAATTAATTCCATTGAATGAGAAACCAACAGCACCGTAACATGGTCTTGCCAAAACTCTTCCATTCTTTGACTGCACTTATTTTTAAAGCTGACATCCCCCACAGAGAGTACTTCATCGAGGATTAAAATATCTGGCTTGACATCAGTGGCGATCGCAAATCCTAAACGAGCTGTCATCCCTGAAGATAGACCTTTTACAGGTACGAGGGCATAGTTTTCTAGCTCGGCAAATTCTAAAATATCCTTAGCTCGCGATCGCATTTCTGACTGGGAATAACCCAGCATCACGCCATAAAGGATAATGTTATCCATCACAGCTAATTCGCTGTCAAACCCTGCCCCAAGCTCAATTAAGGGGGCGATTTTGCCTCTGACTCTAACCACGCCAGAAGTAGGCTGGAGAATACCTGAAATTAGCTTCAGCATGGTGGATTTACCCGAACCATTAGCCCCAATGATGCCAATCTTCTCCCCACGTTCAATGGTTAGGTTAATATCATCTAAAATAATTTTCTTAGCGGGATGACGATATTTACCTTCCAAGATAGAAAGCACAGTTCTTTTTAAATCGTAGGAGAACTCTTCTTGAGTCCTGCGCCACAGAGATACTCCATCTAATCTAATCGATTCTTGCATTATTTGATTTATTTTTTTATCTACAGTAGATCCATGAATTGATCACGCCAGTAAGAGAAGGCCACTGCTCCTACAACTAAAACTATCAAACCACTAGTCAAACTATGAGCAATCAATGTTAAATCAGGTGAGTCTCCCGATAAAGAAATCTGACGAATACTCTCGATAATCGGTAGTATGGGATTAAGGAGCAAAAATTGGCTAACTTTTTCCGGCACGATCTCAGGTGGGTAAAAAATCGGTGAACTAATCCACAATAAAAAGGTTAGCAGCTCATAAAAATAGGAGAGGTCGCGGAAAAATACATACAGGGCGCTCATCAACATGCCAACTCCTGTACAAACCAAAATTAATCCTGTAATGGGCAACATTAAAGCAAGTACATTGATAGCACTCTTAGAACTAATTGATGTGATTACAATCAGTAGGGGAAAAGCACCCATTAATAGTTGAAAAACATTAGCCCCAATAGTAGATAAGGGGAAAATGAACAAAGGGAGACGGATCTTATTAACTATTCCACCATTTTCTACAACACTAGCCAGTGCTTGAGCAGTGGAGGAAGAAAAGAAATTAATTACGACCAAGCCAGTAAATGCCGCCAAGACATAATTAAGGGCAGAATTGTCGTAATATTGAGCAAAAGTAGCGCCAAAAATCGCTGTATATAAACCCGTCATGAACAGAGGATTTAATAAAGACCAGTAAATCCCCAGGAAAGAACCCCGATATCTTCTTTTCAAGTTACGCCTGATTAAAACAGTTAATAGTTCTCGATACCAAGATAATTCCTTATTTCGCAGATTTTGGGGTATAGATGTCACCATATAGTGATTCTTAGTGATTTTTTTTACGAGTTTTGCTAATGGCACGTATTGTAGTCAAAAGTAGCGAAAAAAATGATAATAAATTTTCCACCTCGACCACTCATCTGTGATCAATAAAAACTCAATTAGTGACAGATGGCAATCTTTCTCCGTGAGCGACAAAATCTGTGACTTGAACAAATAAGTGGAGCATGGTCAGCAGCCTAGACCGTTGACTTGCTTCAAAGAGGGCAGATTTTGCTTTAAACTGTGAGATGGCTCATTATAATTCAGGATAGTTTAATCGCAATGGAAATCGGGCAAAAAGTAAAAGTTTGTAGAATCAAAGATAGAGTAAATGGCAGTGTCGCTAGCAAACTTGGTAAAGTTGGCACGGTTAAAGAATATAAAATGACTGACGGTAGTGGTGTTGGTGTAGTTGTCCAATTTGACGATCGCACTTCCACTTGGTTTTTTGAGGATGAAATTCAGCCCGTAAACTAGCCATAATAAATTAAATCTATAACAAACTAAAATTTTTAATATGTCCTTGATCGTCACCTTTTTGGGTAAAGGCGGTACGGGTCGCACCATCAACGCGATCGCAACTGCTAAAAAGCTAGCTACAGAAGGCAAAAAAGTACTTTTAGTCGGGCAGGATTCTAGTCCTGCATGGGGAATTCCATTAGGGGTAGCTCCTACTGCTAAACCTCAAGAGATTAGTCCTAATTTTGCAGCAATGCAATTAAACTCTGCCGTCTTGCTAGAAAATAGCTGGGAAGAAGTTAAGGAAATGGAATCCCAATATTTGCGATCGCCAATTCTTAAACAGGTATATGGTCAAGAGTTAGGTGTTTTGCCAGGCATGGATCGGGCTTTAGCTCTCAATAAAATTCGCGAATATTATCAAAGTAATAATTATGATGTGATTATTTACGATGGCACAGGGGGTATCGACACCCTGAGAATGTTTGGCATTCCCGAAATATTAAGCTGGTATTTTCGCCGCTTTAGAGATGTTTTTGAGGAATCAGATGTTGTCAAAACTCTGGCTCCTTTTGTCCAGCCAGTAACCAGTGCGATCCTCAACTCAGCTTGGACACCTAACGACATTACAGGTAACAGTGATAATCCCACAGCTCAAATGCTGGAAGATGGCAAAGCAGCATTAAACAATAGAAATGTCTTAGCCTATTTAGTAACCACCCCAGACCCCATGGCAGTAGCAACGGCAAAATATGTTTGGGGGAGCGCACAACAGGTTGGTTTGGGTGTCGGCGGAGTTTTACTTAACCAAGGAGAGTCAACAGACACTATCTCCGCTGAATTTGCTCCCTTAAAAGTTACATCCCTGCCTAAATATGACAGTGATAATTGGCAGCCTTTAATTGACGCATTACCCGCCATGGTTGAGGGTGTTGATGCTGCCAAAGCAACTGAATTCATCATGTCAGAGCGCAAGATTAAAGTATTTTTGCCAGGATTTGACAAGAAAGATGTCAAACTGACTCAATATGGCCCAGAAATTACCATCGAGGCTGGAGATCAACGCCGCAATATTATTCTCCCTACCCCTTGGCGTGGTAACTCTGTCACAGGAGCAAAGTTTCAAAACGGCTACCTAGAAGTAACCGTAGGGTAAATCTTAAAAGCTGATAGCTGATAGCTAATAGCTAATAGCTTGAAAAATTAAATATTAACGAAGCCGATCAACACCGCATAATATCATGTCCGATTCCACAACTAATCCAGATCAACCAGATAACTCAGGCAATTCTAAAACTCGCCAATTACTAGGTATGAAGGGGGCAGCTTCGGGAGAGACTTCTCTCTGGAAAATCAGATTGCAACTCATGAAACCGATTACCTGGATTCCTTTAATTTGGGGCGTAGTCTGTGGCGCAGCTTCTTCAGGAAACTATACCTGGACGGTGGAAAACTTCTTGCTGTCAGCAGCTTGTATGCTCCTCTCAGGGCCTTTGATGACTGGTTACACTCAAACAGTCAACGAACTTTATGACCGTGAAATAGACGCGATTAACGAACCCTACCGCCCGATTCCTTCTGGGGCAATCTCTCTTACCCAGGTGAAAATACAAATTTTTGTCCTCTTGTTGGCAGGGATAGCATTGGCTTATGGTTTAGATGTGGCAGTCGGTCACGACTTTCCCACCATTCTCTGTATTGCTTTGGGTGGATCGTTTATTGCCTACATCTACTCCGCACCACCATTAAAACTTAAACAAAATGGTTGGTTAGGCACTTATGCATTGGGTTCGAGCTATATTGCCCTACCCTGGTGGACTGGTCATGCTTTATTTGGTAATTTGAACTGGACGATCGCTATTTTGACTCTGATCTATAGTTTTGCTGGGCTGGGAATTGCCATTGTTAACGATTTTAAAAGTGTCGAAGGCGATCGCGCTTTGGGTCTAAAATCTCTTCCCGTCATGTTTGGCGTAACCACCGCAGCTTGGATTTGCGTACTGGCGATCGATGTTTTTCAAATTGGCATCGCTGGTTATTTAGTGGCAATTCATGAGAATCTTTACGCCACCATTGTTTTCTTATTAGTTATTCCCCAGATTGTTTTCCAAGACATGTATTTCCTCCGCAACCCTTTAGAAAATGATGTTAAATATCAAGCTAGTGCGCAACCGTTTTTAGTATTTGGCATGCTGTTTACGGGTATTGCTTTAGGACATGCGGGAATTTAAAACGTAAGTAATTTATCT
>CBDUCX010000288.1:0-7262 GCA_965365755.1 uncultured Pleurocapsa sp.
GCAGTTGAAGTTCGCCTCTACAATTTGATTGCCGAGTTAAATCAATGTAGCTGATAATGGATGTTAAATTCAATTAATTTCTAAATTTTGCAGCTTTTCAATCAAATCACCCCGTCGGAAGGTAGCAGCAAGTTGTTGTAAGGAAATTTCCTGTTCTCCGTACAGTTCCTGAAGTGCCTGTTGAACATCCTGTACTGAAGCATTGAAATAGTCCTTTCCTTTTTCTTCTATAATCTGTTGAGCATCCTGAAAATTCTGATGGTTAAGATCCTTAAGTGGAAGACTCATGGAACTTAAAAGTCTTCGTCCCATTTGCATCGCAATAAAACAAGAAGCATAGCGGATAAATTCAGGATCATTAGGTTCTGGTCTTTTTCTGCGGTTTTCCGCAATTCTATATAGCTGTACTGCAACTACAACTTGTGCGCCATTAAGCTGCTCAGTAAAGATTAAATCGTATAATTTACCGAAATGTTCACGAGTAAAAAATTTTCCTTGATGAGGTTTTTCCCGCCAAACCGATAGCAGTGCCTGTGCTGCCACTCCCGAAGTAATATCTGTAGTTTTGGTGCTGATTTCAGAACGCTTGCGACGATAGTTAAATCCCAATTGCTCCATATCCATTGCTAACCTTTGCTGGAGATCGTCGTTAGCCCGCAAGTCTTTTAAATCAACTGGGTTCTGGCTATTAGTAGCGTAAGTAATTTTCCGTACTAAATTATCATTATCACTAGGTAATTGATAGAGTCGGAGCAAAACATAGGCTTGGTTATTTTGCTGTAATAGATTGACGATATTAGGTTCCTGGAGAGTTTTGAAAATTGTCATACATGTCTGTCCACCATTAATGATTTGTAGGTTATCACACCTGACTTGATAATCACCGTTTTGCAGCGCATTGTAGGAAAAACCGTCACAAGTTAGAGTAATCCCATTGTTATAAAAATAAAAATTGCTCTTTTCTTCACTTCTTAAAGTACTTCGGATACCTTCGTTGACACGATTCCCTTTTAACCCCAAGTAACGGCGGATATTACGTTCTAGCAAGCGTTCTCCATGCCGTTCGATGAGAGCCTTGATTTCAGTTACGGCAATTCTTCCCACCAACACTCGGCTAAAATTCATATCTTCAACTATGGCTTTACCGCTTAATTGCAAAGTATCGTTGACTGGTTTGGATGCTTGAAAAATTGTTACTAAGCGTTCGTGATTGACATGTTCCCAGGTAACCTGATCCCCAAAACCAGTCTGATCGATTGCTTCCTGAGCCGCGTTTTTCCAGGTTAAACCATTGTTACAGGCTAATGCTTGTACTTGGGGAATATATCCATCCCGAATTAAGCTGCGAGCTGCTTCTACTTTAGTCAGCAAACGTTGATTAATATGCTCTAATTTGGCAGTAGGATCGAACAAATACTGAATCGCATTGATTAGAGCTTTCACCCCCTGCTCGGGGAAATTAGCATTGCCTTCGAGATTGTTTTTGTATTTCCCCTGGAATAAACTGACCGTGAATTCTCCGTCATATTCTTCGGAAATGTGCATCGCATCTACGCCGAAATCTCCACCTCCTTCTGTCAAACAATCAAAAGCACTGGAATCATCCAAATCTAAGATGGTTTGAACACACAAATATACAAATGCTAAGGACTTAAGCCTACTGGCTTCACTAATATGTAATTCTTCAGCAGCCTGTTGCCGAATAGAATCAATGACTGATTCCAAACGTTGGTCAATAATAGAGGCGAAAATATTCATGATTTTGAGATGCTCGATTTCTCTTAACAGGAAATAATTAAATAAACATGATACATAAGTATTTTTAATTTTACAGATTTGGTTGAATGCGATCGCAAAGAAGAGTAAAAATCGAATTATCGAATTAATCGAAGTTGCTTTAGAGAAGTCCCAGAGGCGATTGCTTCAAAATCACGATCAATATGCAACAATAACAAGTCGTGTTCAATAGTCGAAGCAGCAATATAACAATCAATAGTATTACGAACAGTAATTCCTTGACGACGAAGATCATAGTAAATGCGTGCAGCAGCAGTCCACGACTCCAAACTAGGATCGATATAGTCTTGAGTGATCAGATAACTATTCAATTCTGACCATTCACTGTCATCTTTACAACCTTGCAAAAGTTCGGTTTGAGTAAATCGAGATAAATAGTAATCACGATTATCAATAGCCTCAATCAAAATTTGCTTGAATTCATTACTGTCTTTACGAAATAGCCTAACCCAAACCGAGGTATCAATTAACAGCATTTTTAGTTGCCTCGTAAGGACTTATAGTCGTAACCCTCAGCAAATTGAATTTTTCCACTTAGCTCTAAAAGATCTTTTTTCTTCTTAGCTTTAATGAACTCTTGTAAGGCTAAATGAACTAATTCTTTTTTCGTTCTGACATTAGTTAAGCTAAAAGCTTCTTCCATCAATTTATCGTCAATTTCGATATTAGTTCTCATAATCCCACAATCGATGTGTATTTACCTACACATTATACACCTGGCTTAATCATGAAATATTTAAATCAACACGCAATTATTACTGGTGGCTCAAGTGGAATTGGCAAGGCAGTAGCTAGATTACTGGCAGAACAAGGGGCAAGTCTTTCTTTAATTGCTCGCGATCGCCGTAAGTTAGAGCAAACTAAACAGGAGATCTCGGCTGTAACCGTTAATTCTGACCAGAAAATATTGATCTTCGTGGCAGATGTGGCAGATCAACAGTCAATCAGTAGCGCAATTCAGCAGGCGATCGCCATCTTAGGAACACCTGAACTATTAATTACCTCGGCGGGAATGGCTCATCCTGGTTATTTCAGTCAAATCCCCTTAGAAATCTTTGAACAGACGATGGCGGTCAATTATTTTGGTACTCTATATAGCATTAGAGCAGTTTTACCAGCGATGTTGGAGAGTAAAAAGGGAAATATAGTTCTAATCTCTTCGGGGGCGGGATTAATCGGCATTTATGGCTATAGTGCCTATTGTCCCTCCAAGTTTGCCCTCAGAGGATTGGCAGAGTCTTTGCGGGGTGAATTAAAGCCCCAAGGCATCAGGGTAGTGATTGTTTATCCGCCAGATACCGACACACCTCAGCTAGCAGCGGAAAATAAAATTAAGCCCGTGGAAACCCAAAAAATTACCGCCACAGCTAAAACCTGGAGTGCAGTAGCCGTAGCGAAAGAGATTCTGGCTGGAGTAGAGCAAAAGAAATTTGCGATCGCCCCTGGCACAGAACTAACTATTTTAAATCGGTTTCATAGTCTGCTGACTCCCATTCTAAATCGGTATTTCGATGGAATTATTAATAAAACAAATAAATAAGAGTTAGTGGTTAATAGTGTGAGTTCGGAATTCGGAGTTCGGAGTTAGTAGTTATAAGGTAAAGTTTTCTTTAAAATCTTTCCTAGTCATTGGTTGATTGACGATGAGGCCCTCTTCTCCTAAGTTTTTGAGGGGTTTTCCTGCAACGTTGATCCAAACAGGTTGAGTTTGCGCAGTAAATTTTTCGGACTTAGCTGTTCCATTATTAGCGCTAGTAGCAGTGTAAATCACTTGGGCTAATCTACTAGTCATTGAGGCACTGCCACCACCAGAAATAAATTCCTTAGATAGATTGAGATGAATGCCTGATTTGTCAGTAGTCACTGACAATAGTTTAGTTCCTTGGGGAATAGCTGTGGTGTAGTTAGAATCTTGAGGTGGCTCAGAAAATAGAGTTTTCAACGCAGTTTCCAGAACTAGTTCCGATTTAACCGATTTGGCGAAAGTCATCCTATTGGCAACTAATTTGATGTTTTCATTAGTTGGATCGAGCCAACAAATTTCCACAACTTGCTCTTGAGTAATGGGTTCTGGTACTGCTGGAATCTTGTCCTCAACTATCGGCGCAGGATTTGGTTGAGAAACTTTAGTTTTCTGGTCGAGGCTGGATTTTGCCCACCAAGCAACACCTGCCCCCGCAGCTAAAATAATCCCTGCGATGGCTGCCATCACACTCAGAGAAAAACGGTTTTTATTACGATCCTGCATGGACTATGCTCCTGTTTAGGGAAATATTTTCTTGGTTGAGGATTACTGCGTCTCTGTTTCCAGTCTAATAAAACTGCTCAGCTCTAATTTATCCTCATCAATCTCTAATTGTAAGATACGGGTTATGATTCCGTCGGCTGACAGAGAATTTAAATCAAGGCGATCGCTAATTCCTTCGGCAAAACCCTTAAGCAGCCTAGATGACATCGGGCGATTATTGACAGTTCCCTGGGGTTCTATTAAACGAATTATTTTTCCCTTGACCACCTCGAATGCTAATTCCAAGGTAATATCTAATTCTCTAGAACGATTACTAATGCTAGAAGTTCCAGCAGTTTGCTTAGGTTCGGTATTTGCTTTCGGTTTAAGTCTAAATCTAGGTCTAGGTCTGTTAAGTTTAAATCTTACTGATAAGCGATTTGCAGGATGTAATTCTAATTGGAGGTCTGATAATTGGTAACTAAGATTTGTCGAACCAGCTCTACGAGCTATCAGGCGGTTAAGAGTTGTTTGTAATTGAGTGATTACCTCGGGGGATTCCAGGGCTTGATTAAGATCCTTTTCTGTCAAGATCAGCTTTACTGCTCCCGAAACTGGTTTCTCTAGGGACGCTCTCAAGCCATCAAGACTATCAAAGTCTAATTCTGCTAATTTTAGAGCAACCTGATCTGTTTCCACGTCCAAAACGGCAATTCTCAGACCAGGTTTAATATTGACTCCTCGATTGGCGATTCTGATTCGATCAATTTTTCCTTGAACAGCAGAATAGTTAGGCTGGTTATCTATTCTAACCGCCTGCTGTTCTACACTAATGACTTGAGAGCGGAGTCTCCCTTGGGCGATTTTATCGAGAATTAGACCTCCACTAGAACCGAGAGATAACAAGCCAGACAACGCAATCGTCAGAATTTCCATTACCTTCAATATTTAGCATTTAGCATCACCTAGCTTAAAACTAAATTAACTAAATTAACCAACAGTGCAGTCTATTATCTCTTAACTTGTCTCGAATTAGTTATCCTGGGTTAACTCGCATCAAGACCTGCCCAAACTCTACTGGTTCTCCATTTTGGACAGCTATTTCCATAATTTGTCCTGTGACTTCGGCTTCGATTTCGTTCATTAGTTTCATCGCTTCAATAATGCAAACTGTATCGCCTTTATTAATGCGATCACCAACAGAAACAAAGGGGTCTTCGTCGGGAGCAGGAGCGGCGTAAAATGTTCCCACCATCGGCGAAGTAATGTCTACCCACTTCTTGTCATCTACCGCAGGGGTAGAGGGCGCTTCAGGTGTGGCAGGTGCGGTTACAGGCATTGCCGCTGGTGTGGCAGGTACAGTTTCCACAATCTGGGGAGAGACAGTTGTGGCTTGAGGAACGGCAATTACACCTTTTTCCTTACGTACCGTCAATTCAAAATCATCATTTTTGAGAACTAACTCCGTAATGTCAGTTTGGGAGATCGTTCCTAACAATTCGCGGAGTTCTTGAAAATTTATAGACACAAACTATACAACCGTTATTAAAAGTAATTTTGTCATTCTCCAAGATAACTGTGTAGCACTAAAGTATGACGCATCTGAGAGATTGAGTAACTTGTCGAGTAATTTTGGAGTAGGAATTAATTTTCCCGACCCAAGTAAGAACCATCGCGAGTATCGACTTTAATTTTTTCGCCAATGGAAATAAATAGTGGCACCATAACCTGTGCCCCTGTTTCCACGATGGCAGGTTTAGTTCCTCCGGTCGCCGTATCTCCTTTGACCCCAGGGTCAGTATCGGTGATTTCTAGTACGACTGAAGTAGGTAGTTCCACTTCCAGTACTTGTTCCTCCCAAAAAATGACGTTTACTTCCATTTCCTCTTTGAGAAAATTTGTGCGGTCGCCCAAGCTTTCACCACTCATGCGGGTCTCTTCGTAAGTCTCCATATCCATAAAGACAAGATCCTCTCCGTCCTTATAGGTATACTGCATGGTGCGTTTTTCTAAGTTTGCTTGGGGAACACTCTCTCCTGCGCGGAAAGTTTTTTCCACCGTATTTCCTGTGCGGACGTTTTTGAGCTTAGTTCTGACAAAAGCTGAACCTTTACCTGGTTTGACGTGTAGAAACTCTACCACTCGCCAGACAGAGCCATCTAGCTCGACAGTAACTCCTGTGCGAAAGTCATTACTAGAAATCATGAAGCTAAAAAATACCTGCGAAGATGATCGACATTTAATTGTACCTGATGAAGTGCCCGTAAAAGGATGGGTCGTGAAGGATAAGGGGTAAAGAAAGCATAAATCAGCAATTATTTCTCAGTTTACTAGTCTCTAGCCACCTGTTTTTAGTCTTCTCCAATTCAGAGCATTTGGCTCCCACAGGAAGTAAAGAAATGTTGACCAGGGAGAGCAGATAATCAGAAACTACATCAATAAGGCGATCGCTCTATCACCTTAGAATTAGATAGAGCGAATATATCCTATACTGTCTGAGAATCGAGACGCTGTGTTAAATCCATTTGTTAAATGGTAAAAGGTTCAACATAGTAGGCAACCCCATCATTTCCTTCTAGCTGATACTGAGGTAGATTCTCTAGAATAAAATCTCGTTCAGTAAGAGAAGGAGTATAGAAATGGAAATCACCTTCACTGTGGTAAAAGCGGTATAGTTCGGTGGTGTTTTCCTGGGGAGTGTCATAAGCATAGTAAGCTATGTTTTCAAAGGTGTAATTGCTAAGATTGTTCTGCACAAAATCTTTTTCCACCTCGCTAATGGTGTAAAGATGAACCCCTGTGCTTTGATTGAAGAAACGGTATACAGGTTTGGCTCCACTCAAGGAATCATCGGATTGAGAGCTGGAGACAACTTGATAAGATTCTCCCTCATAAACATAGTTAGGCAGGTTATCAATTACTGACTGTTTTTCAACTTCCGAAGCAGTATAAAAATGAGAACCAATACTCGGAATAAAGAATCGATAAACTACTGCTTGATCGTTGTCAGTGGAATTAGTCGCAAAGTAATCGATAATTTCCTCACCCAAAACATTATTGATTCCTTCAACAAAGCCTGAACCTTCTGCTGTTCCATTGAAGAAGTTAGTAATTTTTAGGTCATCTTCAGCATCAGCTATACCGTCTCGACTAATATCGATAATTAAGTCATTACCCAGCTTTGATAAACCAACTGTTCCTGGGGATGCTTGTCTGACTGTAATTTGATTAGAACCAA
>CBDUCX010000289.1:0-7243 GCA_965365755.1 uncultured Pleurocapsa sp.
CTTCGTCGATTGGCTCTAGTTTGACTTTTACAATGTCGGCAAATGTGGGTAGCCAAAATCTAGTATTAATCGATTTAAAATTTTCTAGTGTTAGAGAATTGCCGCAGATTAGATCGGTATTACCCAACCACCAAATGGGAAAATAAAACCACGGTGCGTATAGAGCGAATTGAACCAGGGCGCATTCAAGCAGATCGCGATTGATATCGATGCCAATAGCACACAGACTATAGTTACTCTGGGTTAACAACATCGACCCCGTACCTACGTTATGTGATACACAATATGCATAACGTATGATTAACAGGCTTTTTAAAAAGTATATATTTTCTACGATGAGTTTTTAGCTTCATTTTTATTGTAACCTCCATAAATTAAGAGCGTACTTTTGATTCACCAAAGTTATCAAATTTACCAATACTAGGGTCAAAATCTACCCGACAAGTTCCAGTAGAACCATTGCGATTCTTACCGACAATTATCTCCATTACCCCTGGAGTGTCACTGTCTTGGTTGTAATAATCATCCCGATAAAGCAGTAATCCTAAATCCATATCCTGCTCGATGTCACCACTGTCTTTAATATCAGACATCAAAGGACGTTTATTAGCTTGAGATTCAACACCTCTGTTAATTTGAGCCAAAGCAACAAATGGAGCATCAAACTCCTTGGCAATATCCTTAAATGCTCCTGAAAACTTACCTACAGTTTGCGCTCTATTTCCTGCCGCCCTATCTCCAAGTTTCTGAATATAGTCCAATACCACTAAACCCAATTCCCCTCTTTCAGAACGGATTCTACGCAGCACAGAACGCACTTTGCTTGGAGCTAGTTGGGTCGCGGGAGTGTTATCAATGATGATAGGTAACTCTGCTAGTTTAGTTAAGCCATCAACTAAAGCATCGTATTCATCTTCATAGATCTGATTGTGCATCAGCCTATGGGAATCAATACCAGAGTGCATCGATAAGAATCTTTTGGTTAATTGTTCGACAGACATTTCCGCAGAAAAGAAAACTACAGGTTTTTGGACAGATGTAGCTATATAATTGGCTAAATGACAAGCCAGCCATGTTTTTCCCATAGAAGCTCTCGCCGCGATGATAATCAAATCTTGTTTGATTAATCCACCAATGAGAGCATCTAAATCATCTAATCCTGTGGGATAGGCAGGAGATGAACCTTGTTCGATTTTGTTAAAGACTGAAGCCAAACAATCACTGATAGGTAAAGGTTGAAATTTCTCTTGCTTGTTAACCGTAAGATTAAATATCTTTTCTTCTGAAGTATTGAGGATTGTTTCTAATTCGGTGGCATTATCATATCCCAAGGTAGCAATATCATTAGCTGCTGCTATCAGTTGACGGCGTTGGTATTTTTCTAAAACTAAATTTGTATAGCGGTCGATATTAACTGCCGAAACAGTACGATTGAGTAGTTGAGCTAATTTAGCTGTACCTCCCACTTTCTTTAGTAGTTTGCGGTCAGATAGCCAAGTAGAAACAGCCATTAAATCTGTTGGCTTATCTTTGTGATAAAGTTCCAATGCGGCATTGTATATTTGTTGGTGTGCCACAACATAGAAGGCATCGGTAGGAAGAATATCGGCAACAGTATTCATAGCAGCAGGGTCGAGTAGAATACCACCCAGTATTGCTTCTTCAGCTTCAATATTGGCTGGAGGGATATTATAAGTCATTTTTGTTATGGAATAAGTTACTTAATTGCTTGAGCTTGTCGGGAGACATTAGTTTTTTATTTGGTTTGTCTGTAGCAGTGACAACTTTAGAGCTTGGTGAATTTGGTTTAGTTGAAATTAATTCTGGTTTCGTCCAACCTTCAGATATTGCCGTATTTAACCAGCCTCCAGGGTTGGGAATATTTTTTCTGGCTAACTGGTCTTTGAGAGCTTCAATGGCAGCTAAAACCGTTTCTTCTGTTGCTGCTTTAATGGTTTTAGTGAGGGTTGGATTGAGATTAATTCCCAACTCATCTAATAAGAATTGAATCTTGTCTGAAATGGAAGATTTAGATTTTCTTTTCTTATCAATGGGAGTTACTTTTTTGGCTATTTCTTGTTTACCCAACTTGGCTCTCAAGTCTTCATTTTCGGCACGTAATCTTTCTACTTGTGCCTGGAGATTATGAGCGCGATATACTTGACCAGCTAGAGCTTCACACTTACGTTTGAGTTCTTTATTCTCTGACTCTATCTTCTTGATTTTCGACTGAAGACGAGTAATTACTTTTCCTTGAGAAGTAGAATTAGGTTTAGCTACAGGTTTTACTGGTAGGGAGTTTTGTTTGCTTCTTAACTCTGCTATATGTTGTTTTAGCTCTGGATATTTGTAGAGATAACTAACACTAACCTTTGCTTCACGAGAGATGGTGTGAAAGTTGATTTTAGCGTTAAGTTTCTGTAACTTTTCAATGGCTTGATAGACTCGATTTCTAGCATCTTCTTGTCTTTGTTTCTGGGTTTGCTTAAGAGTCTTAATTCTGGATTCTTTAGTATCTTTATTACTCATGCTGCCTCCTGTAAAGATGCGATAATCTTGTCTAGCTGGTCAGCTTGTGAGCCAAATTGTTCGACTAAAACATCTTGACAATCAGCCAAAGCTTTTGATTGCTTGCCTCTTAACTCATCACGGGTTTTGATATATTGAGGTAATTTTTCTAGTGTGGCAACAAAATTACCGCAGGTATAGCAAGCTCTAAACTTATGACAATCTTGGTCTAAATCCAGTCCACAATAGCCATAAATAGGAGTATTGATGTGAGTACCAGATAGTTCCAACTTATGAGCTTGAGGCTTTTCCCAGAATGATTTAGGGAAGGATTCATAGAGTACGCGATGTCCTTCACTATTAACCAATGCTTTTTGAATGTGACCTGCTTCCTGTTCTATTAGGTCACAACTAACTTTGGTGTAATAGGTGCTGGTAGTAGCAAAATGTTTATGACCAGCCCAAGCACTAACGACAGCCAAATCATTTCCTTGCTCGAATAATTGAGTTAAGCGTGTTGGTCTGAGGAGTTTGGTTTTAAATTTAGCTTGTTGACCGTTTTCGTCTCGGATATCAAGGTGTTTGATTAAAGTGCGAATACCAAGTTGCAGTGGACTCTTTTGTCGTGAAATAATCTTTTTGATTGGTGTTAGATATGGTTGTAAAAGTTTCGTGTTTGAGAATCCTTGATAATGACAAAATAAATAATTCCAGTCATCTCCCCATAGCCTCTGAATATATTCTTGTTGCTCCTGAACTACCTTGGCTATAGTTCTGCTAATTGGAACTTCGTGATAGTCATTAGTCTTTTTGCGTTTCCAGATTAACTTCCAATACTCTCCTTCTTGCACCAGACAATCTTTCTTAAGTAAAGCTAACTCTGAAGGACGCATCGCAGTAAAATAACAAACGATCCACATTCGAGCAATTGGTTCGGGTAATCTGTGTAAATTTTGCTCAATTTGTTGGCGTACTGTATCGGACAATGGGTCAGGATTACTTCTAGGTTTTTTAGGGTAGTCTTCATCACGAATAATATCTTGGTCAATATCAAACCAGCCTTTTAACGTGCCTGTTAAGAAAAAACTACGCAACGTTACTAAAGTGTTTTTCCGATTAATTTTTTCTGCTTTAGATAAATAATCGAGAATTACACTACGATTTATTAGATGAAACTCAGCTATATTTAGGCTTTCTAAGTATTTTGAGAATTTTCTTAGTACAGATAATCGAGTTTCAATAGTGGAAAAGGAATTACCGAGTTTACATAAATGATGAACATATTTTTTGACTTTTTCTTTAAATAAATTTATCTTTATAGGAGTAAAATTAAGTCTCGAACTTTTAATGTCTCGGCGGTCAAAGTTAGGATTAATAGCTCTTAAGTCCCATTTATCTTCTTCCCATTTAAATGGTTTAATGGCTGCTTCATTATATCTGATAGAGCTGTATTTATATCTATAAAGTTCATGAGAATCATATTGATATCTCTTACAACTCCTACATTTTAATAATGTTTTTCCTGCTTTATGGATTTGAGAAAAATAAATATCTTGTGCTTGACACTCAGGACAGATAAAATGTTTGATTTTATGATTTGTATACCAAGTAACTCTGGGATTGAGAGGGTTATTTACTGGGCGAATATTAATATCGCATGATTCTATTTGTTGTTTTTTGCAAGTAGAACACCAAAAATTTCTTTTATTATTAGGTTTTTTAATTCCCATTGCAACCATGCCTGTAGTCTGACATTTCGGGCAAATGAATTCACGTTGATAATCTTTTTCCCAATCAATTTCTATCATTAGCTTTGCTCCAATGCTTGAATCCGAATAACTAAATTTGTTCTGTCATTAGTCAGCCCTTTTTTTTGTCTTACCATCTCTAATTTGTTAGCAACTTCTAGTTCTGCTTCTACTTTTTTAAGATCGCTCTTAAGATTGTTTAAATCATTAGTAGATGTGCGCCAGTGTTCACAACGCCAACAAGCATTAACTGTTTGACAGGGAGATTTTAATACTGGTCGATGACATTCCCCATACTGAGTTGTAATTTGATACATTTTGCGTCGCATTAACTCAGTAATAGGATTATTTGGTTTATGGGTTGCTACTATCGTTCCTGTACTATCAACATATTTTGTTTCTTTCATTAACTCCTGATATTCCTCTCCTATTACTTGCTTGAGAAGATGTTTATAGTAGTTCTGCATATCAGGAGAACGATGTCGAAGATATTTTTGAATAATTAAATCTCTGACTCCTACGTTGGTCAATACTGTAGCAACAGTTTTTCTAAATTGATGTGATTTGAAATGCCAAATCTGACCATCTTTTGTACAAATATTATGTTTAATTGCCAGTCTATTCAACCAAGTGTGAAATATATCTGCTCTCATTATTCTAGGTGCTGGTTTGTAATAGCAACTTCCATCATTACTATTGAACAAATTATGATATTCATCGTTAAAGTGCTGTTTAATATATTTTTGTTGCTCTCGAATTACTAGCACCAATTCTTCACAAATAGGTAATTCATCTTCTACTTGATACTTCTCTGTCAAAAATCGTAATCGCCATTGTTTATCTCTTTGACGCAAACAATCTAAAGGTAGATTAAGTAATTCTCCAATCCGTAGACCAGTACATCTAATTACCAATACCATTCGTTGTATGGGTTCTGGAAGATAATGAATATGCTCATCTAATTGTTGCCAAACTTCTTCTGGAATATATTCAACTTGGTTATTTTTAGCAGTAGTATTTTTGAATTTATCTTTAAACCAATAAGTTGTAATTTCTAGCCATCCTTCTTGACGACAAATATCAAAAAAGCTAACTATAGTTTTGTAATAATTGGATATTGTTTGTTCAGATAATTTCAACGATCGTAAATAGTAATCAAACTCTTCAAAAAGTTGTTCGTTAATTTGTTCGGTATTAAAAATAGATTTTCCCTGAATAAATTTGGAAAATCTTCTTAAATGACTAACATTATCGGCTAACCAATTTGGTGTATATCTTCGTTGACTTCTAATTAAAATATATAATTTAGCCAATAACTTTAACCAATCTTGCTCTATTGACTCAAAGTTTATAGTTAATACTTTTTTGTGTTGTTTGACTGTCAATCCTAAATCTTCAACAGTTAGCCATACATCTTTTTGCAATAAAGGATTATCAAGTAATTTTTTAGCTTCTTTGTTCCTGGCAATTAACCATTTATCAGGTTCTTCATTCCAATCAGGTAAAGTACTCATTTTTTTTCAAATACTTCTTTAAGATTTGTTTCATTGATTACGTGAGAATAAACATCTAGCGTTGTTTGGATACTGGCATGACCTAACAGATATTTAACTCTCTCTGGTGGATGATTAGCCTTTAATAACCTTGTGGCATAGGTGTGTCTAAACAAGTGAGGATAGACATGAATACCTGTTTTTTTCGATAATCTTCTAAACATCGTATTAAGCACATAAGGATTCATTGGTTGACCGATTTCTCCTTCCCAGATGTTGACAAAGACATATCCTGACTCTGTATCTGGATATTCGTAGATAAGATAGTCGTTATACATCTTGAGCAATTCGGGAATTACGGGAATAGTTCTCTCTTGTCCTTTAGCTCTTGCACCATTGGGATGATTATCTCTTTGCACTACTCGGATGTAGTGCTGGTCAAAGTCTCCTATGTCATCATGCATCAAACCTAGAAGTTCGCCTTTACGTATTCCCGTTCCGTTAAGCATCAGAATGATTAATTTGTCTCTGAGACGGTTACAGGCTTTAACAAGGGTTTCTACCTGTTCGTCTGTTAAACAACCAGGAAACTTCTTTTTCTCCTTTAATTTGACTAGCTTTTGTCTGACTGGTTTGGTTTTGGCAATACCAGTAAGTAAACCTTTGCTACCTGCACGACTTATGCCATGAGGCATATAGAACTTTTCAAACTGCTTAAAATCTACTGTCTTATTGGCTATGTGATAGTCATAGAAATTAGTAACAGCAGTAATGGCATGATTAACTGTTTTTTCTGACCTAACGGCTTCTACTGGTTGCATCGAAACAACTTTGGTGTCGCCTACTCTCAACCAATAAGCAAAGTCTTCCATGTCAGACACATTAACTTCACGCCAATCCATGCATTTATGAGCTAGAAATTCCCACCAGTATTTCAAGTCGAACCCGTATGATTTCACCGTGTTAGGGGATTTAGTTGTGGTCAAAAAGGTTAAGTATTGCTGGATGGGTGCGACTACTTCATAGTTTTCATCAAGCATTACCCATACAGTCTGGTTAGTTATCGGGTCAGTGCCTTTCTGTAGTGTTAATTTCATGTACTAATTTTACAGTACAATATACGTTAAAGAAATAAATTTATGTAACAAGTTATAATTACACTATAAAAAGTTCTTAACTTTTTGTTGTTGTTGTTTATTATTAATTTCTTGTATTAAATAACCTACGGCTGGTTCGTTGACTGTTTGAATGCGAGCTAGCTTACCTCTGGGGGAATCGGAGTCAAGGATTTTGCTAATAAATTCGGACACCACCATCGGAGTTGGAAAAAATCCCGTCGCTTGCTGTGCCTTTTTTCCTGAGATTTGGGGCAGGATTCTACCAAAGTAGTCGTAGGGAAACATCAGCAGATAGGAAAGATCGAACAATTGGTACAGTCGCATCGATGCTCCCTCACAACCTTGGGGTTCTTCGGGTAGTTCCTTGTAACCAGGA
>CBDUCX010000290.1:0-7224 GCA_965365755.1 uncultured Pleurocapsa sp.
GGTAAGACTAAATGTGCGAACAGACAAGTGGCGAATTGTGGCAACTGGGCAGCAATTTCCAGCGCACGATCAATCCAGGAAATAAATTCACGTTTTTTATTATCCATCAAACTTTAAGGGCAGGTAAAAGGTTACAATGTCAGATCTGGCCCCTCAGTCCAAAACAAATTAGGATTTCTGGAGTCTTCAATAAAGGTTTGCTGTCCCCCACCTGGATAACAGGATGCGGGAATTTGTGGGGCGACAATCCCTTGATAGACTGTTGTTCCCGCAGGTAAAGTTATGGATAGCATCTTTTCGGCTTTATTCCCCCATGCTTGGTTGAGGGCTAAATTTTTGATCACCTCTTCATATCTAAAGCCTTAAATAAATTACATCAAAAAGATTTACAAAAAAAGACAACTAATAGTATTGACTACTAATACTGGAATTTTCTGCAAAATGCGATCGCTAGTTTTTCCATTCTTCCAAAAAGCGATATGCGATCGTATCCTGCTGATCGGGTGGAAGTTTTTCTATTTGGGCGATCGCCTTATGAGTGGAGGCGCAGCGACTAACGACAATGTTTACTAGCGCGAAAGTAACTAATTTCAAGAATCTCTAACTTCAATCACTACTCCTGATGTAATTGTATTCATATGGAGTCATGATCGTCGCCTAGTAAATATATATCCATAAGCTTACTTGAATTATCGATAAATTACCCATATAGAAATTTTTAATAATTGGTTACAGTACCATGATATGATCGCTGGGGATTGCGATTTAGAAGCATTGCTACAAGGTTAGTAGTAGTGCCAAGTAACGCCTTAGTAAACAATTGTTTAACTGAGGAAAAACTAGCTTATCCATCTGGATAAATAGTTGCTTGAATTGGTCTGCATTTATGTAGAAAACCATCTAGTTGCAATTACCAAAATTGAGAATGGGTCAGCATTTGAGTCGTGTAACTTTGTCTAATCAATCTCCCGAACCAGCACTAGTTCCAGACGAGCAAATTACTCCTGATGATTCTAATTCTTTAGAAGGTCATGACCCGATGGCAGATTATTATCAACTACAGCGATCGCTGTTGTTAACAACTCTGACATTGACAGGAATAATTGTCTTTCCTGTGTGGTATTTTTTCTCGCTTAATACTGCTTTCAACTATTTAGTTGGTGCAATTGTAGGGCTGGTGTATTTGAGGATGTTAGCCAAAGACGTTGAGCGCCTAGGTCAACAGCGTCTCGGTGCTAAGGGATTAGGAGTTTTCGTGATCCTGATACTGGTTGCCAGTAAATGGCAGCAGTTGCACATTCTTCCTGTCTTTCTTGGATTTCTAACTTATAAACCAGCAATCATTATCTATACTGTGAAATCAATTTTTTGGTCAGCAGAGAAAATAGAAAATGAGGCTTAAAAATAAGAGATTTTTAAAGAAACTACAAGAACAGTTTTAATTTAATGTTTTGCTTAATCTAGGCATATGGAAATTCTAGGTGATTTGACTTTTCTAAATATTTATACCCTGGCAGAATTGGAAGTTGGCGAACATTTTCTGTGGAAAATTGGCAATTTTACAGTTCATGGACAGGTTTTTATTAACTCCTGGATCGTAATAGGTCTTTTAGTAATAGCTTCTTTAGCTGCCACACGAAATATTCAAAAAGTTCCTCGTGGTATCCAAAACTTCATGGAGTTTACTCTAGAATTTATTCGGGATTTGGTGAGAAATCAAATCGGGGAAAAAGAATATCGTGACTGGGTGCCATTTATTGGTACTTTGTTTTTGTTCATTTTTGTGTCAAATTGGTCAGGTGCGCTAGTACCATGGAAACTTATTGAGTTACCCTCTGGTGAATTAGCTGCCCCCACAAATGACATCAATACAACGGTGGCTCTAGCATTGCTTA
Organism: uncultured Pleurocapsa sp.; assembly: GCA_965365755.1. Taxonomy (GTDB): domain Bacteria; phylum Cyanobacteriota; class Cyanobacteriia; order Cyanobacteriales; family Xenococcaceae; genus Waterburya. The sequence goes on from CBDUCX010000290.1 coordinate 1,896, forward strand.
CTTCCTTAGCGTATTTTTACGCTGGGTTGAAGAAGAAAGGATTAGGATACTTCAAGCATTATATTGAACCAACTCCTGTCCTACTTCCCATTGCAATCTTAGAAGATTTCACCAAACCTCTTTCTCTAAGTTTCCGTCTCTTTGGTAACATCCTGGCTGACGAACTAGTAGTTGCTGTATTGGTACTACTTGTGCCGTTATTCATCCCGTTACCAGTGATGGCACTAGGTTTATTTACTAGTGCGATTCAAGCCTTAGTATTTGCTACTCTCGCAGGAGCATACATACATGAGGCATTAGTAGATCACCACGATTAAGAGGTTGATTTAGAAGTATTCTCACTTCTAAGTTTTGTTTCACTGTTGAAGTAGATTATTGTTGATCGCTTCACATCATTTTTAAGTCTTTCAGTAAATTTAAAGTAGGTAAAATTTCATGGATATTCAAGCTGCTTCCGTTATCGCTGCTGCATTAGCTATTGGTTTGGCTGCAATTGGCCCTGGTATTGGACAAGGTAATGCTTCTGGTCAAGCAGTAGCAGGTATTGCTCGTCAGCCTGAAGCTGAAGGTAAAATTCGCGGTACGCTACTGTTAACTTTGGCGTTTATGGAATCCTTAACCATCTATGGTCTAGTGGTTGCTTTGGTACTATTATTTGCCAACCCCTTTGTATAAGTTTTTCTAAGTAAATCAGAAGAGATACTTATTGTGATCTCTTCTGATTCGATTGTTCAATCCAATTCGCCCTATAAAAAATGTTTGATTTTGATGCGACTTTGCCTTTGATGGCAGTGCAGTTTTTGATCTTAACAGCACTATTAAACGCAGTATTTTACAAGCCATTAATGAAGGTACTGGATGAACGAGAGGATTATCTTCGTAGTGGCGATACCGGTTCTAAGGATAAACTAGCTAAAGCCGAAGGCATAGTCAAAGAATATGAGAGACAAATAGGCCAAGCCCGTCGGGAATCTCAAAATTTGGTTCAACAAGCCCAAGCAGAAGCTAAAGAAATTACTGCTAATAAAATAGCAGCAGCCCAACAAGAAGTTCAATCTCAAAGAGAAGCAGCAGCTCAAGAAATAGAGCAGCAAAAAGCAGCGGCTTTTGCAACTTTAGAGCAGCAAGTGGATTCTCTATCTCGTCAAATCTTAGAAAAAATACTCGACCCAGAATTAATCAGCTAAAGATAGATAGAACTGATTAATTACGGTCATAAATGAAAAAAATAACTAAACTCAAGATCTGGGTATGATAGAGACTTTATTATTTCTAGCAGAAGCACACTCAGAGGTTGAAGAGGGTTTTGGTTTAAACTTAGATATTTTAGACACTAACCTCATCAACCTTACACTTTTAGTGGGAATATTGATTTATTTCGGTAAACCCTTGCTGACAAATATTTTGAGCGAAAGAAGTTCAAAAATTGCCGAACAGATTCAGGCAGTTGAGCAGAAACAAAAGCAAGCTGAAGTAACCCTAGCCGAAGAACAGAAAAAGTTAGAGGAAGCTAAGGTAACAGCAGCCAAAATTCGCGCTGAAGCAGAAACAAACGCTCAAAGAGCCAGAGAAGCTATCTTGGCTCAAGGAGAAAAAGAGGTGGCACGCCTCCAAGAAATGGCAGGAAAAGATCTTAGCTCCGAACAAGAAAAAGCGATCGCTCAGTTGAGGGAACGTGTCGTAGCACTAGCTTTAGAGAATGCTAAATCTCGGCTGGAAAGTGTACTCAATGAAGAAGCACAGCACAAGCTAATCGACAGCAGCATCGCTAAATTAGGAGGAGAATAATCATGAGTGGAACTCTAATCAGTAGCGAAGTTGGCGAACCCTATGCTCAGGCGTTAATGTCCTTAGCACAGCAAAATAACCTCACCGACCAGTTTGGTGATACCTTCCGCTCTCTAAGCTCTTTACTTACAGACTCTAAAGACTTTAGAGACTTTGTGCTCAATCCAGTGATTAAGGGAGAAGACAAAAAAGCAGTATTGAAAAAAGTACTGGGTAGCGACGCAAACCCTTACTTAGTTAACTTCATGATGCTGTTGGTTGACAAAAGACGAATTGTCTTTCTGGAGCCAATTGTGGAGCAATACCTTAACTTACTGCGTAAGCTTAACCAAACCGTTCTAGCAGAAGTAACTTCAGCCACAGAATTAAGTGAATCACAAAAGCAAAACGTGGTTGAGAAAGTAAAAGCGATCGCTGAGGCTCGTGATGTAGAGCTTAAAACCAGTATTGATCCTGATTTGATTGGCGGAGTCATTATCAAAGTTGGTTCCAAAGTGATTGATGCCAGTATTCGTGGACAACTCCGTCGCATTAGCGTCAGCTTAAATCAATAAACCATAAACCTTGAACAAGGCGCAGGATCTAAGCAAAATCTAAATATTACTCGGCGCGATCGCGTCTTGACAGTCAGACAAACTACAACTAAATCTCTTACATAAAAAAAGCTATGGTTAGCATCAGACCAGACGAAATTAGCAGCATTATTAAGCAGCAAATCGAATCTTACGAACAAGATGTTCAAGTATCCAACGTTGGTACTGTTCTCCAGGTGGGAGACGGCATCGCTCGAATCTACGGTTTAGAACAAGCAATGGCAGGGGAACTGCTAGAGTTTGAAGACGGTACTGTGGGTATTGCCCTAAACTTAGAGGAAGATAATGTCGGTGCCGTACTTATGGGTAACGGTTTCGGTATCCAAGAAGGTAGTACCGTTAAAGCTACTAGTAAAATCGCTTCTATCCCTGTAGGAGACGCTTTGATCGGTAGAGTTGTTGATCCTTTAGCGGAACCTATTGATGGCAAAGGGGAAATCAACACCAGCGAAACTCGCTTGATTGAGTCGATGGCACCAGGGATTATTGCCCGTAAATCCGTATGTGAACCTCTACAGACTGGTATTACCGCCATCGACGCGATGATTCCCGTGGGTCGTGGTCAACGTGAATTGATTATTGGTGACAGACAGACAGGAAAAACTGCCGTAGCGGTAGATACGATCATTAATCAACAGGGTGAAGATGTAATCTGTGTCTACGTGGCAATCGGACAAAAAGCTTCCACAGTAGCCCAGGTAGTTAATACCCTTGAATCGAAAGGCGCAATGGACTATACCATAGTAGTTGCGGCTAACGCCAATGACCCAGCGACCCTTCAGTATCTCGCTCCCTATACTGGTGCAGCGATCGCTGAATACTTTATGTATCAAGGCAAGGCAACCTTGATTATTTACGATGACTTGACCAAACAGGCTCAAGCGTATCGCCAAATGTCCTTGTTACTACGTCGTCCCCCAGGACGTGAGGCATACCCTGGAGACGTATTCTATCTTCACTCCCGTTTACTAGAGCGTGCAGCAAAACTTAGTGATGCTCTAGGTGGAGGTAGCATGACTGCCCTACCGATAATTGAGACTCAGGCTGGTGACGTATCCGCTTACATTCCTACCAACGTAATTTCGATTACTGACGGTCAGATCTTCTTATCTTCTGATTTGTTCAACGCTGGTTTCCGCCCAGCAATCAACGCTGGTATTTCCGTATCCCGTGTTGGTTCAGCAGCTCAAACCAAAGCGATGAAACAGGTAGCAGGTAAGCTTAAGCTAGAATTAGCTCAGTTTGCCGAACTAGAGGCTTTTGCTCAGTTTGCCTCTGACTTAGATGCCACCACTCAGAATCAATTAGCCAGGGGTCAACGTTTACGTCAAGTTCTGAAGCAGCCCCAAAACTCGCCCCGCTCCGTAGCGGAACAGGTAGCAGTAGTATATTCTGGTTTGAATGGCTATATAGATGAAATTGAAGTCGAGAAAGCCAGTGAATTTGCCGAAGGATTGTGTGAATATCTTGGTAACAGTAAACCCAAATACGGAGAAATCATTGCTTCGGAGAAAAAATTAACTGATGAAGCGGAAAATATCCTGAAAGAATCCATCAAAGAATTTAAACAGTCCTTCATGGCAACAGCTTAACTTTTTAGGGTAAAGGGTAAAGGTAAAGGGGTAAAGGGTTTGATTAATTCTATACCCTTTTTACTCTAATCCTGATCCTTCATTCCTCATCATTTATCCTTTAAAATCATGGCTAATTTAAAAGCGATTCGCGATCGCATCGCGTCGGTAAAAAACACCAAAAAAATCACGGAAGCAATGCGCTTAGTGGCGGCTGCGAAAGTTCGTCGCGCCCAAGAGCAAGTAAACGCTACTCGTCCTTTCGCCGATAATTTGGCGCAGGTTCTTTATAATATCCAAGGCAAACTACAGTTTGAGGATGTCGATTTACCTCTATTAGAGCAAAGAGAAATCAAAAAAGTTGCTCTATTGGTAGTCAGTGGCGATCGCGGTTTGTGTGGCGGTTATAATACCAACGTCATCCGCAGAGCTGAGATGAGAGCCAAAGAACTAGAAGCCCAAGGCATTGAATATACTTTCGTTTTAATTGGACGTAAAGCAACTCAGTATTGTGGCAACCGCAATTACCCTACTGACAAAACCTTTGTTGGTTTAGAGCAAATTCCTACCGCAGCAGAAGCAGCAGAAATTGGTGATGAGTTACTATCACTGTTCCTGTCAGAAGAAGTTGATAAGGTAGAACTTATTTATACTAAGTTTGTTTCTTTAATTGCTTCTAAGCCTGTAATTCAAACTTTGCTACCCCTAACTACTCAAGGGTTGGAAGTAAAAGATGATGAAATTTTCCGTTTGACTACTAAGGGCGGTACTTTTGGCGTAGAGAGAGAAAAAGTAACTACAAAAGTTGAAGAATTTCCCAAAGACACAATTTTTGAACAAGATCCATTACAAATCTTGAATGCTTTACTCCCTCTGTATCTTAACAACCAGATTTTGCGTGCCTTACAGGAAGCAGCGGCTAGTGAACTTGCAGCGAGAATGACTGCAATGAATAATGCCAGTGAGAATGCTACCGAACTGATGGGTAATTTAACCTTGTCTTATAATAAAGCTAGACAAGCTGCAATTACTCAAGAACTTTCTGAGGTAGTTGCTGGTGCTAATGCTCTGTAATTCTCTCCAGTATCAGTTTATATCGCAGTACGTTAGCTGGTTAGGACAAGTTTAGTTAATTGCTCGTAAGTAATCAGAAGAGACAAGGCATGCCTTGTCTGTACAGTAACAACGTGAGTTCGGAGTTCGGAATATGCCCTACGGGCACGCTACGCGAAGGTCGTTAGGAGTTATGTTTTTCTTAATGAAAGAATAGGGTTTTCAGACACCTAAAATTTAGAAAGTTATTAAATTTTCAAGTTTTTTGGGCTTCGTCGAACTCCTAAGAAACAAATTGTTTCTTGTAGACATTACGAATATAAT
>CBDUCX010000291.1:0-7071 GCA_965365755.1 uncultured Pleurocapsa sp.
AGGGATCAACGACGGATGAAGTCACTCAGCACAGCCAAGTCGAACAAGATGCGGTTAACCGTATTTTTCTTGCGTTGTTTGAGCACCCTAAAATACTAAAATAAATAAAGATAAACTGAATAATTAATATAACTAGTTTTAAAGGCTTAATAGTCTAGTTCCTAACTATAAAGAGGTTGCACAAATATTATGAGTTTTTTTGATTCTCAGGTGGTCCAAGAAGAGGCCAAAAATCTATTTGAAGATTATCAATCTTTGATGAAGCTAGGGGGGGAATACGGCAAGTTTGACCGTGAAGGCAAAAAGATGTTCATTGAACAGATGGAAAGATTAATGGAACGCTATCGCATTTTTATGAAGCGTTTTGAGCTTTCCGAAGACTTTATGGCACAAATGACGGTACAGCAGCTAAAAACTCAATTAAATCAGTTTGGTATGACTCCTCAACAGATGTTTGACCAAATGGAATTAACTCTCAAACGAATGAAATCTGAAATTCAACCATAGCTGATGTTTGATTTCAAGCAGTTATTTGTTGTCTTTATCCTAATCAAATTAATTTAGGCTATTTGAACTTGATGCATACCATAGCCGAATTCAATTTTAGTCTCTGCTGGAGGTAGTAAAAATCTAGTAGCATTTTGGGCGGTAGTCTCCAGAATGGTGTTGCGCAAAATAGTAGACTCCAGATCCGCATCGCTTAAATTTGCTTGAGTCAAATCAGCATTAGTTAGGTTGGCTTGTTTTAAGGAACTTCCACGCAAATCAGCATTAGTTAGATTAGCTTGGATCAGATTCGCATTGCTCAAATTTCCTCCTTTTAATTGAGCCTCTGATAAATTAGCCTTGCTCAAGTTGGCATGATTAAGATTGGCATTTCTGAGTTGAGCATCAACTAAGTTAGCCTGGCAAAGATTAGTATTACTCAAATTAGCTCTCGTAAGTTTAGCTTGGCTAAGATTAATTCCTGTTAAATCAGTACCACTGAGATCGACATCAATTAAAAATGTTTGGCTCAGATTAACTCCCGTAAACGAAACATTTCGTAGCTGTGCTCCTGTTAGTCTCCCTTCTCGTAAGTCCGCCCAATTGAAATTAGCTTGATTAAGATTTGCTTGCCTTAAATTAACTTTTTGTAGCTTGGCTCCGCAGACATTGGCTCCAGATAAGTTGGAAGCTCTTAAATTAGTATAGGAAAGATTGGCTCCACTGAGTTTTGCTTCTATCAATTGAGACTTAACCATAAAAGCACCGATTAAATTGGTTTTAGTTAAATTTGCCTGTTGTAAGTTAACTTCGCTCATTTTGGCATAGCTGAGATTTGCCCAATTCAAAGTTGCTTCGCTTAAATCTGATTTAGTTAAAAATGCACGACTCAGATTCGCTCCGACTAAATTAGCTCTCGTCAAATTAACGGCAATCAGCATCACCCCTGATAAATCTACTCCACTTAGATCTACTCCTGTGAAGTCTCTATAACCTTGCTCATAAAATTTTAGTAGCTGATATTTTTTCATAATATTTAATATTATTTAAATAATTCTTAATTTATTTATAAGCTTCGATATGATGCAGATATAGATTGAATAATGACTACTAAATAAAGCTTGTCTTTAATATTATTACTCGTAATTTAGTCAACAGCCATAGAATAATAATTTTTGTATAAATATATTTTAATCCATGAATTTTTCTTGTTTGATCTTTATATTTTTGTCGCCAAGATTGTAGCTTAAGGAGAATTTTTGATGAGCTGAACAGAAACTACAAATAGTTATATTTCTCGGATTTTTCACTGATATATTACTGATATATTAAGTAAGTCAGGCTAGTACAGTATTCAAAATGATATGCAATCTTATTCCTTAATTGCGCCCGCAAAAATCAATCTTTACTTAGAAATAATTGGCGATCGCCCTGACGGATTTCATGAACTAGTCATGATTCTGCAAAGTGTCGAGTTAGCAGATCGGATCGATATTCAAGCCAGCGATACTCAAGACATTCACATCTCTTGCAATCATCCCGAAGTTCCCACTGACGAGACTAATCTAGCCTATCGTGCCGCCAAGTTAATGTGTGATACTTTCCCCGAAATGTATGCCAACTATGGTGGTGTTTGGATCAAAATTGAGAAAAATATTCCTGTAGCTGCGGGGTTAGCTGGGGGTTCAGGTAATGCGGCTGCGGTATTGGTGGGCATTGATTTACTCTGGAATTTGGGGTTAACTCAGCCTGAATTACAGGATTTAGCTGCCAAGCTAGGTTCGGATATTCCTTTTTGTATTTCTGGCGGAACGGCGATCGCCACAGGTAGAGGAGAAAAACTCGATGAAATCAAATATTTAGCTAATATTTGGCTGGTTCTCGCAAAATATGACAATATTAGTGTTTCAACTCCTTGGGCATATCAAACCTATCGTCAGCAATATAAGGATACCTATGTTTCCGATGCAGCAGGAATTAAATCTCGTACCGCTAAAGTAAGTTCTAGTTCTTTGTTAGCAGCGATTAGCCACCAAGATAGCCCAAAAATAGGTAAATCAATTCATAATGATTTAGAAAAAGTAGTTTTGCCTGCATATCCTCAAGTAGCAGAGTTGAAAGCCGCCTTTGCCACCCAAAACGTATTGGGTACAATGATGTCAGGATCTGGCCCGACGGTGTTTGCTTTGTGTGAGTCAGAACAACAGGCGATCGCAGTTAAACAACAGGTGCAAACTCAAATTCGTGATCCACAGCTCAAATTCTGGGTAACAAAGTTTTCTACTAGTGGAGTCCAAACTGTACTCTAAATCACAAACTAAAATAAAAAATTTTGGGTCGCTACAATACACCATGGTGCTGCTCGATTTCACCGCAAAATAAATATAGCGATCGCTAATCTAGAAAAGAGATAGGGCAGGTTTTTTAACCGATTTACAAAAGTGGTAAACTTAATTTGAGATTAGCAAAACCAGGAACAATTCCTATGTCTAATATCAGAGATGAAATGCCCGTACTAGTAAGGCATGAAGGTGATTGGGTTGGTACTTATACAACCGTTGACAATCAGGGTAAGATCCTCGATCAAAATGAATCCCATATAACTTGCGAGTTTCCAAAAGGAAAGGACTATCCATACTTTCAAACCAATCGCTATAAGTGGGCTGACGGAAAACAACAAGAGTATCAGTTCCCAGGAATGTACCAAGATAAGAAACTTTTGTTTGATACGGAACGTATCACAGGACATGCTTGGGAAGCAGATGATTCCTTGATTATTCTTTACTTCAGCTACAAAGATATAGCCAATGCTTATATCTACGAAATGATTCATATTAGTCCCTGTAATAACCATCGCGCTCGCACCTGGCATTGGTTTAAGGATAATGAAATTTATCAAAGGACTCTAATTAAAGAAGACCGAAAGTGATAGTAATTTGCAAATTCGGGTGAGTGTGCTCAATTTATCCAGCTTCGTTATTTTGATGATATCGTGCCTCGATATCCTTCCAAACTCTTAGACCCATGAGTTCCGCAAACTGCTTGAAAGTTGTCATTTGAGGCATCAACGAACTAACTTCTCCTGTATCTTTAAGATGTTGTAGGGCAGTCGTCATAGCATATGTAGCCGAAAAAAGTCCTGTAACTGGATAAATTATCACAGAATAACCCATGCGCTTCAACTCATCAACAGAAAGCAGCGGAGTACGTCCAAACTCCACCATGTTGGCAATTAGACAAGCTCCCGAAAATTCTGTTGCCACCCGTTTCAACTCCTCTACCGATTCTAGGGCATCAAAAAAAAGTCCATCGGCACCAACCTTAAGACATTCATGACCACGGGCAAGTGCTTCATCGATTCCCTGTACAGATCGAGCATCAGTACGGGCAAAGATCATCAGCTCAGGATCTCGCCGAGCCTCCACAGCCGCAGCAATCTTATTAATAAATTCCTGGCGCTCAACTACTTGCTTACCCTGCATATGACCACATCGTTTATTCTCTTGATCCTGATCCTCTAGCTGAATAGCACTAGCTTGAGCAGCTTCAAATTCACGCACTGTACGTACGATATTGACAATTCCACCATAGCCAGTATCCGCATCTGCTATCAGAGGAATATTGACTACTTTACTTATACCTGAAACCTGTGCCACCATCTCAGTCTGGGTAATAAAGCCGTAATCAGGCAATCCCAGACGACTGGCAGATGCGCCATAACCCGTCAGGTAAATCGCTGGAAAACCGAGGGATTCGATAATCTTGGCCGAAACAGCATCATAGGCTCCTGGTGCCACAATCGAAGATTCAGACAACAGCGCACGTAAACTCCTTCTATTCATATAAAATTTCCCCTAAATATCTCTAGCTCAGAACTGGAGACAGTTTGCAGATAGTACCACTTAGAAGTATAATTCCTCAACACTCCTATTCTGAAGATAGCCAGAAGTTATGAGTAAAGACGCTCTTGGATGGCGCAAGAAATTTGGTGTCCTCGCACCCAGTACTAATACGATCGTACAACCTGATTTTCAGCGCATGGAAGTACCAGGTGTGACCAGCCATACTGCGAGAATATATATCCGCGATCAAGATCTTAGTAGTGATCAGGCTATGCTCCGTCTTTTAGAGCAAATTCGTGATGAAATCCTCCGAGCAATTGATCGGGTTAAAACTGCTGAAGTTGATTACCTTGTCATGGGCATGAGCGCCGAAACCTTTTGGGGCGGCATTGAGGGCAGCAAAGCTTTTGTGAAGCGATTGGAAGACTATAGTGGGCTCAAACTTGCTACTGGATCGCGCTCTTGTATGGCAGCATTGCAATGCTTTAACGTACAAAATATCGGAGTAATTACTCCCTACCAGCCGATCGCTGATGAAAATGTCAGAAGATTCTTCTCGGAAATGGGAATAAATATAGTTAAGCTCACAGGTTTAAAATGCCCTACGGCAGTGGCGATCGCTGAAGTCCCTGAAGATGTTTTACGCACTGCCTTACTGGAAATGAATGATGATTCAATCGAGGCATTTGTCCAGGTGGGAACCAACCTCAGTATGCTACGCCTTGCTGACGAAGCCGAGCGATGGTTAGGTAAACCAGTGATTGCAATCAATGCAGCTACTTGGTGGTATGCCTTGAGAGATAACGGCATTAAAGATCAGGTTTCTGGCTGCGGTCGTTTATTACGAGAGTTTTAACCATGAACCAAAGCAATAAGGTTGAAAACCCTTCTGTATTCGGCAATTTCCTGGCTTTTGGGGATTATCCAGCTTTGTTGGTAGTAGACCTCATTGAAGGCTTTGTAGCTGAGGATGCCCCCTTCTATACGCCAGGTATTGAAGCTACCTGCCAAAACGTACGCATATTGATAGATGCCTTTCGCGAGCATAGTCTGCCGATTGTTCATACCACCGTTGAATATCAAGAAAATGGTCTTGATGGCGGTATTTTTGTGGAGAAGATTCCCGCATTACGGAAATTAGTTAAAGGTTCACGCTGGACTCAATTCCCTGATCAAGTAGCACCCGATTCCAGGGGCAATATCGTCTCCAAGAGATATGCTAGCGCCTTCTTTGGCACACATTTGGCAGCTTCACTGACAGCCCAAAGAGTCGACTCATTAGTAATCGTGGGTGTCTCAACTAGCGGATGTGTTCGAGCCAGCGCTGTAGACGCGCTGCAATACGGCTACCGAACAATCGTGGTAGCAGACTGTGTGATAGATGTTGACCAAGAAGCACATCGGGTAAATCTCCGTGATATTCAACGCAAATATGGTGAGGTTCTCAATTTAGAGCAGGTGCTGGATGTTATTAAATAACATGCTGTAGTTCTAGTCCCAAAAAGCGATCGCTTTGATAGATAGAATACAATTTAAGTAACTATGACATCCAGTGGCAGAAGCTATGGTTACATCTCCCTCCAAAGCAATAAACCTAGAAGAGTTCTTAGCATTACCAGAAACCAAACCCGCCAGTGAATATATCGACGGGAAAATTATTCAAAAACCTATGCCCAAAGGCAAACACAGCACAATACAGACTGAAATGTCTACTGCTATCAATGTTGCTCTTAAACCTCAAAAAATAGCTCGTGCATTTTCTGAACTAAGATGTACTTTTGCTGGACGATCTACTGTACCTGATGTAACTGTATTTACTTGGGACAGAATACCTCGCGATGATAATGGTGAAATAGCAGATTCTTTTCAGGCTGCACCAGATTGGACAATTGAAATTTTATCTCCTGAACAAAGCCAAACAAGAGTGACCAAAAATATTCTTCATTGTTTAGACAATGGTACGCAATTAGGATGGCTAATCGATCCCCAAGAACAGTCTGTATTAGTTTATTTTCAAGGGCAACAATTTGCCTTTTTTGAAGCAGAAACAGATATTTTACCCGTACCCAATTTTGCTAAAGCTTTTGAGTTAACTATAGGAGACTTATTTGGTTGGTTATCAGAGTAAAAAGCGATTAGGCTTAGGTCTAGCTGACTGATCGCAAGTCTTAACATGCTCGGAATCAGGGTACAAATCGGCGATTCTGTAGATAATTCTATCTGACAGGTTGTCGTTATGTTTTTCTTAACGCAATAATAAAGTCTTCAGATACCTAAAATTAAGAAATTTGCGAAATTTTTAAGTTTCTTTTACTTCGTCGAACTCCTAAGAAACAAATTGTTTCTTGTAGACATTACGAATATAATTCGTTGGACGCTCACGTTGTAATATCTCGATGCTTATTTCGATAGCCGCATTTCGGATTGGGGCAATTCCAAGTTCTACCTTGTGGCTTGTGTCTTCGCCCACATTCAGGACAAGTACTAGATGTTCCTCGTTCCGAACCAATTAGGACTTTTTGACCAGCCAGCTTGAACTTGTAGGTCAGATAATCAATATCTTTTCCATATTCCCATTGAGCCATTCTTTGATTGTGTCTTCTACCACAATTTTTGTTTCTGACTCCATCAGGATTGCCATTGACATCCTCCCGCGTTAAAAGACGCAGGATTCCTAAGACTCACGACTTAGGTTTCTGTTTCTTTCCTTTAGAGGTTTTTCGCAACTGCCCTTTAGAACTAT
>CBDUCX010000292.1:0-7067 GCA_965365755.1 uncultured Pleurocapsa sp.
ATAGACAACTTTGCCAGTCAAAGACGATTTCTGGGCAGCGTTAGCTACCTCTAAAGCATAGAGACTAGCTTGGGGTTGAATATAAAGCGGTTTTTGCTCGAACAAATAATCTAAAACCATCGCGGTATCTTGAGCAAATAAACCACGACGAGGAGTCACAAAAATTTCCTGCTCACTCTCCTGGAGTATTAAAGTCCCCCTCTGACCTTGAAAGACAAGTTTACCTTGTTCGCCATAGATTTCAAAAGTGCGCTGACTACGATAAAAAACATCTCCCTTGCCATAGCTAACCTCTGCGGTAATACCACTAGGAAAATTTAGTTGAGCGTTACAGAAACAAGCCGTGAAATAATCTGAACCAGGTACGTCCCAATAACGATCGCAACAGATGACACTCTCTACCTTGCCAAATAAGTCTGTTAGACGATGAATTCTCGATAGTGCTGCTGCGAGGGGAAAGCCCCACATCTGGCGATGGTATTTCCAACTTTGCTTCACGAGTTGCTGGGAACTAATAGTGGTGTAACGAGCATGAAAGACTTTGCCGATTTGGGGTAAATATCGCTTCATGGCTTGGTGTAGACCACCGATAATTTCGATATGCTCAACATGGAGTAATTTCTTTTTTGTTGCCGCTAACTGGATCACTTCTGCTGCAACTTTGGCTGACAATGCCAGGGGATATTCAACTACGACGTGCTTTCCTGCCAGGATTGCTGCCTTGGCGATCGCACCACAACCCTGATTAATGGTACAAATAAAAATTAAATCCAACTCTGGTAAATTTACTAATCTGCTCCAGGAATCAATCCCTTTGACAGCGTGAGCTTGGCAAAATTCCTGTAATTTTTCAGGAGTATTTCCCGTAACGACTAATAATTCCGTACGCGGATCGGATTTTATCGCTTCTGCTCTTTTTTGTGCTGCATATCCCGTCCCAACTATGCCAACTCTTAGGGGGGAGCTTATGTCTTTAATCATAAAAAAGGGATATTGTATTATCTACATCTAAGAACAAATCATTAATCATAGATATAACTATAATTAATAGTTATTTTTCAGGAAAATATCCCGCCTTGGTTTCTGGCTTTATAGTTTAATTTATCCTACCATTGCCTTGTTTTGGGTAGAGCAAAGTTTTTTCTAGATTCGGTCGATTGCCTAAAGTCTATATATAAGCAAAACTTATTTTAAGATAAATTACAAATCTCATTGCTAATGCGCGATCAATAATTAGTATTTTTCCCTTAGTATCAAAAATGATGCTAATTGGGAAAGAAAGACTTGCTTAATTTTAAAAAGAGCAAAGCACTTTTCTCTCCTGAGCAGAGACTAAGTTATCACCCTATAAAAGAGGAAAAAATACATGGCTAGTTATAACGTTACTCTTAAAATGCCTGAAGGCAAGACTGAAACTATTGAAGTACCCGATGATGAGTACATTCTTGACGTTGCAGAAGAGCAAGGTATAGACCTACCTTATTCTTGTCGTGCTGGTGCTTGCTCTACTTGTGCAGGTAAAATCGAATCTGGTGAGGTAGATCAGTCTGATCAGTCATTTCTGGATGACGATCAAATTGAGAATGGATATGTTCTTACTTGTGTTGCATACCCTAGGTCTGATGTCACTATTCTTACTCACCAAGAAGAAGAGCTTTACTAAGCAATTAATGCTGTTTCCTATCAGTAGCTAAATCCTACAAAATACCAGTCGGATATTCTCAAAAATGATGCTAATTGGTAAGGAAAAACTTGCTTGATTTTTAGAGCAAGCAAATTACTTTTTTCTCCTGAGAAGAGACTAAGTTATCACCCTACAAAAGAGGAAAAAATACATGCCTACTTATAACGTTACTCTTAAGATGCCTGAAGGCAAGACTGAAACTATTGAAGTAGCTGATGATGAGATCATTCTTGACATTGCGGAAGAGCAAGGTTTAGACCTACCCTATTCTTGCCGTGCTGGTGCTTGCTCTACTTGTGCAGGTAAAATCGAATCTGGTGAGGTAGACCAAGATGATCAGTCATTTCTGGATGACGATCAAATCGCGGCTGGATTCGTTCTTACTTGTGTGGCAATGCCTACTTCTGATTGCACTATTGTTACTCACCAAGAAGAAGAGCTTTACTAAGCAATCGAGACTTTTTCTGCCAAGGCGTTCTATAACTAGAACGTCTTTGTCAATATTAGATTGAAAGAACCCGAACTTTGTGACTGTGAAAATACTAGTTTTTCAGATTTCGAGCAACTGTTCTGTTTTTTGATTGTTCCAGTCTTTCTTTTGCCAATTCTTTGACTTCCCTTTCCAGAAAGAAGTTGAGAAAGGTTCTAATAGCTGAAATCGCTGCCAGTTTACCTACGGCATTCCAACTGGGAGAAACTGCCGTGGCTGCAATGTCCGCTGCTAATAAGAATTCGAGAGATAAGGCTAATGCTATACCTAAATCTAATCTAACTTGACTAAGCTTTCCTTCTCGATCCATTTTCAGATTGCGGAAAAGTAATTCTTGTACGGCTTTAATTATTGCTAAAGCTAGAATCAACAGAGCAATACCCTCGGTGATTATTTTGAAAAGAATTGCTGTCTCTAAGAGCAATCCTTCGGCGAAATGGTTAAATCCTGTAATTAAACTTTCTTCTTCCTTGACAGAGTTGGTGAAGGCGATCGCTAAATTAAGCAAAAACATAGTTTTAAATTCTATCCTGGTGGATTACTTTAGTAGTTGATTAGTGCAGAGTAATTCTATGTCCTTATTATTAAATATTACTGAGTGTAATAGTTAGTAGTTAGTAGTTAGTAGTTAGTAGTTAGTAGTTCGGGGTATATTTAGCTTGTAACATTTCATGCGAGGAAAATCTTGCTCAATCAGGGCGATCGCCTTAGCCTGACTATCTTGATTTTGGGCGATAAATTGAGCAGTGCCATCTCCTTGTGAGCCGACTCCTTTGCCACCAAAGATATATTGCTGTAGTAATGTGTGATTTAGCAACTGATGCAGTGTGGGTGCGTTTAACTGTTGAGGAGATGCAGGAATTAGATAGCGGTCAAACTCAGCCTGAGCCTGACTCATCAAAGTACCAATTTGGGCTGCGTTTCCCTGTTGCAAGGCTAAAGCAGCTTGTTGAACTAGAGTAGAGTTGATAGTCCCCAAATATTTTTGTACCTGAGTGGCGATGGGATTTCGAGCCACAGGATAGCATTGGTTCAACTGTGCGAGGATCTTCTGGGTGTCTTTAGAACCTGCTAGATCGACAATAATTAAATATAAATCTTGTCCTACGGTCAACGGTTTAATGGTATAGCGATCGCCATCAAAAGTTATTAGAATAGGTTGACTACCATAGGCACATGCTTGATCTAATCTGCCGCATTGACTAGGAGTAGTTCTTTCTCCCCAATAGGCTAATTCCATCTCTTCGCTAATGGTTAAGCCCAGGTCATATAGTTGGTTAAATGCCCTAGCGATTAAAACGCTAATGGCGGCACTGGAAGATAAACCTTTCTGGAGGGGTAGATTCATCCGATAGTTATCGATAGCTAAACCACCAACCTGATAGCGAATCAGAGCCTGATAAGCTACTCCCGCCACATAGCTGTAGAAATTATCCGTTTGCGCCATAGCCAACAGCAATTCTTCATCCATCCCTAACTCTAATATTTGGGAGCAATGTAGTGTTTTAAAGACTAGTCGAGGATTGGTTTCTACATGAGCATAGATACCTTGATTAGTACCAACGACAATAGCATATCCTTTTTCAAGATTGGGGTTGACCTTACGATATTCTGCTGCCCAATCACTATGTTCACCAAATAGACAAAGACGACCAGGAATAAAAAAATTCATATTTAACACTGAGCAGATAATAACGTCGCTCAATCGTCGGTAGTTGTCCCTTTATTCTTCTTGACGATTCGATTAAACCCACTCTCTTAAGACCAGGCCATAACTGAGCATCCATTAGATGTTCAACGGAAGAAAGAAGCCAATGACAATGATGACGAATCTCAATGCGACCATGACCTTCCTTGCCAGTAGTAACCGAGATTAGCTCGTCGATTCCGAAGCAACAATCATCGAACCAATGCCCTCATCAGTGAGAATTTCTAACAGTAGGGAATGAGGTAAACGACCATCCAGAATATGAGCCGCTTTTACTCCCTGGGCGAGCGATCGCACACAACAAGAAACTTTGGGAATCATGCCCCCAGAGACAACTCCCTGGTCAATTAACTCCCTCGCCTTCTGGATATCCAATTTATGAATCAAAGTCGAATGGTCGTGATAATCGTACAAAATCCCTGGAGTATCAGTTAACAAAATAAGCTTTTCCGCTTGCAAAGCCGCAGCAATCTCTCCCGCCACGGTATCGGCATTGATGTTGTACGCCTGTCCATTCTCGTCGGCAGCTACACTGGAAATTACGGGGACATAACCGCTATTAACCAGAGACTCGATTAACCCTATATTGATGTTACAAACCTCCCCAACAAAGCCAACTCCTTCCTTTCCTACTGGTCTAGCCTGAATCAAGTTACCATCTTTCCCGCAAAGTCCTACTGCTAGTGTCCCTGCACGGTTAATCAGGGATACTAAGTCTTTATTGACCCTCCCTGCCAAGACCATTTCTACCACGTCCATGGTTGCTGCATCGGTAACTCGCAGCCCATCTTTAAACTGTGGCTCAATATTTAATTTCTCTAGCCAGGAATTGATTTCGGGTCCTCCGCCATGAACCAGTACAGACCGTACTCCTACAGAGGCAAGAAAAACCACATCTGTAATGACCTTGGCTTTAAGACTACTGTCTTTCATTGCTGCACCACCGTATTTAATGACAATAGTTCGGTCAGCAAATCTTTGGATATAGGGCAGGGCTTCGCTCAGAATGCGAACACGGTTAGCTGCTGCTTCTTTAAAATATTCGCTATCGTTAACCATAGGATTGAGTATTCAGGATAAATTTTAGTGGTGAATTTTAGTGGTGAAATACATCGCTCAAGTGCCAGCTTGCTGATAGTAGGCTAAACCTGAGACTTGAGAACAGTGGGCATAATTTCAATTATTCGAGCGGATATTTCTTCGGGGGATTGTTCTGGTTGAATTGTGAGCTGAATGTCGGCTTGAGCATACAAGGGACGGCGAGTTTTTAGTAATGATTCTAGTTTGTCAGCCAATGGTCTAGTTTGATCCTTTACTAACCTTTTTTTTAAGATCTCTAAATCAACATCCAGCCAGACAATTAAACCCTGTTTGAGATAACTCCAGTTCATCTGTTGCTGAATGATCCCACCCCCAGTCGCAATTACTGAGCGAGTATAAACCGACAATTCTGCTAGAACTTGAGTTTCTAACTCTCGAAAATAGGCTTCTCCTGACTGTTCAAAAATTGCTGAAATTGGTTTTTTAGCGATCGCTTCTATGGTATGATCCGTATCTATAAAACGGTAATTGAGACTCTGGGCTAAATGATTCCCTACAGTGGTCTTTCCTGAACCCATCATGCCAATTAGATAAATATTTAAGCCCCGTAATAAATTACTCATTGATTGTCAATCTGTTTTTCTAAGTCCAAAATTCAATATTTGTCGTCGGCAACCGTAAACTGAATGTATCAGCTATTGGAATACTAGTAGTCTATCGATTTTCAATTGAGGGGTTGAGAGTAGACCAGGAAAGCTAGTGCCGCTACGCTCAAGTAACAAGTAGCAATGCAAATACTGTCAGGGTTTCAAGTTAAATAAATGGTAGCTTTATCTTCGCCCACGTCTACTAGCTTTATCAAATCATTATATTTTCTAATAGCCTAGCGAAATAAGGGTGATCTAGATTACAGAAAAAATACATACATTCAACTAAACTTTAATAACCAATCAGAAAATGCTTCATAAAAATACTGTTATATGTTAAAAAAACGATTTGATTATAGATAATAATACCAAATAGACAAGCAGCAACTTTAAATAATTTTTATATTAAATTTAAAAGTCAAAAAAATAATTATGAAATTAATTCGTGAAGTAGTAAAACAAGCATTAACCACAGGTTACTTAACCTTAGAAGCTGAGGAAAAACTAAAAGCAATGTTAAAAAATAAATATGATTTGGAAGATCTAGAAGCTTTTATTGATCTACAGCAGGCTACGATGGTTGGCATGGTTAAGCAAGAATCGAGAGAGATCTTTGCTGCTAATAGAAACTATTCCTAAATCCAGTCTTCATCATCTTGCTCTGGAGTAACATTAGAATTCATTTCAGAAGAATTAATTTCCGATTCAGTTGAAGTTTTCTTAGTACGTTCCTGAGAGTTATTCGGACGATCGCCTGCTTCACGATATTTGTAAGAATAAGTTGAACCTGAACGCTCTACATTCTGGGGTTCTTGCTTGATTTCATAACTATTCTCATCAGAAAACTTATCTCCAACCAGGGAATCTTGTAAATCAATAGTGGAAGTTGAGGATTGATTTTTACGGCTAGTTTTCCTCTGCCGATTTCGATTACTGGGATATAGATCATCGTCTAGAGGGAGTTTCTGTTTACCAGAATCTTTATAGCCATAGTTGTTGAGTGTTTGAATCAGTAAATTTGCGATCGCTCCCATCAAAGTAAACAAGCCGATCCATACTGCAAGGGGTAGCGGGATAGACTGTAGGCAAAAGGATGCTTCATCCCCACAAAGAAATTTGAGCGAAATAGGCTCTCGGTTTTGAACAAATACAATACCTAAGACCGCGATGATCAAGATCAGTAAGATTATTTTGATACGACTCATATATTCCTCATGGTTGGGTAGAAACTCAAACATTAGCAGTGGTTTATGTTGTTATTCTACTTTGCTATTCTCATTAGCTTTTTTGTAATACAAAAATTAATATTAATGTATTTCAAAGATACTTGGGAATAAGCTTCAGCGATCGCATCTGATTAAAACTAACTTAGACAAACTGAGATTAACTATCAATGACGGCAATACATTCAATCTCCACCAAAACATCTTTAGGTAGGCGAGAAACTTCCACACAGGCGCGGGCGGGGGCTGTCTCTTCAGCAAAATATTCGGCATA
>CBDUCX010000293.1:0-7034 GCA_965365755.1 uncultured Pleurocapsa sp.
TGCTAAAATAACCCGAAAGCAGTTACGAGGGTAGTATGATGGTCAAACAAGTTTTAGTAACTGGAGGGACTGGCTTTACTGGCGGACATTTATGTCGACGGTTAGTTAAAGAAGGCTATCAGGTTCGCGCCCTCGTCAGAGATAGCAGCCCAGCTAGTGACTTGTCAGAGATGGGTATAGAATTAGCCGTCGGCGATCTGCGCGATCGCAACTCCCTAGAAACTGCGGTGACTGGGATAGATACTGTATATCATATAGCTGCCTTGTTTCGACCCGAAAACGTTACCCGTGAGGACTTTTGGCAAGTTAACGTTGAGGGAACTCGCAACCTGATCGAAGCCTCAATTAAGGCAGGAGTCGCTCGCTTTGTCCATTGCAGTACTGTGGGGGTGCATGGAGAAGTTAAAAACCCACCCGCTACCGAAGAAACTCCCTATGCCCCAGGGGATGATTACCAAGACTCTAAAACCGAAGGAGAAAAAGTAGCTTTACAGTATATGAAGGAAGGCAAAATTCCTCTGGTAATTTTTCGTCCAGCAGGTATTTTTGGACCAGGCGATCGCCGATTTCTCAAGTTATTTCGAGCAATCAAAAAGCGTCAGTTTTTAATGTTTGGCTCTGGGGAAGTGCTTTATCAGTTGATCTATATTGATGATTTGATTGATGGTATCATTCTCTGCGGCACTAGCGATCGCGCTGTAGGGGAAGTTTATATTTTAACTGGGGCGGAGGCAATTACCCTCAACCAGTTTGTGCAAGAAATTGCCGATGTGCTGGATGCTCCCTTCCCCAAGCTACGATTACCTGTGATGCCTGTGTATTGGGCTGGGTATCTCTGTGAATTAATCTGTAAGCCTTTGGGTATCGATCCCCCTCTTTATCGTCGCCGTGTTGACTTCTTTCGCAAAGACCGCAGTTTTGATACTTCTAAAGCTCGACAACAATTATCTTTTGTCCCCAAAACTAAACTCAACCAGGCAATTAAGTTAACTGCTGACTGGTATCGGAAAAATGGCTATTTATGAAATACGATCATGTTTGCTACGAAGGAAATTGTTTTGGTTAGTTGTTAGTCGTTATACCTAATTAATTATTTTCTCACTCTTCCTTGTCTCCCAGTCCATAAATTAATCATTTACAGCCAACATTAAAGTTGAGATGCAGTCAACCAATCCTACTGTCGGTATCGTAGTACTTAACCATAATGGGAAAACCCTGACTGAAATCTGTCTGCAAAGTTTATTAGCATCGCCATATCCCCATAAAACTATTTTTGTAGTCGATAACGCTTCTACTGACGGTTCGGTAGAATATCTGCGATCGCATTTTCCCCAAGTAACCATCATCGAAAATCAAACCAACTTAGGAGTAACTGGGGGACGTAATCGGGGCTTTCGTGTAGCCAGCCAACAGCAAGTGGATTACATTCTTTCTTTAGATAATGATGCGCGAATCGAACCCCAAGCAATTAACGAACTAATCACAGTAGCTACCGCCGACCCGAAAATTGGCATTCTCGGCCCTAAAACATATCATAATGATGGTTCTCAACTCTTACAGTGCGCGGGAGGACGTATCACCTACACAGAAAACGTTACTGCCGAACGGGGTACTGACGAACCTGATCGAGGTCAATATGATCGTATTGAAGAAGTCGATTACTTCCCTGGCTGTGCCTTTATGGGTCGTCGTGAGGTCTTTGAGCAACTGGATTTCTTAGATGAAAGTTTCTATGGTTATGGACATGAGGATACCGATTTTTGTACCAGGGCGGCTCAACTAGGTTATCGCATCGTCTATGTTCCCCAGGCAATTATGTGGCATGGTGGCTCCTCAACCATTGGTAGCTATAGTCCGCGCAAAAAATATTTAGAAGCAGTAAATTCTATATACTACGTACGTAAGTATGGTAATGTAAATCAAAGGTTGAAATACTTCCTTTATGCAATAGTGGGGCTGATTCCTGCTTTTTTGCTTCAGGCTCGCTATGGCAACCAGAAAGCAGTCTTGGCTAAAGCGCGAGGTTTGTGGGATGGGTGGAGAAAACCTTTGAACTAGTTTTTAGATTGGTGGTTTGGGAGACTCTTCTTAATGAGAATTTTAGGTATATCCGACGGTATGACTGGCGGGGCAGCATTAATTGAAGACGGTCAGATTCGCTATGCCATTCATGAAGAACGCCTAATTAGAGCCAAAATGGCTACTGGCTTTCCCCTTGCCTCGATCGCCCACGTTCTAGAGGCGACTAATTCTGCAGCATCAACCATTGATGCGATCGCCATTGCCACTTTTAACGAAGTTTTTCGCGAAGAACCTTTGGCATATGATGGTTGGTTACGGGAAGAACAAGCTCCCCTCAAGGAACTGATGTTGGGTGTCTCCTCTAGTGTCAATCAAGTTTTTGGTAGTAATGAATTCCTCAAAAATACCTACTACGGTCTAAAGTCTCTGACGGGCAAATCTCGTCGCCAGGTAATTCCACAAAAACTAAGAGAAGATTGGGGTTTTACCTGTCCCATTGAGTTTATCGAACATCATCTTGCCCATGCTAGCTGTGCTTACTTTACTAGCGGATTAACAGAAGCCACGGTAATTACCCTCGATGGCGCAGGGGATAATACTTCATCGAGAGTCTATTTAGTTAACAACGGCGAGTTTAAGCAACTGCAAAATGTTGATAGCTTTAATTCCATCGGTAATTACTATGCCTATATCACTCACCTATGCGGTTTTAAGGCTCAAAAACATGAAGGGAAAATTGCGGGATTGGCTGCTCGTGGAAAACCAATCTATGCAGACTTATTAAAGCGGTTTATTGCCTATGATGCTGGTCAAACGGTAAATTGCGGACAGGTATTTTATTGGTCGGCGGTAAAAGCTTTGCAAAAAGCTCTGCCCCAAGATTTTAAGCGAGAAGACCTAGCTTCTAGTATGCAATCTGTCTTAGAAGAGGTTGGAAGTAATTATATTCATCACTGGGTTGATCGCAGTGGTTGTGGCGACTTAGCTTTGGCAGGAGGGGTATTTGCTAACGTAAAATTCAATCAAGTAATACACGAACTAGACAAGGTTAACTCGATTTATATTCATCCTGGCATGGGAGACGAAGGTTTGGCGGTAGGAGCTGCTTTGGCATATAAGGTTAAGTGTAAACAAGCCTCCAACTCTACAGTAATGCTAGCTAATGTATATCTAGGGCCTAGCTACGATAATAACGCTATAGAGAGAGCGATTAGCCTAGCTGGAGTCCAAGGGGAATACTGCGACAATATAGAGCGCAGAGTTGCCCAACTGCTGGCTGATGGTTATGTGGTAGCACGTTTTAACGGTCGGATGGAATATGGCCCTCGCGCTTTGGGCAATCGCACGATTATGTATCAGCCTACCGATCCTAGCGTTAATACCTGGCTCAATCAGCGGTTGGGACGTACTGAGTTTATGCCTTTTGCTCCCGTCACCCTAGTTGAACATGCAGACCGCTGTTACAAAAATCTCGATGGAGCGCGTTATGCAGCCCAGTTTATGACCATTACTTTTGACTGCACCGACTGGATGCAGCAGCATTGTCCTGCGGTAGTTCATGTCGATGGCACCGCTAGACCCCAGTTGATTTCTGAATCTGTCAACCCTAGCTACTATAAAATTCTTCAAGAATATTACAATATCACTGGTTTACCCTGTGTGATTAACACGAGCTTTAATATGCACGAAGAACCGATTGTCTGTACTCCAGATGATGCTTTGCGGGGCTTTCTCAATGGCAAACTGGATTATCTAGCTGCGGGCAACTATCTGTTGAAACATCCTCAGATTGATCGCTTTGAACGACCTGCCGAATCAGAGGTTTCTTTGGCATAGATAATGATCTAAATCCGTTTCGTATAGGTTAATTAAAAAATTGAGTAATAAGTACTAGTTATTCTTATTTCATGGCAAGACTTTGATGAATCAATTAAACACTACCAAAGCCCAAGCGGATTTAGTATGATTCAGTTCCAGCACCTAATCCGCCGCAGAGCAGTTATAGCGATCTTAATCTTGGCTGTCCTACTCTACAGTTATCAACTGGGTGGAGAAAGTCTTTCAATTATTGAATCCTATAGCCTGGGTAGTGCCAAAGGGCCACTGAATCACTTTAATCGCCCCTTGTATTTCTGGTTATTGCGAGGCTGGATGCAGTTAGGGATTAATGATGCTTGGTTAAGAGGACTTTCGGTTTTGTTTGGGCTGATTTGTATTGGTCTGACTTATAAATTAGGGAAGGAGTTAACCAATCAAACTATTGGCTTGATCGCTGCACTATTGCTGACTCTTTCACCTCTGGCAGTTCATTTGTCTCAAGAAGTGCGTTTTTATATGATGAGTGCCTGTCTGGGGGTGGCGGGTAGCTGGTTACTGGTTCGGGTATTGCAGCGAGGGAATATAGTAAATGTTAGTGGCTGGCTCTTATTGCGTTTTTTAGGAGTGCTTACCGCCCAGGTAAATATTCTGTTGCTAGTGCCAGACATGATCTTACTGTTAGTGGTAGGGCGATCGCAACTACAACGACTATTAAAGACCCGCTATGCTATCTGGGTTTTAGGTCTATTAGCTATCCCCGGCATAATTGTGGCAAAAGATATAATACCTCCCCTAATAGATTTTTTAAGGGAAGGTGGAGCCAGTGAAGCACCAGGGTTAGTTAGCATCGTCAGGGTATTGTCTAGCTTTACTGCTTGGCCATCATTATCCCCCATAGCATCTTTAGCAACGGGATACGACCTATTCTTTAAAATATATGCCCTAGCAATCGTTGGTTTACTTGTTTGCGCCTTAGTTTTAGCTTGGCGGAGTTATCCCAAGGGTAAGCTCTGGTGGGTAGCTATTTGGGGATTGGTGCCCCTGATCATGACCTTTGTCGTCGCTCAAGGTTTGCCAAGACTGTGGGACAGTCGCTATGTATTTGTAGTTGCGCCATACATATCAATCTTGCTGGCAGCAGCGCTCTGGTGGTTAATACGAGGAACAACTATACAGCGTCGGTGGCTTGGCTACACGATGATCAGCTTAATGGCGATCGCTACTTTCAGTTCTCTGGTTCGTTTATATACTCATCCCTACCGCGAGGACTGGCGCGGTTTAGTGGAGACAATTGCCCGACAGGAACAAAACGGAGATGCAATTATCGTCTATCCAGATTTTACCGTGCCTAGTGTGGAGCATTACTATGACGGTCAACTACCCATTTATCCCATCGATTTAGATCTGGACTATCCTTTAGATGTCTTCTCCGATATTACTCCTCAAAATTTAGATCAGGCGATCGCCAATCTTACTCAACAGAAAACTCGATTTTGGTTGGTGTTTTTGTCTAACGACGAGTGGGGTAGCTATCAGAAAAGGATAATCGACCTCCTCGAACAAAATAAGTTTGCTCGCCAATCCAAAACTACCTTTTACGACCAGTGGGACTGGGGTCCAGTATTGTATCTTTTTACAGAGGAGTCGCTGAAATGATTGCTAAAAATAATTCTGGTTACGGGATTAAACTTCGTAGTGCAGGGATTAGGTTAATTACCATCTGGGGTTTAATTGGAATTTTGGGTTTTGCTGTTTTTCCCCACAACATGATTTCTTGGGATGAAGAAGCAACTTTAAAAGTCTTAGAGGTCAACCGCGATATAGTTGCTGGGCGTAAAGACTACTATACTCATTTAGAATATTACGGCACTTTATTTCATGTCGCGGCTGAAGTTTTAGATGAAGGGAGGAAAATTGTCACCACCACGACGACAGATGAAGATGAGCTTCTAGTTCGGATGAGGCTCAAGCATCGTTTTAATTTTGTAGTATCTTGGATAACCTATGGTGTGGTAGCTGCTTTAGTAGCTATGGTGGCTGGATTTGAATTTGCTTGGCTAGGGTCACTGGTGCTGCTATTGATACCGCGATTTTGGGGTCACGGTTTTTTTAACTCCAAAGACATTCCCTTAGCGATGACCTTTACCCTGGGGACATTGTTAGGAGCTTATTTAATTCGTTACTTTCATCGTCAACAACGATCGCTTTCCCTTGGTCTAAATAAGACAACGGCCTATTCTATCCTCTATGGAATTGTCGCAGGATGCTCTGCTGCTGTTCGCATTGATAGCTCGGTACTAATACTGTTTGTACCGTTAGTGGATATTGTGCTGCGACTACAGAAGGGCGATCGGTTGAGGCAAATCCTTCGCTTTGGGCAGTTTTATGCTGTGATGCTAGTCACCTGCTGCTTAACGATCTTGGCTTTATATCCTGCTTCCTGGAGTAATCCCCTGGGCTGGTATCTACGGGCATTTAATTTCTATTACAAAGAAGATTGGCCCCATACGGTTTTATTTAATGGCTCGTTTATTCCTGCTAAAACTCTACCTTGGCAATATTTACCCACTTGGATTGGTATTACTGTTCCCGTCGCCATTATTTTATTATTTTTCGTAGGACTGATCTTAGCAGTATCAAAATATCGCCAGTTTTCGATCGCACAACGCGCCTGTTTATTATTAATCGGCTTGCAACTTTTCGGGTTACCGACTTTTGCCATACTTTATCGCGCCACTTTGTTTGACGCACTAAGACAGGTACTTTATATTTTGCCCGCCATTGCAGCGATCGCAGCGATGGCGATCGCCTGGCTCTATCAAATGCTTCGTCCCAAAATAGCAAAATTAGTATTTGTAGGGGGATTAATTGCTTTAGCACTACCGATTGGCATTGATATGGTTCAATTGCATCCTTATGAATATATCTACTTCAATCGCGCTTTTGGCAGTTTACCCGCTGCGGTCAATAAATTTGAAACCGATTACTGGGGATTGAGTATGTCAGAAGCTGTAACCTGGTTGAATAAAAATCGAGAATCTGCAATACCTCTAGTGTCTAGCGAACCTAGTCTTTCCGCAAGGCTGTTAGTCGAGCCAGATTTATCATTGATTCTTTATGATGAATTTGAACCAAAAAATAAGCCCTTTTACTATCTTGCTCTACCACGCTGGCAATGGGAACAGCGATTTGCT
>CBDUCX010000294.1:0-7031 GCA_965365755.1 uncultured Pleurocapsa sp.
GAAGTTTGGCAACCCGTAGTTATTTCACTAGTCAAGAATCAAGATATAGCAACTGTCCTAAAAATCAAGTTATTCAAACAGAATGTCCTGCTTGTGATTACCTGATGGTTATGTGTTCTCTCAGTGGCAATGTAATTGAAGCTTATGCTTCTAGTAGTTCTATGATGAATAGAGAGCATAAAAATCCGTCAATTCTTTTGCCAGCAAAATTATCGGCGTAAAGATCAGCTTTAAATTTAAATTTAAATCTAATTTAATCTAATTTAGTCAAATTTCAATTTAGGAGATAACTATACTATGCTTACAGCTAGAGATATTATGATCACCAACGTAGCTACTATAAGTGGTTCAGCAACAGTAGCCGAAGCAGTCAAAACCTTGAAGGATAAAAGCTTGCGAGCGTTAATCGTTGATCGCCGTAGTGAATCTGATCCTTATGGCATAGTGACCGAAACCGATATCGTCTATAAAGTGGCTGCCTTTGGACATGACCCCAAAAAAATGCGGATATATGAAATTATGACTAAACCCTGCATTGTAGTTAATCCCGACTTAGGAGTAGAATACATAGCCCGACTATTTGCCAATAATCGTATCCGACGTGCGCCAGTGATTGAAGGCAAGCTATTAGGAATTGTCTCCATTAGCGACATTTTAAATAAGGGCAATTTTGTGGAAAAACCGCAGCAATTATACCTCGAAGATAGGCTGGATGCTGCTCGTGAAGAAGCTCGTGCGGTGTGTGCTGCTAAAGGTCCAACTTCCCCTGAGTGCGCTGCTGCTTGGGATGAAGTGGAAGAATTACAGGCGGAAGCGGCGCATCAACGGCAAGAGAAAAAAGCACTCAATTCTTTGGAAGCCTTTTGCGCTGAAAATCCTGATGCTGAGGAATGTCGGATTTACGAAGACTAGTTTATTTTTAAAAGATTTTTAATTTGAGGTGGATATTACCATGATGCAAGCTCAAGAAATCATGACCCAAAATGTAGTTACCATTAGTGGCTCTGCTACAGTCGCTGAAGCCGTAAAAACCTTGAAAGAGGAGGGTTTGAGGGCTTTGATTGTCGAGCGTCGCAGTGATTCTGACCCCTACGGCGTAATTACCGAAACTGATATTGTCTATAAGGTAGCGGCTTTTGGACATGACCCCAAGAAAATGCGGGTATATGAAATCATGACCAAACCTTGTGTAATTGTGAACCCTAATTTAGGCGTAGAATATGTGGCTCGGCTGTTTGCGAATACTGGTATTCGCTGCGCTCCTGTAGTCAAAGAAAAGTTGCTGGGAGTTATTTCCATCAATGATATTCTCAACAAAAGTGACTTCGTGGAAAAACCCAAAAGTGAATTTGAACTCTACTGCGAAGAGAATCCAAGTGCTTTAGAAGCCAGAATATATGATTAAATTAACATCAGAAAAAATTAACCTGAATGCAACTATTTAATTATTTTCACTATTTCTAGAGCTGTTGCAGGGGCGAGTAGCACACCGTTACGATAGTGTGCCGTAGCTAGTAACACATTACTATAGTTAGATAATTTCTTAATAATGGGGGCGGGGATACCTTCGGGACGAGGACGTTTACCCGACCAAGTTTCTAAAATAGTGGCATTTTTCAAATCTGGGCAAAAAGCGATCGCATCTTCCATCACTTCTTGTAACAATTCTTCATCAGCAATAGTTTCCCCTGTTTCAGTGGGAAATTCTACCGTCGCTCCCAACCAATATTGATTATTTTTAAGGGGGACGAGATGAATATCATTGCCTGTAATTACAGGTTGGAAATCTGGATTACCTAGAGGCTGGTCTAATTGTAACTTCAGCGCCTGTCCTAATACGGGACGAATGGGAATTGTCTGATGTAGAGCTTGAGTAAGGGGTGTGGAACCTAAGCCTGCGGCAATAATTAGTTGCTCAACTTCAATTTGACCAATGGTGGTTTCTAAAAGTTGACAGTTTGATAGTTCATTTGGGGTTTGAGTTATAAAATCATTGACCTCCACTCCGAAATGAAACTTGACTCCATTATTACTAGCAGCAGCTACTAGAGCTTGAGTCAGTTCTACAGGATGAATCTGTCTATCTTGAGGAGAATAAACAGCGCCAATAATACTCTCGTTAACTATCTGAGGACAATGGTTTGTAATGTAAGTGCGATCGCCCAACTCCAATTCCCAACCCTCTGAAGCGCGAAATTCCTGTAATTTTTGCCATTTATCCAGATTTTCCTCGGCAAACAACAGCTTAAATATCCCTTGACGATTCACAGAAATATTTAGTTCTGTATTTGCTTCTAGTTCAGGAATCAGAGTTTGATAACGTTTTAAACTAGTACTGCGGAATCTCCAGGCGCGACCTTTCTTCTTATGGCTAATTGCTCCCATTAGCACCCCTAAAGCTGCCCCTGTTGAACCAGAAGCAGGAGTATTTTTTTCAATTACAGTAATATCTAATCCTACGATAAGACTTAGTTCATAGGCGATCATTGCCCCCACAACTCCGCAGCCAATAATAACGATTTTGCTCATAGCTCATAATTGAGTCATAGACTTAGGAGTTATGAGAGTTAAGATATTGGCGTAAACGGAGCAAACTGAGAGTCTGGCCGAAATTGAGAGGTAAGAGGGAAATTCCTTCCAGACGGGACTGTAACCAGCCATCACCCCAGTGCCATTCATGAAAACCATCTATACCTTTACTTAACAAGAGGCGTAAACTGTTGCTGTCAAGTAATTCCACCTCATGTTCAATTTCGACTAATCCTAGAGAACTAGTAAAAGTATCTCCTGAATGCAATTTACCTGACAAAGAGGAGAAAGTTTGTGGCCACATCCATTGCTTAAGGCGATCGCTGTCTAGTAAACTATCTTTGATAGCTTGCTCTGAGGCATTCACTTCGATTCGCAAATTGCTTTGCTGAAAACTTCCCCACATAATCTCATCAATATTATTTTTTGGATAGCTAAGTTGAAATTAGTCTAGTTCAATTTTACGAAGAGTTTCAAGACTGATTGGCAAAAATAATTCTGATCTACCAGAAATAAGCGTTAGACTAGAGCTAGCTAAACCCTAAGCAGTTTTTGCTTCCCAAAAAGCCACTATGGATCATAACGCAGCTGGCAACTACCACTCTCCAACAGTACTTGTAGTAAATAATAACCAGGCAAATCTAGTATCTAATTCTTTAATACTGGACTCATTAAACCAAGTTCACATTTCAATTTTAGAAGATTCTAATATTCTCTCCTGGGTGCAGCAGTCTCAACCTGATTTGATTATTTTAGATATAGGATGGTCGCAAGTAATAAATCCTCAATTAATTGCTGCTCTGAGGTTAGATTGGCTAACTCGCAATATTCCCATTATGGTAATAGTTGCTTCCACTGCTCAACAGATTGAGACATTAGCGGAGTTAGATTACGATGCTTATTTAATTAAGCCTTATTCTGCAGCCGAGTTAGGAAAAAAGATTTGCTCTTTAGTATCAACTCCTGCCTGTGAGATATATACCTAAGAAGTTCAATCAATCATCAATATTGAAACTCTTAGGGTTGAACAATTCTCAAAACATGACTATCAGGATCTTGCACTAGGAAAGCACGTTTAAAGCCTAGTGTTGTCTCGGTGATTTTTGCTACTCCCTCCGATACAAACGGTCTAATTTGGAATAGTCGGGGCTGCATATTTTCTCCTGATTACTCACAATGCAGCAAAAATCTGAATGCTCAAAACCTAGTGCTATTTTGCACGTTCAATCCAAGCGCATTACCTGCAAAACGCGATCGCTCTATCATTGGTGCGGTTTTACTTTCTGATGTGGCTTAAATAATTTGAGGGGATTCATCATTATCACTAATTACGGAGATGAACCATTGCCATATTCACAGTTGATTACCGCATTCAGGGCAGAACTTGTTGACCGAAGGGTTAGTAGTACCACAGTTCCCACAATTAACAAACTCCGCCGAAGGCTGCTCTTTTTGGGGTAAGCCCAACATATGAGCGGTGCTTTTACCTGGGGCAATCATCGGGTAGCAGTTTTCATCTTGAGTAACACGGACATCCATTAACACAGGGCCATCATGAGCCAGCATTTCTGCTATAGCACTAGCTAGTTCGGCGCGATCGCGTACAATCATCCCCTTAATACCATAAGCCTGGGCGAGGATGACAAAATCTGGTGCACCTACTTCCATATTAGAAGCAGAATATCGCTCCCCAAAGAAACATTCCTGCCATTGACGCACCATTCCCTGCCAACCATTATTAATAATGACGGTTTTGACGTTGATGCCGAACTGTGCCAAAGTTCCTAATTCTTGGGGATTCATTTGAAAACTAGCATCACCACTGATACAGATAGTTTCCTCATCAGGAATAGCCACTTTGACCCCCATGGCAGCAGGCAAACCATAGCCCATGGTGCCTAAACCTGCGCTGGAAACCCAACGCCGAGGACCATTTTTGAGAAACTGAGCTGCCCACATTTGATGTTGACCCACATCGGTAGTATAAAACGCTCGTGGGGCTTGGTTATTTAGTTCAACAATCACCTCCTGGGGGGACAAACCTTGTTCGGGTAGAGGTGCAGTCATCGGGTATTCCTTACGCCAGTGATTTATCTGGTCTAGCCAAGGTTTAGTGCGGTTGGGATCAGCACCAAGATCAGAACCCCTAGAGCGTTCTAACATTTGCTCCAGTACTTTGCGGACATCTCCAACAATTGGCACTTCTGGTGCACGATTTTTACCGACTTCAGCAGGATCGATATCGATATGAATTACTTTGGCGCGGCTGGCAAACTCGTCTAGTTTACCTGTAACGCGGTCATCAAATCTAGCACCGATGGCAATCAACAGGTCGCATTCACTTACAGCAAAGTTGGCATAGGCTGTACCATGCATTCCTAACATTCCTACGGAAAGAGGATTGTGTTCATCGAAAGAACCTAAGCCCATGAGAGTAGTAGTTACAGGTAGCCCGAATCGTTCAGCAAGCTCCTTAATTTGAGCGTGGGCATCGGCAGAGATTGCACCGCCACCAACATACATTAAAGGTTTTTCGGCTTGAGTAATTAACTTAAGAGCAGCATTAATCTGTCTCGGATTCCCTTTAACGGTGGGCTTATATCCTCTCAGATTTACTTTTCCTGGGAGTACGGGTACATAATCAAATTCTTCGTAGCCCACGTCCTTGGGGACATCAATCAGTACTGGGCCAGGACGACCAGTACTAGCAATGTGGAAGGCTTCAGCAACGATTCTTGCCATGTCCTCAGCATGACGCACCACGTATGAATTTTTAACTATCGGAGTGGTAATCCCAAAAATATCTGTTTCCTGAAAAGCATCAGTCCCAATCGCTGGACGAGTTACCTGCCCCGTAATTGCCACCATGGGAATGGAATCTAGATGAGCCGTAGCAATACCTGTAACTAGGTTCGTAGCACCAGGGCCAGAGGTCGCAAAGCATACCCCTACCTTGCCTGTGGCGCGAGCATAGCCATCTGCTGCATGGGCTGCCGCCTGTTCGTGACGCACTAGAATATGTTGAACTTGTCCTCTAGCTTCAGCACGATACAATTCATCGTAAATTGGGAGAATCGCCCCACCTGGGTAGCCAAAAATATGCTTGACACCATGAAGGCGTAAGCTATCCATTAGAGCATACGCTCCTGTTTGACGTTGCGGAGCCTGAGTTGATTTTGAGCCTTTGGGAATACTTGTAGATACCACGCTTGCTATCCGTATAACTTGCTTATTCTATATTGTAGAATTTGCTGTCTAATCTGCAACAAAAACTAGGATTAATTTTTACGATTAAGCTCTTTAATATAGATTAAATCGCCCTCGATGTCGATAACTAATTGCTCAACATACACAAATATATATACCTTGGCGGATCAATACAGATTTCATATGTATTCAGGAAATATCGGCTAATGTTAAGAAACTTAAAGTCTTGACTAATTATTCGCCATACTGAGCAGTTTTTAGGCGATCGCCTAAAGTTAAAATGCTTATTTGCTTGGGGGCAAGGTTACAATAAATTACTTAAAAAATCTCACTCAAATCTAGAATAAATCCAGATAAAACACTTTCTCCTGATACAGTCTGAGGATTATTTAATATTTCTACTTTTTTTCCAGAGCGATATATCTCAACTATTTTTGCTGCTGGTTCAATTAACCAACCAAGTTCAATACCATTATCTAAATACTCTCGCATTTTTGCCTGTAAGTCTTCATAGCGTTGATTTTTCTCTCTTGGTGCGCGTTCCCTTGCGTCTTGCGCCGACGCGGTGAAGCAGTCCGTTGCGGAGGTTCCCTCCGTTGTAGGAACTGCTGAACCCTTTAGGGGGTCGCACCGCAGATCGCTGGGGCTTACTAATTCAATGACAAAATCGGGAGCAAGGGGAGGAAAACCATCTTGTTGCGCTTCAGTCAGTTGATTCCATCGATCTAACTTAATCCAACTGACATCAGGACTTTTTCTCGCACCATTGGGTAAGATAAATACTGTGGAAGAATCAAACACCTCTCCTGTACCATCTCGATCCGCCCAATTTCTGACTTGCTGAGTAAGGCGGCTATTTTTCCTTCCTGCTGTACCGCCTGTAGGACTCATAACAATTAATTCTCCATCTTTGGTTAACTCCATGCGCGCTATTTGTTCGGCAGATGCTAACTGCTCGAATTGTTCTGGAGTTACTTTAAATCCTTTGGGAATGGCGATGCCTTCCATTGCTTTTCTAGTTAAATCTTTCTTTAACTATTATAAATCTGGTGATGGTATTAACTAAATCATGAGAGCGATCGCAAGTAGCGGATCATGGGATTATCTATGGGGCGATCGCAAGTAGAATCAAGAAAATGAGATGAAAAATCCAAACTATAGCGTTATTATTCAATGGTCAGACGAAGATAATTGTTTTATAGCTAGCCTTCCAGAGTGGGGTGATTTTTGCCATACTCATGGCGATACTTATGCAGAAGCACTGAAAAATGCGGAAGAAGTATTAGAGTTATTAA
>CBDUCX010000295.1:0-6975 GCA_965365755.1 uncultured Pleurocapsa sp.
TTAGACCTAAGTTTCCCTGAATATTCATCTGGGAGGGAATGCCACTAATAGTTCCTTCAAAGTCCCCTCTTCCTGAATAGTCGAGGTTAGTTGCCCAACTGGGCAAAGTTAAGCGTAATTTGTTGACATCGATCCAGCGGGCTTCGGTGACATCAAATTCAAAGTAGTTTACTGCCGCTAATTTATCGGGAATATCACTAAAAAATGACTCATCAAGGACGACATAACCTTGGGCATCCAAGCCATCTCCCTGAGCTTGGAGTACATCTAACCGTTTGCCATTCCAAATCACCCTTGCCGATAGTGGCTGTTCCAATAAATCAATACCTTCGCTGAAAGTGAGATTACCCTTGGCTATAACCGCTGTGGGGCTAAGATTATCCACCTTTCCTGCCACTGACAGCTTACCGCCAAACTGTCCCTTAAGCTCTAGATCATCGGACTTAGGGTCAGCAAACAGACTCAAATCTACCTGCTGTGGCGTTACCTGCGCCTGAAACTGACCATCAGCGATCGCTAGTTGCTCGGCGGATAAAATCCCTTCTGGTAAGGTTAAACTGCCGTTTCCCTGGGCTTTAATTCCTTCTGGGGTAATATTATCTGTTGTCCCTGCCAATTTCAATCTGCCATCAATCAATCCCGCAAACTGATCGGGAGTACTCGAACTTAATTCTTGTAATTTGAGGTTAGTGCCTTCGGCGATCGCTGTCCAATCTTGATCGACAATTTTTAAGTCCGATACCTGTACTTTTCCCTGCGCCAAAGTCAGATCACCAAAGCCATTAATTAAAGTTTGGGGTTGTGCATCGTCTGGGATGTTCCCCGTGAGATAAAACTCGCCACTGAGGTTATCGTTAAATTCGTCAGGTAAGTCAGGAAATAGACGCTGTAGCTGGAGATTTTCCGTATTAGCATCTGCTTGCCAGTTACCTCCAGCAATGGTGATTTGGGGAATAGCTAACTGTCCCCCAACAGTATCCACTACTGCTTTCCCCTTGGCATCAACCTGATTCAAGTCACCAAAGTCATTAGTACCAGTAACCTCAAACACACCGTCTACTAGTCCTTGCGCAATGGTGGGGGTACTACCCTTGCCGATGGGTAAACTGCCAAATTCCACCCCAGAAGCAGTTACCTGGGATGACCACTTGCCATTGGCATAATTAAGCCGATCCAGCTCAACAGTACCGTTACCCAAGTCAAAACTAGCTTTGCCACTACGAAAGCTTAAAGTTTCGAGATCTCCTGCTTGAGCAGTGATATTAGTTTGACCAGAAACTCGACCAATATCTACGGGTAACTGGTTTTGATAGCTACGGGCGATCGCTTTTGCCGAGATGTTTTCTGTCTGAACATTAAAAGCCAGGTTTTGCTCGTCGTCTAGTTGAAGTTTGCCATTCCCCGTGATTTTTCCCCCACCCCAGGGCAGGCTGGTAAACTGCTTAACGGTTAAAGTTGTTCCTACTAATTCCAAATCAGTATCAATACGTCTAAAACCCACCTGATCAATACGACTGTGACTAGTCGTGGCAATATTCATCTGGACTACAGGGTTTTCTAAATTTCCCCTAACCGCTACATCTCCAGCTATTTTTCCTTTAATGGGCACAGGTGCATCAAGTTCTAAAGCATCAATTACCTTGGTCACCGCCACAGGCTGAATTTTGGCATCAATCTGATAGTCTCCTAACTCAGCCAAATCCAGTGAACCAGAGGCTTTAGCTTCTACTTGTCCAAAATTAGTTGCTACACTATCTAGCTCAATTTTGGAACCCTCAAAGCGGAGTTTTCCATCGCTGTTGCTAAATGGTTTAACTAAATTAGGGATTTGCAAGCTCACATTATCTACATCTAATTCCCCCTGTAGCTCAGGAATAGGGGCATCGTTGATAGTTACACCCAGTTTTCCCTCCAGATTTCCCTGGTTTAACTCAATGGGCAACGCTAGTAAATTACTAACTTCTGCTGCTTTTAACTGCTGCGCGATGATATCGAGGTCAATTACGCCAGTGTTGTTATCACCTTGTCCATCTATAGTGAATTTTCCCCCCTGGAGTAATTCTGCTACGACATCAAATTTAATTTGATCCTCTATTGGACGAATCACAGCATGATCGATCTTGGCAATTACCGCAGGATTTAATGCCTCGGTGGCTGAATTATAAGCAGCTAGGGAAAGTTGCCCTCCATCGAGTTGAATTGATTTGATGTCAACTTGAATTGCCCCTGATGAAGGCTCATCTGAACCAAAATCCGTAGGAGTCCAGAGTTTAGATTTGTCCTGCTCAATATAAACATCGGATTTAACTAAAACAAGGTCGAGCTTTAACCTACGCTGACGCAGAAAATGTAGGGGTGCAAAATTGACTTGGACTTCTTTTACTTTGACAAAATCTGGATTCTCTTGAGTTGTAGGTAAGGCACTGTTGCCAAAACTCACTTTAGTTGGAGAGAGTGATTTTAGTTCACCTAACTCTAGAGGACGATTTAGATAATTTCCTGCTTCTGTCTCGATTAAAGGAATTAATTTGCGCTGCACAAAATACCAACCATAGATCAAGCCTCCCCCAGCGCTGCCTAAAAGTAAAAAAATAACAGTTGTGACTAATTTACGCCGCCAACTGTACTGTTTTGCTGGGCTATTATACTGCTTCGACTGTTTCGATATGGCTTTTGGTTGTAGGCTCTTAGGATGCACTTGACGATTACCCTTCGGGCTAGTACTCGAATGGCTGTACGCTTCGTGATCTCCCGAAGCCTGCTTATCTGAATTGCTCTCAGAATTTTGGTTCATCCTATAGTTGTGGCTAGTAGTTGAAAATGCCAGTAATGAGAACTAAAACTTTTACCAATGCTCTAAGGTGATTTTCTCCTGGAATCTTTAAAATATAGATGTTCAATCGAGATCAATAGTTGCATATTATTAATATTTTTTTAACAACAACTAGTATAGCTATCAATAGACTTAATTGTCTGGGGTTAGTCTAGTTATTTATTTATTTAATTAAATCCAATAAAAATGAAGATTTAGGTTACGGTAAAACCAATTCTAAGCAGCAGAAAATATTAGAGCTATAGCCATACAAAGTTTAGATTAGGACGTATTCAGATTATCGGCTCGTAGATAGTAGATAGTGGGTAGTAGTTAGTAGTGGGTAGTCCTAAAGGATACCGCTGGGTTCTGCGGACTTGTTACGCAAACGCATATGGGTAGTAAAAGTCATAACATAAATCCGTAATGCTATAGCGAAATAAAGATGCTACGGACTTAAAGTATGAAATTGATAGTAATACCGTTGGTCACTTCTAGCTATTAGCTCTTTACTCTGAGGTTTTTAAGAAGGTAATAAATTACTTTAAAACTAGCAAAGTGCGATCGCAAAATCGTCTCCGAGCTGCTGAAAAAATTGTAGTAATTCATGACAATCTGGCAACAGAATTAATTAGTAGTATTTATGCAGTACGAATCTAGAAAAGCCAGAATAATTAAATTAGTTAACTCCCTGAATTACTGGTTTAATCCCTTTGTCTTTAAATGGTCGAGGATTTCCTTGCCAGTTAAAGTCGCTGATCCGCAGACTAAAAGAACCAATTTCTAGCTCTGGATTATAACGCAGGACTATATTGTGAGTTCGTCGGCTATATTCCAAGAGAAAATCGGTACTGATGGTGTCATTGTCTTCCAAGTCTAGAGAAGTTTGGTAACCGACGCGAAAAGGGCCATAAATTTGCTGAGTAATACCAAAGGAGAGGATTTGTCGATCCACTAAACGGTCAAACAGAAAAGGCGATTCGTCTCCCCGAATATTTTGTGAATAGCTCAATTTATAGCCTGTGTAGTCCAGCCAAGAACGGGAAAAATGTCCCAGTTGACCCTGGATACCGATAGTACCTTCTAAGGATAGTTGGGAGTCACCATTACTATAGAGACTACTCACCCCCGAAATTCCTGTAAATAGGTCTAGATAAGGTACGGTAGGGACAGGGGTATAACGTAATCCCTGTTCTTTGGTACTAGGCAAAGGTTCTCCTCGCCAAATAGAAAAGCCTTTATTGAGAAAAGCTGCTGCTTGATAGCGAGTCAGGTTAATCAGATCATCTTCTCGATTGCCTGCCAATAATTCTGGTACGTCGGTATCAGCACTGATATTCTGAATTGACCCCTGATATTGCAAAGTTACCCCAGTTTTGCCCAGTGCTAGGTTAGGGGAGGTAAAGACTCCCCCAACACTACTTCTAACTGTCTGAAAACCCAAGGAACCATTAAAAAGGCGATCGCGGAAATTGTACTCGGCAGCGAAGCGATAAGGATTATTCAGGTTGCCTATTTTCTGCTGAATACTGATACTGGTACGTAAATTATCTTCAATCTCATCGGGATCTAAGCCTGGAAGGGAAGCCGATGCTTTTAAGTCGGTTCGGGGGGTAAATGTCGCGTTAAGACTGGTGTCTATACCGAATACGTCGGGATTAAATACACCACCTTCATCAGAATCACTAAAATCAAAGGTCGTGGGAATTAAGGCTCGTTGTAAAAAATATTGTGGGGAGATTTCCCAACTAAAGTTAGATCGCTCCAGAATCTTCCAAGTTTTCTCGATAAATAGCCCGCCTCGCTCGTCTCCATCAAAAGCGATCGTAAATAGTCCTGGTTCACTCGGACGACTATCAAAAACAAAGGAATTAACCAACAAAGGAATCTTTAAACTATCGTCTAGCACCAAGCGAGATTTTTCAGTAGTCAGCTTACCTGTCAGAGAATCTAGTTGCTCGAAAGTTGCCGTTGCTGCACGTACCTCTAATTCAGGAGGGGAAAAAGGATCGTTCGTTAAGCGAAGATTTTTAGCTGTCCAGGTAGTTGCCTCAAAATCAATTCTTTCTGCTTCAAACCTTAAGCGATTGATTGTCCCGCCACCGCCACTGGCACTCTGACCATCGATTAAACCAACTCCTTGACTACCAATTGTGGCACCAATACCTTCTTGTGCTGTAACCCCAGTTACAGGTTGATTATCAGTTAGGCGATCGCTCAATACTCGATCTAATCTGGTTTGTTGGGAGGTGATCTCTTGAGCAAAATCCGTATCTTGACTGAGACTAGGCTGATAAACTTCTCCCCCCGCCTGATAAATAACCCCTCGATCTGCCACTAAATAATATTCAAACCGTTCTCCCCGCAGTACTTGTTCTCCCCGTTCGAGAACCACGTTATCCCTCGCTACCGCCAAGCGATCATTGAGATTAATTTCCAGGCGATCGCTCGTCATCACCGATTGGGCAAAACGCATAGTCACATTGCCCTCTGCCGTAATTATTCCCCGCTCCTGATCATATTCCTGGCGATCGGCAATTACCTCAATTACCTCTACCTGCTCTACAGGAATGGATGGCTGAAAATCTTCCTCCATCGGTATTTCAAACTTTTGGCTCTCTCCCTGACGCTCTTGGGCAACCAAGTAGTACGGCGATTCTGATTCTGCCGTAACGACAAAATTCTGCTGCTGCGTTTGACGCAAGCTATCAGGTAAGAAACGGGCTTTCTTTTTAATACCTGGCAATTCTGAAGCCAACACAGAAAATTGAAGTAGATATGCCCATGAGATGATTCCAACGCCAAACCGCAAAAAATTGACCATGAAAGGCTTTTAAACAACAACTCAGTAGTATAACTCTTTCATAAACTACCCCGCCTTACCTCCGCTAGGCTACGGTTGAAGGTGGGGTTTTCAGTAGCCCTAAGTCATCTTCAAATAGACGCTTGCTGAAAGTATTCTACGCTTCCAAGTTTTAGTTTACAGGAGAGATCTGAGCCTCCAGGCGAGTTTATAGATCGCCCTAATGCAGAAATGTTTTGTGCGCCATTATAGTCAGAATCGCCTTTCCAATTACAAGCGATATTGCTACAGCTAAATTTTTTGCCATTTCGATTGCCTATGTGTAAGCACTTGTGGCAGGTTTTACTGGTATAGGCAGGATTTATCAAATACAGCGGTATACCAGCCAACACACATTTGTAAGCCAGAAATTGTCTTAGCTGGTAAAAACTCCAGTTGTTAGACTTTCTGCGCTCTTGTTTGTTTCTCGGTAGTTGATTAGTTCGCTCTCTAATTCCTGATAAATCTTCTAAGCTTATCGCCCGTTTACTAGCTACTGCATTATTAACTAACTGGCGTGATATTTCATGGTTTATCTGCTTTTGGAATCTTTTTTCCTTGCCCGATAACCGTTTCTGAAGTTGCCGACATCTACGTCTACTACTTCTCGTGCCTAACGAGGCTTTTTTCTGAAGAACTTTTCTCAAAGTCGCATATCTATTTCTGACTTTTTTTAGCTGCTGTCCATTCCAGTTTTCTCCATCTGATGTATATGCAATATCTGTTCTACCTAAATCGACACCTAAAACCTGTTTTGCAACGATTAGATCGGGTGTTTCATTTTCTAGATTAATATGAATGTAGTAATCACCATTTCTGCGTTTAACTAATGTTGCTGATTTTGGCGCTTGTCCTTTTAGAACGCCTCTTTGGTAGTTGCCAATATCCAAATCAAAACGAACTCTGTTTTCTAGAAGCTTAAGACTGATAGAATAATCAGATTCTCGAAAACTAAAGATTCGAGCATCATAACTAACCGAGGTGGGGCTAAACTTTCTAACGTTGCGTTTCTTCACTTTTGCTGTTTTTCGGTTAGAACAAACACGTCTTAGAGCTTGTATAGCCAAGTTTGCAGATAACCCAAATAATACACGAACATCGTTGTACACTAACTTTTGCATCTTTGCTTTGTTAGTTAATTCCAATGGCGTGTTTGCATTTACCCATTCACAAGCAGCAGCAAACGTCGATAGTATCTCGTCAATTTCTGACGAAATATTTTTATCTACTTGGATTTTACAGGCTACTGTGGTTACTTGCTTCATGAATGAGTCATGAGATTTTTTCAGTCAAAGACGTTTGTAATTTAGTTTATAGCTAT
>CBDUCX010000296.1:0-6937 GCA_965365755.1 uncultured Pleurocapsa sp.
ATTACTTCAATAATGGAAACGACAAGAAATAATTGTCAAATAGCGATCGTCCACAGCATAAACTAGACGATTCGTATCATCAATACGACGTGACCAAAAACCAGATAAATTTTCTTTTAATGGTTCGGGTTTGCCAATTCCTTCAAACGGAGTACTTTTAGCTGCCTTAATCAGCTTATTGATTCTTTTCAAGGTTTTTTTATCCTGACTTTGCCAGTAAACATAACTATCCCAAGCTTCATCAGTCCAAGCTAAAATACGCCTACTCATCCAACAAGTCTTTTTCCGTTACTTGCCCCTGTCTGTATTGGGCAATTGAACGTTCTAAATGGGCAGCATTAGCAGGAGATTTGAGTAAATGAACGGTTTCCAGCAAGCTATTGAAATACTCTAGAGACATGACCACCGCATCGTCAGCATCCCGCCTAGTAATTACGGTATAGTCAGCATCATCAATTACTCGATCTAAGACGCTTTTAAGTTTATTTCTTGCTTCTGTAAAAGTTACTATTTTCATAGCTCAACCTGTGCTTTTAATTGTACAAGTATAGCAAATTAGATTATGCTTAATCTATTTTGTAGGGACTTTCCTAATAACTTTTTGGCTAGGAATAGCAACATATTACAGATATTACATAAGTTAAAAGTTAAAAGCGATCGCACTTAAAATTTTTAGATAAAGCGATCCCCCTGGTATTGAAGGGATTGTGATTGGCGAAGGTAATAGTTATGAAGAAGCTTTAGCAGATGTTAAATATCTAAGACTAGAAAGTTAATCAAATAAGTTTTACAGCTTAAACTGCTTTAAATACTGACTTGTAGAAGATATTACTTATTGCTTAAAATCAGTTAAATATCGTCAAAAGTCAATAAGAATTTAGTAATGACCTCCTCATCTTAGAAATTGTGCAGTGCTAATAGATATTGAGCAAAGCAAAGTAATTGCGCTGTTAGAAGAAAGACAATTATGAGGTGGATTGGGGAAATAATTGGTTATTTCAATGAAAGAATAACTAATGGTGTAGTGGAGGGAATTAACAATAAAATAAAATTAATTAAACGTTCTGCGTATGAGTTTAGAAATTTTGATAATTTTCGCACTAGAGTTTTATTATCGTGGCAATTTAACTGTTAGTTAAGCATAATATCAACTGAAGAACCCTTTTTCTTTAAACGAGAGGTAGTTACCGACGCTGAACTCGATCAGCATAAGAATATACGTGTAAATATGGCTATGCAATCATACTAACTTTTATCCTGCTATACAAGCTAAAACAATTGAGATGTCTTTATTGGATATTTGAAGATATCATCAGACAAAATTTATAGATTGTATTGAGAATTGAATTTTTTAGACCTGGAGGTAAATCAACATGGATCATCAACAGGCAACTATTGAGTTAAAACAACGGCTACATAATCATTTAACTCAGATTGTGCGAGAAAGAGATCCTTATCTCAATTCTGGAGGACATTTCTTCGTCAGGGAGTATATTCGTCAGTCTTTGGCGCAGTGGGGGGAAGTACAAACTCACGAATTTGTCTTTAATGGTCAAACTCATCAAAATCTGATTTTAAATCTTAATTCTGCTTCTAATTTAGCTCCAATTCTGATTGGCGCACATTATGATGCTGTACCGGGAACTCCTGGGGCAGACGATAATGCTACGGGGATAGCGGTTTTGTTGGAATTGGCAGCAGTATTTTCGGCTACTCCTTTAAAATATCCTGTGCGGTTGGTTGCTTTCGATTTAGAGGAGTATGGTTTGCTGGGAAGTACTGCGTATGCTCAACAGCTTAAACAAGATCAACAAAAATTAAGGCTGATGTTGTCTTTAGAGATGTTGGGTTATTGTAATGATGCTCAAGGTTCTCAAGCCTATCCTAAGATTATCAA
Source organism: uncultured Pleurocapsa sp. (assembly GCA_965365755.1). Taxonomy (GTDB): domain Bacteria; phylum Cyanobacteriota; class Cyanobacteriia; order Cyanobacteriales; family Xenococcaceae; genus Waterburya. The sequence goes on from CBDUCX010000296.1 coordinate 1,898, forward strand.
GCCATTTTATAGCGATCGCGGCAACTTTATCGCTTTAGTTGGTAACTTGAGTGCTATTTCTGATCTGTTTAGTCTCAGCCAGCAAATGAAACAACATGGTACGCCAATTGAAGTACTGCCCGATCCTAGTGCTGGGAAGTTATTGCCGATTACTGGATTTAGCGATCATCGTCCTTTTTGGCAACAGAGTTACCGTGCCATTATGGTTACTGATACGGCAATGTTGCGTAATCCTCACTATCATAAAGCTAGTGACACAATTGAAACTCTAGACTTGAATTTTTTAACTAATACTTGCCAAAGTTTAATTGCAGCCTTGAGAGCAATCCATTAAGAAACTTCAATTTAGTCAGGAAAAAATGCGCTCGCGCTTCATTAATGATCGCGAATTTCATTGCTGCAGTTTTACTGTCTGATGTGGCTTAAAGTATAACATTACGTGTTTAAGTTAGGACAATGGCTGAACATAAAGAAAAATTGCTACATATTCAAAGATTCATAAACAAAAATTTTTTAATATAAACAAGAACAAATAATCATTGCATTTTGCTCATCAAGACTAGATTAAAAAGTCAAAACCTAAGAGAGTAGAGATTAGACTATATTAATATATCTTCTCACAGAGGTCACTTAGGAGTTAAGACTATGATTGTAGCAAGAACAGTAAAAGATATGATTGTATACGTGATTCAATACATAACAGAAGGATTTATAGAAATCTTTAGTCCCGATAACGATAACTATCCAGCAGTAGGCGTACAACCTTTTGGGGGAACAATCAATAATTCTAGTTCTAGTTTTGACTGGTAAACTGTTTAGTAACCACCCATTAATGAAATATTTAAAAAATGCCCTGGCTTTTAAATAGGTCGGGGCATTAATAATATTGTAGAAATGCGACGCTCCAGATTTTATCAGTAATTATCCAGAAGTAAAAATACGCGATCGCTAATTTTCAGCCCTAACTGATTTTCAGTGTCTGGAACGTATTTTATATATTTACAATAGTATTTAAAACTGATTTAATATTTACTTTTTATTAATATTTGCTATCGAGACTTTTAATTGTGGTTACTTGATTGCGAACCATAATACATCAATTTGTGTTGATGTATACTGATACAAGTGTATACTCTAGTTAAGAATTAAAACTTAAAATAATGCTAAATCAAACATTCTTAAGTTTTTATTAAATGCGCTTAAAAATCAGTAATAATACGGATGAGTAAAATTGCGCAGATGAATAAAATGTATGAGTTGAAAGTTCGCATATCCCAAAGAGTTTCTACTGAGAAAATTCCCAGGCGGTAATTCGGCACAAATTAGGAAAATTGCTTCAGACCTTAACAGACAATCGAATTATTTTTTGCCCTCTGGCTACAAACAATATTATCTAAACTTCAATTCATAAATTTCTCCAGAGCAAAGATTATCCTAAACAACTGTACGAGTCATACTACCAAGAATTTTCCTGATTGATGTTTCTCCAATTAACAATGACAGAGCTGAGTTAATCATGAAAAAAATCACTTATCAAGCTGCATTAAAAGATCTTGTACTTCTCGTCCCAACAGAAAATTACCACAATCCTGAATTAGCAAAAAGTCTGATAGAAGAAGGGGTCAAAGATCCCATTATATTTGCCACTGATGGAACAAAAAGTCGATTTGGCATGAAAAAGCTCAACGTCAAAGATGGAATTAAAAGGTTAAATTTGGCAGCCACTAATCAAGAAATTGGGGAATTAGTCGCTCAGGTAGTTTTAGTAGAAGATTCGATAGCCGAATTAGTTCCTGTTCAAAAAGCATCGTCTTCCGTAAAGCAAACAGATACAAATCTTTATCAGAAAACTTACAGTTGGAAAAACGAAAAAAGAAATATTTCCGAGCACTGCACTGCTAAGGAGTTAGGCAGTAAGTATGGCATTCGCTTACAATACCTCAATACTGTTATTCAAGGAAAGGTAAAGTGTAGCAGGGGGTGGAGTTTAGTTCAATCAAAATGATTGATTCATCTTGCTCTTAGCTTCTCCCTAACATTTTGTGGCCGCGGAATGGAGCGGGGCATTCAAGTACCTGAAATAAATTCAGGTAACACCCCCTTGTCAACCCAGGCACCATCGTTTGACGGAGGTATAACGTTGGCTTTCTTCAGTTGATTGAAGACGAATTAAGCAATACAAGGTGCTAGGGCTTACTCTTTCATATAGCAAAAAATTGATCTGCGTGGTTTTATCTGATGGAACAAATATTCTGTCTAAGCCATGCTTTTTGTTGAATTTTGGTATTAACGCTCCCCCGCATAAATGACCAGGGGATTCCTGCTTCAAAGGTATCTTCGCAGACCTATCCCTCAACAGGCTTAAACGGTATGCCCTACCTCCTTTCAATTAAGCTGCATTGCGCTAAAGCGAAAATTCAGTGAAAATTTACATAAAGAAGGAAAATTACTGGATATTATTAAGTTTCATTGAAATATTATTCTTTATGGCGATCTCACTTCAAAAATTTGCTGTTCAATAACCTCTCGAATCAGATATGAGAGGAACACCAGAAATTGTTGAACCTGGAAGCAAGATCACACTTCGAGGATGAATATAGTCTGCTCGACCATGACCTACAGAAAATACAGCATCCTTAGTAAGTCTCTGTTCAATATAAGTAGGGTCTAGATAAAACCAGCTTTGGTTGACATGGAGAATGACATACTTGTGCTGACTATACTCTGGCTTCCAGCGTGACTCAGCAATAGCGAACTTCTCTGGAGGTATGCCCACTGAATATAATAATGTTGCAAATAACTGTGCGCGACTCATACAGGTTCCCCAGCAGATCCCTCTATATTTGTAGCACATATGAGCTATGTTGCTGATTGAGGGCCAACTAGGTAAGCTCTCAATGTAACGGTCGGCTTTGGCGTAGTTAGGGTTATTCGGAGAGAGTTGGTTTTGTTGCAGCCATTTCCATACCTGATTGACACGCAACCACACTTCTCTGTCTTTCCAAGTTCTGTTGGGACGATATCCCAAAATGTCGGTTACTAGAGAATCAATTTTTGAGTTGTAGGTATTTATCCGAGGAAAGAAATAATCGGATTCATCATCAACTTTTCCGTCACAACGCATCCACCATTCTGATGAAGTCCGCTGATACTTTACAATTCCCTCATACAAGGTTTCTTCTTTTCTTGTACAGCCGATTGCTCTTTGGGAAAGAATAGCATCATACAACTGCTGAGTATTATCCGTATTTACAAATTGAGCAGCATCTGCCGTTATTTCAGATAAAAGTAGAGCTAAAATTGGAAGCATTGTATATAAAGTTCGATAATTCATTACTTCCTCCTTTTTGAATGGGAATTCAATCATAAATTAGAGAGCCGATAAACTAGAAAAACGAGCAAAACTCGAAAGTTACTCTCTAATTAATAGACATCTCCAATAATTTGTAACTAAGTTGGATAAAGAGATTGGGGTTGTTTAATTTACAATCGTAGTTTACTAGTTAGACAACGATTTATTAAGTACTAGAAGTCACTAATGGCAAATTTGCGCCAAAACTATGATGTTTAAGAACAGCAATTGTTTGCTCATTATAATCATCTTTAACTATTTCTAAAATGAGACAACCTTTTCTTAGTCTAACTAAGCCACAAATGGTTAAAATAAATGAGTAACCGTGTTACCAATTACTTGATTAACGTTGATTGCTTGACCTTGACTGTCTTTGATTCCCAAGCTGCTTAGTACTAAAGAAGCTGTATCGCCTACTGTGTCAGCAATGTTTGAACCAAGAAACATAGCGTTATTAATTAATAAAACTGTGTTGAGCATCTGTAAGGCTTTATCGGCGTGAGTGGCTTTCCAAGCTATGTCAGCAGCATTTTTCATAGCTTTGAGTCCATAAGTCCCATGAGAAACTGTTTGATTAATTGTGTTGACTGTGTTTTGAATGCCTATATTTTGCGCTGTGTTTAGAGCTTGTAAATTAGTAACACTAGTTGCTACAGGGGGTACTAAAGTAGGAGCTTGGCAGGTTGACTTTGAACTATTGTCTTTGATTTGTCGCAAGATATCCAGTCCACCCACAGCTAGAGCAATAGTAGTAGGACTAGGAAAATTAGATATTTTGTTATCTAAATTGTCTAATTTAAGATTAATGTCTTGAACTTGTTTTTGATCCACTTGATTATTTTTTTGTATAATTTGTCTACCTAGCTCGTCTACTTTAGTCTCGGTTTTAACTCCATTATCTATAATTTCATTAACTCGTCTTTCTAGGTCTTTTGCTTGTTTAATTACTTCTCTGTCTCTAGCTTCTATACTATTTTCAAGTACTTTAGTATTAGACTTAAGAGTCTGGAGATTTAAATCATATTAAATCATAGTTAGTAACTTTATCATTTAAGTTTCTAATTTTAATATTTTCATTAACTTCTTTTTCAACTGTTTTCTTAATTAACTTTTGAGTATCGTTAGTAACTTGAGAATCAGTTTTTTGCTTAAGGGATTGAAAATCTAAATTAGTACTTTGAACTTGATTGTTAAGTTGTTGAATATCGCTATTAGCTTGAGTTACTTTCTTCTGTAGTTCAGAGTTACTTTTAGTTAAAGAATCTATTTGTCCTTGATATTGTCTTTTTAAGCTTTCTATTTGTTGCGTGGTACTTGCTTTAAAATTAGCTATATCACTAGTATTCTTTACTATTTGAGCTTGTTGTAAACCAACTTGATAAGCTAATTCTCTATGCTGAATATCTCTTATTCTATTAGCTTGATGGCAACCAACGTAAGGCGGGACAAAAGAAGAGTTAGTTCGCGATTAATAATCGAGAACTAAGATTTTTTCTTCTCTTCAAGGTCGGAGTATAAATCTGACCAACTGTCTCTTAGGGCATCAATAGATTTTTGAAGTTCATCAATTTGATTTCTTCTAATAACCATCATCACTCCTTGAACGTGAGGCTCTGTGCCAGCAGCCCCTAGATATGATCGCGCATTCGAGCAATATAACCTAGTCTTTGACCAGTTCAACTTTAATC